>CAYPVT010000012.1:0-1223 GCA_964414265.1 uncultured Candidatus Saccharibacteria bacterium | reverse complement strand
CTAACACCAGAAAATTTCTTAGAAACCATACGTGCGTGTGGGTTCAAGAATTTCTTTAAAACTTCAACATCTTTATAGTCGATGTGCTTTATATTATTTGAAGCGAAGTAACACTTTTTTTTGTCTGTCATAATATTTTTTTAATTTTTATTAAAAAGGAATGTCGTTTGGATTAATGTCGCCTTCTGGATACTCAATCGATTCATCAGCACCTGTTTCAATTGGAGCTGATGGTGTTTCACTGTAATTAGCATTTCCAGCTGGAGCTCCGCCTGTTCTTGGTCCGAACTGCACGCGATCTGCAATAACTTCGGTACGGTATTTTTTGACACCGTCACCTGGATCCCAGCTTCTTGTTTGCATTCTTCCTTCAATAAAAACACCGGAACCTTTTTTTAAATACTGAGCAACCGTTTCTGCTTGTCTTCCAAACACAACGATATTATGGAAATCAACAGCCTCTTGGCGTGTCCCATCTTGCCCTTTCCAAGTTCTATTTGTTGCAACAGAGAAACTTGTAACCTTGTTTCCTGTTGGTAAAGACCTCAACTCAGGGTCGCGAGTAAGGTTTCCATAAATAATTGCTTTGTTTACATACATACTCTATTTTTATTCTTCTTTAACTAATTCTTTAAGAGCAGAATCAAGCTCAACCTCTGAAACTTCAGCTACCACTTCTCCTTCAGTTTGGCCTTTTCCTTTTGAAGATCTTACTGGAACTCTTTTTTGGGACATAGTATCTTCACGGGAAGTTTTTATGAAAAGAAAACGAATCACTTTTTTGTTTTGATCAAGCTTTTCTTTTAGAGCAGCTGTCTCAGAGGCTGCCATCTCAAACTTTACCCAACCAAAATGGCCCTTTGTGTAAGTGTGCCAAACGTTAGCAACAGCCTTTCTCATTGGGTAAGCAAGTTCAATTAACTTAGGATATCCATCTGCCAACATAAGCCCACCTAAAGATGAGATTGTGTCTTTTAGATTGCCTGTTTCAGCGGAAACATCCCCCTCAGAAAGCTCTGGAACAAGGAGGTATCCAATTTCGTATACAGTTAGTTCTTTTTCATCCATAAAATTAAGAATTCCCGTGTTTTTAAAGCATCTCTAGAAAAAACCGAGACTTAAACACAGTTGCGTTATGTTAACAAAACAACCCCTAAAATGCAACTTGTTGTATGCGTCCACCACATATGGCACTCCTCTCTGTTTAATCCCTTCATCATAGC
>CAYPVT010000011.1:19401-22090 GCA_964414265.1 uncultured Candidatus Saccharibacteria bacterium | reverse complement strand
TTGGCGCATATCCTCAATTAAGAGGAGTGCCATATGTATGTGAACTTATGCAATTACAACAAAAACAGGAAACTTTAAAATAGAGTGATTTCTTTTTTAGAATTGACAAAAATTCAATATGTATGAATAATATGCTCTAGGTTGTACCAATTCAAACAAATCAAACCGAGAGGAGCCCAAATTGGCTAAATTGAATACTTTCTTCAATGCGGAGACCGGTGAATTGATTCCAACTTTTACCCACCCTGCTCCACAAGACGCTTCACTGGTCTTTGCCGGTGAGGTAGAGATGCGGTTTTCCAAAGGAAACAGTGTGGCCGATTCGGCGCGGGTAATATGGGACTTGGTAAAGGAAATTTGCCCAGACAACCCCGCCAGCATCTTCGAGAACGCCATTGTCCCCGACGGTGACGATTATTTGTTTCTGGGAAAAGTCTACCGTCACGAAGAAGTTTTGCGGGATTAATTACCAGCAAAAAAAAGCAAAAAGCGGACCACACGGTCCGCTTTTCTTATGCAACCTTACAAGGTCGAACCTTGTAATTATTTTATTCGGTTGAAGTGCTACCAGTTGTGCGAGTTTCAATAATACTTTTCGCAATGTTTGCGGGCACAGTGTCGTAATGATCAAACTCCATTGTAAATCCGGCGCGTCCTTCTGTGAGTGAACGTAGAGATGTCATGTATCCGAACATTTCAGACAATGGAACTTTTGCCGAGATAACCTTAAGCATTCCGCGGTCGGTCATACCTTCGATTTGAGCTCGTTTCGATGAAAGATTTCCAGTGATGTCACCCATGAACTTTTCTGGGGTAACAACTTCAACTTTCATAATAGGTTCAAGGATAACAGGACTGGCCCTGCGAGCTGCTTCTTGAAGAGCCTGTGATGCCGCTATCTTAAAGGCAATTTCAGACGAGTCGACTTCGTGGAAAGAACCGTCATAGAGGTCAACAGAAATATCAACGAGTTTAAATCCAGCAAGCACACCTCTATCCATACCTTCACGCAAACCTTTTTCAACCGCTGGAATATATTCAAGCGGGATAACACCTCCTTTAATATTGTTGATGAATTCAAATCCTTTTTCACGCTTTGTATTTCTTGGTAGGTTTTCAGGCGCTTCTTTTGAAAGAGGTTTGATTTTAATTTTAACGTGACCATATTGTCCACGACCACCAGTCTGGCGAATATATTTGTTATCAACCTCTGCCTCCTTAGTGATTGTTTCTTTGTAGGCAACCTGTGGTTTCCCAACATTTGCTTCAACAGAAAATTCGCGCTTCATGCGATCAACAATAATTTCAAGGTGTAACTCACCCATACCAGAGATAATTGTTTCACCGGTCTCGGCGTCAGTTGAAACTTTAAACGTTGGGTCTTCATCGGCAAGTTTGTGTAGCGCCATACCCATTTTCTCTTGATCTGCTTTTGTTTTTGGTTCAATACGAAGAGAAATAACAGGTTCAGCAAACACAATACGTTCCAAAAGAATAGGGTTTGCTTCATCACAAAGAGTATCCGATGTTCTTGTGCTCTTTAAACCAACAGCTGCCGCAATTTCTCCGGCAAAAACCTTCTTCACTTCCTCTCTTTGATTGGCGTGCATTCTCAAGATACGACCTAATCGTTCTTTTTCTCCGTTAGTTGAGTTGTATAAATACGAACCAGCTTCAACCGTTCCAGAATAAACACGGAAGAATGTGAGTTGACCAACGAATGGGTCTGTCTGAAGTTTGAAAGCAAGCGCAGAAAACGGTTCCGCATCTGAAGCGGAGCGTGTAATCTCTGCCCCTGTTCTTGGGTCAATACCTTTTGCTGGAAGAATGTCTGTTGGAGCTGGCAAGTATTCAACAACGCCGTCCAAAACAAGCTGAACTCCCTTATTTTTCAACGCAGAACCACAATATACTGGGAAAATTTTATTTCCAATAACCGCCTTACGCATTATTTTTTTCAAATCCTCGATTGAAATTTCTTTTCCTTCAAGATATTCCCCTAAAAACTTCTCATCATTTTCAACTATTTTTTCTACGAGCTCGTTTCTGTATTTTTCTGCATCAGCCTTAAGGTTTTCTGGAATTTCACTCTCAACAACATCGTCTCCCATGTTCCCCTCAAATCGATATGCCTTCATTTTCAAAAGGTCGACAACTCCTTCATGTTTTTCTTCTTCTCCGATAGGAATCTGCACGCGAATGGCGCTTTTACTTAGTCTGTCTAATATTGATTGGTACGATTTTTCAAAAGATGCACCGGTACGGTCTAGTTTGTTTATAAAACAAACTCTTGGCACTTGTCCTTCATCGGCGTAACGCCAGTTTGTTTCTGACTGTGGTTCAACTCCAGCAACACCATCGAAAACAACAACGGCGCCGTCTAAAACACGTAAGCTACGCTTCACCTCAACTGTGAAATCAATGTGTCCAGGTGTGTCAATAATATTAAAACGAAATCCTTTTGCCTTATCACCTCCTTCGTAGGTAGGAACCCAAAAACAAGTTGTGGCCGCAGACGTGATTGTGATACCGCGCTCACGCTCTTGCTCCATCCAATCCATAACAGTATCGCCTTCGTGAACTTCACCAATCTTGTGAGATTTTCCGGTGTAATAAAGCACGCGTTCAGTCGTGGTTGTTTTACCAGCATCGATGTGGGCAATAATTCCAAAGTTTCTTGTTTTTTCTA
>CAYPVT010000011.1:0-19301 GCA_964414265.1 uncultured Candidatus Saccharibacteria bacterium | reverse complement strand
GTTGTTTTACCAGCATCGATGTGGGCAATAATTCCAAAGTTTCTTGTTTTTTCTAGTGGATAATCTCTATTCATATAATTTGGTGCCAAATCCGATTTTAATAATTCCGACTAAAACATTTGCTCCTGCAAATGTTCGTCCGACCGCGCCTTTGGCGCGGTTTAGGAAGTTTCTTGTTTTTTCTAATGGGTAATCGCGATTCATAAAAATTAATTATTTATTAAAGTTAAATACAAAAAAATAAAGTGTTTTAAACCACTTTGCTTCGCCTTCACTCGGACGCTGTACAAAATAAGAATTTTCCACGCGCTCCTCGCTTGTCGAAATAAAAGCCCTTAACGGCAATAAGCGACATATTTACACATTTTGATTAAATTAACAACCTAAAAACAACTCACCCCGCACATTGCGGGGTGTTAAAGCATAATAACGCGAAACGACTACAGGAACTGAATTGTGATTCCGGTGCCAGACAGCTCCACCGCGTCGATACCCACGGTCTGGCCATTGAGGTTTTCGAAGGAGAAGTTGCCTCCCATGCTTTCGCCGCTCACGACCACCTCGACCTCCGGCCCAATGTTATACCGCTTTTGGATTTCTTGCGGTATTTTCCTCAACAAAGCTCTGTCTCCCATGATATATCTCCCGTTTGTTTGATTAGACCACGATAACTTGTCGCACAATACATTAATTAATAGAATATGTCAAACAAAAACCCGCTTTCGCGGGTCTTTTGTTTTTCTTTCTCTACCAAGTGAAGTGGGCAAATGCCTTGTTGGCTTCTGCCATTTTGTGGGTATCGTCTCTTTTTTTAATAGCGATTCCTTCGTTTTTACTTGCTCCAATTAATTCATCGGCTAGTTTTTCGTGCATTGGGCGTCCTTTTCCTGATTTTGCCGCGTCAATCATCCAACGATATGCGAGCATCATGCGTCTTTCTGGGCGAACTTCACGAGGAACCTGATAATTTGCCCCACCGATTCGGCGCGAACGAACTTCCATCACTGGGCTCGCGTTCTTGAGAGCTAGATCAAAAATCTCAAGCGGATTAGGATTCTTTGTCTTTTCCTTAATAATATCGAAAGCTCCGTAAACTATTTTTCTGGCAGTGTTTTTCTTTCCACTTCCCATAACATAATTTATAAACTTCTCCACCTTAGGAGAATTATATTGTAGGTCTGGACCAGGGATATTTCGATTTTTTACTTTTTTTCTCATATTAAATTATTTTTTTGCGCCAACTTTTGCTTTTTTAGCACCATAAAGACTTCTGCTTTGCTTGCGGTTCTCAACCCCTGTCGTATCAAGCACACCACGAACGATGTGGTAACGAACTCCAGTTAGGTCTTTGACACGTCCACCACGAAGAACGACAACTGCGTGTTCTTGTAAGTTGTGCTTAATGCCAGGGATGTAGGCTGTCACTTCCATTCCGTTTGAAAGGCGAACACGGGCGATTTTACGAAGAGCTGAGTTTGGTTTCTTAGGGGTTGTAGTTGTAACTTTTGTACAAACACCACGCTTAAAAGGAGAGTTATAGAAAATAGGTCTATTCTGAATGGAATTGAAACCCTTGAGTAAAGCCACCGCTTTTGGTTTGCGGATTATTTTCTTTCTTCCTTTTTTGGAAAGTTGATTAATTGTGGGCATGAAAAAATTAAACTGCCTCAATGAGGCTTGTGGGGAAATACTACTATTCAACTGAATTTAATGCAAGCCCCAGCCTACGGCGCTTACCAAGTGCTTCATTACAAGTAACGATTTTTGGTAAATTCCCTATTTTCACTTTGTTCTTTTGAAAAACACGATAAAATTTTGCTAAATTTTTCTATACTCGCCTCGCCAGACTCCGTAATGTTTTTCAAAAGAAAAAGTCTAGATTTTTAAGAAAAACCAAACAGAAAAACTAAAGCGTTCCGCCGGTTATAAGTATGAACAAAAAGAGAGCAATTGGCGCAATAAACTGCCAAAGGAAAAAGATGAAAATTATAAGGGCGATTGGCCAATAACGCTCTAGGATATCTTGTATATATCTAAATTTTAAAGGTAAGAGGGAAAAAAGAACCTTCGAGCCGTCGAGTGGTGGAATCGGCACTAAATTGAAAACACCTAAAATAATATTAAGAAATACAATTGAAGCTGAAAGTGAAAGGAAAGCTGCGCTCTCTATTCCAAGATTAGAAGAGAAACGAATAATTAAACCAAAGACAATTGCAATCAAAAAGTTTGAAAGTGGGCCGGCTGCTGAAACCATAAGTTCGCCCCATCTTTGGTTTTTTAGGTTGTATGGATTATATGGAACCGGTTTTGCCCAACCAAAAAGAAATCCAGCAGAAAAATAGGAGAGTACTGGAACAAGAAAAGACCCTATCGGATCAAGGTGTTTTAGTGGATTAAGGTTTAGTCGTCCCGAAAAACGCGCTGTTGGGTCGCCTAAAATATCGGCGACATACCCGTGAGAAACCTCATGAACAACTACAGACATGATTAGGGCGGCAATTGTGAAAATGAAGTCGATTTCTTGCATCCCGTTAGAAATTAGAAGTGAAGACACTTCCATTGTTTAACTTACTTATAAATCTCTGTTTTTTCATTTTTTCTCTAAATTTTACAACCGTGCCATAAACATAACACCTTGATTTCTAACGGGATAAATCCCGCCCATTATACCTTTAACCACCCATATCATATGCAGGCACAATTTCTAATGGGATTGCATATATATGAAGCACATGATAGCATACGGCGACTAAATCCATGGCGAAAATTTGTCCAATTTGTGAGAGAGGGAGTCTAGTAGGTGGCGGATATTCCAACCGTATTCGTGCTACTAAATTCAACCCAACTGGAAAAGTTAGACTCCAGGTTAATTTGCAATGGGCAAAAATGACCGACGGAAAACGCCAAAAAATATGTACCCGCTGTATGAAAGCAGGCAAACACCTACTTCACCCTTCTGTAAAATAAACAAAACCCGCCACTCGGCGGGTTTTATCTTGCATGACAAATTAATTTGATGTAGCTTGAAATAAGATCAACCTTAAAAAAGGAGTACCTCGTGAAAATTATCCTACCCAAGGAACATGTGAGGCCTTTCGACTATGGGAATCCCCCCGTCTTTTTCCTCGCAGGCCCGGTCCAGGGCGGTGGTGACTGGCAACAAGAAATGTGTTTCGAGATTAAGCGTCAGCTCGACGAACATGACTTCCTTATAGCTATCCCGTGTCGCTACGGGCAATCCCATTACCCGCGAAACTTCAAGGCATCGGGGAAAATTGATGTCTACGAACACCAGCTTGATTGGGAAAGGCACTATCTCCACCTTGCAGGAACGCACGGGTGCATCATTTTTTGGCTCCCCGAAGAAAGCAGGGTGCACCCACGCAATGATGGCCTGCCGTACGCAACAGATACCCGCGGAGAACTTGGCGAATGGCGCGGGCAACTGATGCACAACCATTTTCTTCGGATTGTGATCGGTGGGGAAAAGGGCTTCCCTGGGCTTGATGTAATCGAGCGCAATTTCAAAGCGGCGATACACCCTGACTTTCCTATCTACGAAAACATCCGGAAGACCGTCTCGGCGGCGATTACGAAAGCCCATATCTAGTGACTGTCTGTCACGCAAACAAAAAAACCCTACGATAATATCAAGGGGTTTTTTAATTATGAGTAAGAATTTCTCCGTCTGTCTTAAAGATTATTTTTCCTGAATCGTAGGTCGCGAGTGTTGGAATATTGTATTTTTTTAACAAATCAATTACTTCCTTATTTGGATGCCCGTATCTATTTTTCTTGGCAGTTGAAATAATTGCATAGTCTGGCGAAACATTTCCGATAAAAACTTCACTTGAAGATGTTTTAGAACCATGATGTCCGAGTTTTAAAACCTGAGCTTTTAATTTTTTTCCATCAACAGAAACTAAATACCTTTCTACCTTCTGTGGAGCATCCCCTGTTAGTAAAAAAGATTGATTACCATAAGTTAGTATTCCGACGACTGAAGTATCGTTTGTTGGTTCTTTAGGGCTAATAGCAACAGGATAAAGAACGGTAAATAAAACATCTTCCGACAACTTAACAACATTTCCACGTCTTACTAAAATATTTTTTGCTCCCATTTTTTCTTCATCAAAAATGGCCTTTCCGAAAGCTTTGTCTGTCTCGGTCGTTGAAGTTGCGCCTGTTGTTAAAATTATTTTGGTATCGTAATTTTTTAAAACATCAATCAACCCTCCAATATGATCTTTGTCAGGATGTGTCGCCAATACCACATCAATAGTTCTTTCATAAAACGGAATGATTTCTGAAAGCTCACGAACAACACTTCTATCTGGACCTCCGTCAATCAACATTTTATTTCCATTTGGTGCCTCGATATAAATTGAATCTCCGGCACCAACGTCCAAAAAAGCGACGGTGAGTTCTTTTGTTTTCTCATCGCGCAAAACTACATTCCAAATAAAAATATTAACCGCAATTAAAATTACGATAAAGAATATTGGATAATATTTTTGAAAATTTGTTTTCATTTTTTAATTAGTTTTTTTGTAAATAAAAAAACTACAATAATTAAACCATAAATCAAAAACGTTATCGTTTGAGAAAAACCACTGAGCTTGATTGCTGTAAAGGACAATCCTCCAAAAAAAGAAACGACTGACACGAGATAGGTAAGTAGTGCGTGTGTTATTGCGATAAAAGGAAAAGCAAATATCCCAATAATAAAACTGGCCAAAACAGAAATAAAACCAAAAATCATAATAAACGGGACAACAGGAAGAACGAGAATATTTGCTGGTAGCGCAGTAATTGAAAACAACCCTGTGAGATAAATTAAATATGGTGTTACAGAAAACTGCGCTGAAATTGTGGTTGAAAAAAGCTCTCGAAAATTATATCTGTTTGTTAAAAAAGAAAAAAATAAAGAAACTATTGGTGTAAAAAATATTATTCCAAAAGTTGCAAGACAAGAAAGAATAAAAGATGGGTTACTGTAAATCGCGGGGTTCTCTAAAAGCATTAGAACCATAGTAATAAATAAAGCTCGCCCCGCGTCGTATGGTCTTCCTAAAATAATTCCTAGAAGAGCAATCACTGCCATAATTGCAGAACGCACAGCTGGTGGTTCCGCCCCAACCATCGCCACAAACAAGATAATTCCGCAGACTGAAAAAAGAATGCTAATTCTTTTTGGTAAAAACGAAGTCAAAAACAATAACGCAACGACAACTAGAGCGATGTTGTAACCAGACAATACGGCGATATGAATCGTTGAAGTATTTTTAAGATTCGTTGTAAGTGGTTCACCAAGCGAATCGTTAGTTCCAAATAAAATTCCATTTAGTAAAGACGCTTCTGGCTCAGGAAAAATAGTTTTAGTTTTCTCTTCAAAAGAGTTTTTTAGGTACACAAGTTTCCCAATGATATTGATACCACTACCCTCAATCTTATTTATCTTTGGATACAAAACGACCGCGTGAACACCACGAGTGGTTAAATATTCTTGATAATTAAAAATATTTCCCTTATCTGTCACGAAACTTTTTGGCTCGGCAATTGTTCCCAAAAATTTAATGGTGTCACCGTGAGAAACGTCTGTCTCCCGAGAAGCAGTTATGGAAACATTTCCTTTAATTTTTTCTTTTTCTCCACCAACAAGAACATTATCCAGTGAAACAGAAAATTTTACTGTTTGTTCTTTGTGTGAAACACCACCCAAAACAATGCCTTCAAAGCTGTGGGGTACTCCAATAAAAATATTTAGATCATTTTTAGTCTGATTATATTTATAATCTGAGTAATCTGCCCGCATGGCACCAAGCGCCACCCCGAGAAAAAATAAAGATAAAAGAAAAAATGAAAATTGTCTTTCTGTGAAATATTTTAAAAAAGAAAATACTATTGAAAGAAGAAAAAACAAAACCAAAAAAGAAAAACCAAACCGTAAATACGATTCACCGATAATCCCCAAAGCAATACCTAAAAATAAAACGATAAGTGAATTATTTTTCACTCATTTATAATACCGCGAAGATATATACAAAAACAAAAGCTTATGGAAGAATGCCTTTAGGCAATTCTTTTGAAAGGCCTCTCATGAAGATCGAACCTAGTGGAAATATTTTGGTCATCTCGACAGAATACGAACGCTATGCCGGATTCCTCCATCCGGCATTATCTGAAAAGAAAGACAATGGTAGTGCGGTCATGGAATTACAAGAAAACGCACGCCTCGTCTCTCACGCAAAAACACCAAGTTATTTTGTTTCCAAAGAAAATTCCTACCGAGCTCAAATCGTTTTTACTGTGGTAGGTAGCAATGTTTCCGTTGAGCAATTTGAAAAAGAACTGAGGGAACAGGCGCTTGCTGATAGGGCTCTCTATCGGTATGCAAATCTGTGTGAAGTCCTTACGTACTGCGAGAAAACTTCTTGGCACAAAGATACCTTTCTTGTGTTAGGTACTTTCTATCACGACGAATTTTTCAATCGGCACATCCTTAAGTGTTCGGTCGGGAAAATACCGATGTTTGAACCAAAGGTATTAGTGGAAATTAAGCCTTGGACCCCAACAACAAAACTTGGGCTCGGGAAAATTCCACTAGTGAAAATGGAGGAGGAGAAACCTTAAAAACGGCTTGCATTAACTGCAAGCCGTTTATTCATTTTACTCCCCACTCTTTTGCAATAGATATTTCATCTTCTTTAGAAAATGCTTTTTTAAATTTTGTTTTTGGAACACCCTTCACTCTTTTTTCACACTCTGCCCACGTTTGATGACGCATAAGTTTTCCGTCGACAAGTGATAAGTATGAGTATGCTTTTGCGCTAGAACTTTTCTTTTTTGATTTTGTTTTTGCGCGCAAGTCAGATTTTATTGCATTTGGTTTTGTGTTCAAAATGTCATACGGATATTTTGAAACTGGCCCTTCAAAAAATTTTTCTTTTTTCCAGTTTTGTTCGCTTGCGCACATTGTCGCCAAAAAATCAGCTCTCTCGTTCCCGGCAATTCCAACGTGACCACGCACATGTTTCCATTCAATTTCTTTTCCTTTAGTTTCTGCCTGAAGCTTCACCCATAAATCCTTATTTAAAATTTCTTTTTTATTTACTCCTATCCAATTTTTCTTTTCCCACCCATAAATCCATTTTGTAATTCCATTAATTACGTAACTTGAATCAGTGTGAATAATCAATTTGTCGCCACCCACTTTTAGTTTTTTAACTAAGTTAAGCGCCTCAACAACTGCGGTCATTTCCATCCTGTTATTAGTAGTATGTTTCTCCCCCCCGCCAAGCTCAACAACTTTTAAACCATAAACTAAAACTGCTCCCCAACCACCAAGCCCTGGATTTCCAAGAGAACTTCCGTCTGTAAAAATTATTACGCTTGCCCCGTTAGAAATTTGTTTAGACATAAACTTTTAGATAAATTGTAACTTACGTGCCTGGTGGGCTTTTTTATTGAATAATCTTTTTTAAAATACCTTTTCAAAACACGTGTAATTTTCTGCTGAAAATTTACTATGCTCGCACCGCCGTGCTCCGCAATGTTTTTCAAAGATATTTTGGGATAGTTAAATACAAAAAATCTTTGTTTAACTTAAAATCTTATCCAAACACATAAGTCCTATCTCCATTCTAGCTTTTTGGAAAAATATCAACAATCCTCAAGCGAAGTTTTTCAATTCCTCGATACATTGATTTTTCAAAAGTTGCCACCATATCAATCGGAGTCCCCACTTCAACTGGAGTATCAAAATCATCAGATGTTGAAAAAAATCCGATAGCTGAAACTGACACTCCTTTTGTATTCTTAAAAATAATTTCCAAATGATTTTTCCCTTTACCAAAAGCTCGCACTTCTTCTGGAATAACATTTCTAAAAATAAATGTTGGTTTATGATTACCAACACCAAACGGTGCAAGCTTTTCAATGTGTTTGTAGTTATCTTTAGTCACGCTGTCGAGGGTTAACTCTGCGTCAACCTCGATTGCGCCCGACGTTTTTTCTTTCTTCGGCAAATTAAGATATGCCGAAACAAGAGTGTCTTCTAAAAAATGAATTGCCTCGTGTGAAACCGAAAACCCACCAGAAAACTCATGACCGCCAACATCTAAAAATGTTCCTGTGGGTACGCTCACCATAAGCTCTACTAAATTAACCGTTCCATCAGAACGACAAGATCCTTTTAGGTGAGTGTTATTTTCGTCAGAACCCCAAACAAAAACCGGCCTGTCATATTCTTCAACTAGTCGTGTTGCGACAAGTCCGGCAACCCCAGGCTTCCAAGAAGGATTTCCAATAACGATAATTTCCCGAAGCTCCCTTTTTTCCATTGTCTGTTTTACCTCCTTCATAATAGAGAGCACCATCCCCTTTCTCCCTTCGTTTATGTTTTGCAGATGACTAGAAAGTTCGTCAGCTATCGTTTCGTCGTTCGTTGAAAGTAAGCGAAACGCTTCAAACGGAACATCAAGTCGGCTTGCCGCGTTTATTCTCGGTGCAATCATGAAGGCAATATCATCTTCAGTGACATAACGCTGATCCATAAACATTTTTCGTAAAAGTTTTTGAAACCCTGGTCGTCGTGATTTTCTTAAAACAGAAATGCCGAAATGCGCGAGAGCACGATTTTCTTTTACAAGCGGAACCATGTCTGCAATCGTAGAAAGTCCCGCCATATCAAGAAGCCATTTCTCCCACCCAGTTGGAACTTTCCACTTTTCGCGCCCTTTAAACAAAAGTGCCTGCACTAATTTAAAAGCAACTCCTGCCCCACAAAGCATATTATCAGGATAGGTATCACCTTCTTGTTTTGAGTTGATAACCGCGTAAGCATCTGGAAGAATCGCCTGTGGCAAGTGGTGGTCGGTGATAATTACATCAATACCTAATTCATTTGCCAAAGCAACTTCTTCCACATCTGTTATTCCACAATCAACAGTAATGATTAAAGTAAAACCATCACGAGCAAATTGTTCTACTGCCCCACGATTCAAACCGTATCCTTCGTGGTTGCGATGTGGAATATAATTCAAAAAATTTTTATAACCGATTTTCTTAAAAAAGTCATGAAGAATAACTGACCCAGGAATACCGTCACAATCATAATCTCCGTAAATAATAATTTTTTCTTCTTCGTCAATTCCTTTTATAATACGGTCCACCACACGCTCCATGTTCAAAATCAAAAATGGGTCATGGGTGTCACGCTCGTAGTCTGGGTTTAAAAATCTGCCCGCCTCATCTGCTTCTTTTATTCCACGGTTATATAGTAGTTTTGCAAGTAATTCCCCGTATTGAGCCAATTTTTCTCTGTCCTTATCTGGAATTTCATCCTTTATTTTGTAGTTTTCTTTCATTTAGGTTGTGACATTTTAGCATATGTTGTTTTTTACTTTTAAAAACAACATATGTGGTTTGAAAATTGAGGTAAATTACGTACAATTGGTCACATGGACAGCGAAACAACAAACGAAGAAAAAAACTGTATTTTTTGCAAAATAATTAAAGGCGAAATACCCTCTGAAAAAATTTACGAAGACGAACACACCTTTGCCTTTTTAGATATTAATCCAGTAAATATTGGACATACACTTCTCATTCCTAAAACACATTCGCAAAATATTTTTGACATTGAAACAGAAGCTCTCGAAAAAATAACACCGGTACTTAAAAAACTTTCTCTTTCTATCAAAGAAGCCGTTGGCGCCAACGGTATAAATATCATAAGCAACAACGGTGGCGCTGCGGGGCAACTCGTTTTTCACCTACATCTCCATATAATTCCTCGTCTCTCTGGTGATGGGCTCAAGCATTGGCCCGGGAAAAACTACACCGAAAAAGAGATGTCTGAAACTGCAGAAAAAATTAAATTGAATCTTAAAAATTAGCGAGACAGAACTTTTGTCCCTGGCAAAGTTTCATTAACCAAGAAATCAAGCATCGCTCCGCCACCCGTTGAGACGAACGAAAACTTTTTCTCAAGTTTTAATTTGGAAACTAAAGCAACAGTATCCCCACCTCCGATAAACACAGCACAATTTGATTTTGCTAATATTTTCAAAAGTTTTTCAGTACCAGCCCCAAATCCGTCTTGATAAATACCGAGTGGGCCGTTAATAATAACTGTCTTTGCTTTTCCAATCATGTTTTCTAATATGAAAATTGATTCTGGTCCGTTATCAACAATACATTCACTCTTTAAAACCTCGTCTATCCACTTAACCGCCCCATTTCTCACAACGATATCAACTGGTAAAAATACTTTTTTATTTTTCAAAAGAGGACTCAATGCTTTTGTGTTTTTATCCGCGAGAGATTTTCCTACCTCATAACCATCTTCTTTCAAGAAACTGTTAGCAAGCGCCCCGCCAACAAAAATACTTGATGCTTTTGGTAAATATTTTTTTATAAGTGGTAATTTAGTTTCCGATTTTGCGCCCCCCATAATCATCAAAAGTGGTTGCTTTGGTTTAATTACACGAGAAAGAGCTGTGACTTCCTCGGCGAAAAGGAAGCCTGCATATGAAGGTAAAAGTTTCGGTAGCGAAACAATAGAGGCATGCTTTCTGTGAGAAACGGAGAATGCTTCATTTATATAAATATCGCCAAATTTAGCCAACTTCTTTGCAAACGATAACTCATTTTTTTCTTCTCCATCTTCTTGTCTCAAGTTTTCTAAAACGATAACACTCCCGTCTGCCATTCTTTTTATTGATTCTTCTGCGATAGCACCACAAACATCTGGAACAAAACCGACTTTAATAAATTTATTTAAATAAAGCGCAACCGTTTTTAAGGTATCTTCTTTTTTACTACAATGACTAAGCACAACAACCTTTGCTCCACTCTTAACCAAAAACTGTAGTGTAGGAAGTGCTCGCCTTATTCTAAAATCATTAACCACTTTTCCTTTTTCAACCGGCTCATTTAAATCAAGGCGTATTAAAACGCGTCGCCCTTTTAATTTTAAATTTTTAGGAATAGTTAATAATTTCATATCATTATTTTAGGGAAGCCACCTCTTCGGTAAGCAAAACTATGTCTCCAAATTTTTTCACATCAAGACTGTCACGACCAACAAGTAAACCGCTTAACCCACTTCCGTTAAAAAACTCTCCAGCATTTTCTTTATTAACCGAACCTCCGTACAAAATTCTAACCGATTGCGCGGCAGCAGACCCAAACAAATCGGTAAGAGTGCGCTTTATATAAATCACCATTTCAGAAAGATCGCTCGCTTCAATTGCTTTAAGTGCTTTACTCCCAACCGCCCATACTGGCTCGTAGGCAATAATCACGTCCTTCAAATCTTTTCTTTTAACCCCAGACAAGGAATGTTCAATTTCTTTTTTTATAAAGGCTAGATAATATCCGTGCGCGTCTCGAACTTTCTCGCCGACACAAACAACTGGGGTCACTTTATTTTTCAAACAAACTTTTAACTTCTTGTTAACAAGCTCATCCGTCTCCCCAAGCTCCCTTCTTTCAGAATGTCCCAAAATAATGTACTTAACCCCAATTCTCTTTAGCATATCAACTGACACAGAACCAGTATAAGCGCCTTTTGGTTCATAAAAAGCATCCTGTGCACCAATAGAGATTTTTGTTTTTTGTAGAGTGTCTGCTATCGCCGAGATAAAAAGGGTTGGTGGGCAAACAGCAACCTCTGTTTTTTTTAAATTTTTACATACCTTAACAATTCCACCGGCAATCTTTTTTGCCTCGTCCACTTTTTCTGGATTCATCTTCCAGTTACCAATAACAATTTTTTTCATTTGTTTGATTGTAACACACGGTGTTACCCATCAAAAATATTTCTACCTAGCCTCCCCCCAACCATTAACCGTCCACGAACCAGATGGGCCACTAGAGAAAAGAAGTGAGGATAACCCTGTTTCGTAAGTAACCTGGGCTGAATTTTTTAAACGAACTCTATAGGCTGTCACCTCTTTTACACTAACGTTGTCTTCAAGTAACACCTCCCCATGTCCGGCGTAAAAAAGAACTGCCCCATTCGCACTATTGGCAACATTAATCGCAGGCGCACTCCACCAACTATGCCATTCATTTCCCCACCAGTCAGACCACCAATTGTAATAACTTAATTCTGCGTCGTTGTTTTGAGAAATCATTAATATATAAGAACCAGTATCCCCAGAGCCTTGAAATGTTGGCGAATTTTCAACAGAAATCTGACTCTCTCCATAATTACTATCGTCATGCCAATCATCGTGGTGTCGATGATATGGATTATCAGCGATTACCGCCACACTCTTAGGACCAAGCGTTGGTGAAACCTTAATGACTGGGTTATTCCTAATTCTTATGTCACCAGAAACCCACACCGGACCGTTAAGCGTCACAACTGCACTTCCAGAAATAGTAAGGTCACAGGTAATTTTCACTGGCCCAAGTGTTTTATTCCCTGTTATGACGTAAGGGCATGGGTGGCTAATAGTACCGCCTGCAAGGGCCTCCTGCTCCCAAGCAGAAATAGTAGTGTCTGGAATTGGAAGAGACGCGCTTGGCTGGTCTGGACTACCAGGATGCCTCGTTCCAAGAACACTCGCGTTAAAAGACGAACTGTAATAAGCATCTTTGTCTACAGTGGAATTATTAATTATATGAGCATAGGCAGTCCCTGTTGCGTGAACACCATTAATGATTCCGTAAAAACCAGCGGAAACAACATCCCCTTTAACAAGGTTAAGATTTTGACCAAAAACAGGCCCGTTTGAATAAATATTTCCAAGAACCTTACCGCTATTTTCTATAAAAAATCCCCCATTTCCAGCCTGTACTCCATAAGTAAAAGTAACTCCATTTTTAGTAACAAGGTTGGCGTTCGTGTTACGCACTCTATTTAAACTATTACCAGAAGAAGTGATTGATTTTTCATTATTGCCAACCGGGGTAATTGTTGTTGTTGCGGTAGAGTTTGCAACTAAAAGAACTTCAGTTTCCCCGACCTGCATTCCTTTTTTTAATCTGTAAATAACATCTTCAATTCCAGACTCTGAGGTCACGTAACTCTGGCTTGATTGTATAAAATTTTCAGCAACAGCGGATTGTTTTAATGTTGGTGAAACGACTCCATAAACAATAGACATTCCGATTGAAAGTAAAAAAACCACAACAGTAAGAACCGCCTGCCCACTCTGATTATTAATGTTAATTCTTTTGTTCATCTCTTAACTTTACCATTAATCAATAGGTTCTCACCGTTGCTGTTGAAAAAAACCTCTCTTCTGTTGAAGTCCTCCCCGTACTATCCTTTATAATCATCTCAATAGAGACCGCTGTGCTTTTTGTTGTTGTTGCAACACTGAAAACGAGTCTGGAAACCTCTGTTCCTGTTGCAATCAAAACACCTTGGTCTACCCCATTCTCAAACTTATGCAGTGAGTTTGAATTCCCCAAAGAAAACTCTATCGTTGTTGTCGGCGAACCTGAAGGCATCGTCAAAACAAGTTTTCCAGGGTTTGTTTTTAAGACACTAGAGGGAGCAATGCTCTTTGCGCTTCTAATCTCCTTCACCATCTGATCAAAAGAAACAACGGCGCTTGTACCAACAGCACGGGATGTTTTCATTGAAATAAAAGCTTTGGAAAGTACGAGAAGCGAATTTACAACTAAAACGGAAATGAGGCTAAGAGCAAAAAGGTAACCGAGCATTTCTGCTAAAGTGTAACCACTATTTTTATTTTTATTCTCTTTTTTCATAAAAGAAATTTTAGTTATCAAAAATATCACTCAAATAAAACGTTGTTTGCTTGGTAGTGGTACCAAAACGCCCTTCGTACAAAACAGTAACGGTGAACTTTTTTGTTCCGCTATCATAAGCCCCGCTTTCAGAAATTTTGTCTCCTGTCCCGCGAAAAACATCGCTCACTACAATCCGACGCAAGAAAAGTCCGTCAATTTTACTCTGCGTCGTTGTTGCTATCCACCCAGTTGTTGTTGTCGCTAGGTAATAAGTTGTTGTGGTTGAAAGAGAACTTACGTTATTCCAAGCACTGTCTCTCATAAAGCGGATCACTTCGCTTCCCTCTTCTAAAATTAATTTTCCTTTTATTTCGGAAATGGCACGACGGTTTAAATCAACCGCTCCTCTCGCCGAAGACATAATTGCAAACAACGAGATAGAGATAATAGCGACTCCAATCACCACCTCAATCAAGCCGAAGCCATTTTTATCGTGATATATTTTTTTAAAAATTTTCATCGTTTAATTATTTACGATACGCGATACCTGTTGGCTCTATAACAACCATGAAATTCTTTGCGGGATCTCCTCGTAAAAATATTACCACTTGGCCAGAGGCGCTCCCTCTTCCAGAAAATTTTTCAAAAACAATTTCACTTGATGATGCTGTAAGTCCACCAAACGACAACGAAACCGCTCCGTTTAAATTTGTCACTATATTACTTGAACTTGAACTCGCATATTGAGTTCCCTCGAATTGAGTCACGCTACTTTCTGCAAAATGTACGCCGTACTGTTTATTCCCAACAGACGAAGTGGCTCGCGAACGCGCTTCACCCAATGTTGCGACGACAACATCTGTTGCGCTTTCAAGCGCCTGAACATCGCGATAACTAGATAAGCCACCCCACAAAATACTCCCGAGAAGTGCCATAATGGCGATCACAACAAGAAGTTCAATTAAGGTAAGTCCTTGTTTACCGTTCACCACGCTCTCGTTATTTTTTTGTATTGTAAATATTTTCATCTTGGTAAATTAAACGCACGACCCCTGTCTCAATCCCACACTTTAAATTCCCGACATAACAGAATACATTGGAGAAATCATTGATACCGCAAAAAAGCCAACTGCCGCGCCAATCACAATCATAAGAAGTGGTTCAATTATAGTAGAGAGGTCTTTCGTCGCAGCCTCAACTTCTTCTTCGTAAAAAACGGCAATATTCATCAACATCTCTGCAAGCTTCCCCGTCTCCTCCCCAACTTCAATCATCTCACCAACAATAACTGGATATAGATCTGAATGGTCTTTAAAAACAGAGGATAATGTCGAACCTTTTTCTATCTTCTCACCTGCTTCAATAAGCACTTTTTTAAAGTAAACGTTTTGCATAACATCAGCAGAAATTGAAATTGCGTACTGAACGGGAACACCTGCAGTAAAAAGAGCAGAGAGTGTTCTTGTGGCGCGCGCTGAATTAAATTCCTGAACAATTTTACTAATCACAGGGAAATGCATAGAAACAAAACTAATAAATATCTGTCCCTTTTGTGTTTTTATTCCAAGATAAGATAGAAAAATAAAAAATATCAATCCAATTATAACGAGAGCAGTGTGATTAACGAGAAAAGAACTTGTGTTTATTATGAATTTTGTACTCGTTGGTAACTCAACATGCAAATCAGCAAATGTTTTCGTTAGTGTTGGCACGACATAAATAAGCATTAAAATACCGATTCCAAAAACTGCCGACAAAATTATCGCAGGGTAAGTGAGCGCCCCTCTCACTTTTCTATTTATGGTATATGTACGCTCAAGTTGCTCCCCTACCGCACGTAAAGATTGTGGCAAACTACCGGATTCTTCGCCTGCCTTAACCATTGAAACGAAAAGGTTTGAAAAAATCGCTGGGAATTTTTTCATTCCATCACTTAATCCCATTCCGGCGTTTATATCTTCAATCAAACTACCCAAGGCTATTTTGAATTTAAAATTTTTTGTTTGTTTCTCTAAAATACTAAGTGACCTAGAAAGCGGAAGTCCTGCTGAAAGCATTACCGAAAGATTTCTTGTAAAAATAATCTTGTCGTGAAGTTTTACCCACACAAACATATTATTAATCGCGGTAACGTCAAAAAATGCTAACTTTTTTTCTTCTTTAAAAAAAACTAGTGTCTGTTTTTTCCCGCGAAGAAGATTTTCAAGCTCGGTCTGGTCAGATGCTTGTAAATAACCGCTCTCAATAATCCCAGTTTCAGTTTTTGCTTTATAAAAAAATCTCATTTTATTATTCTGAAACCACACGCAAGACCTCCTCTATTGTTGTAACACCTTGAGCGGCAAAAAATATTCCATCTTCAAGCATCGTCATCATTCCTTCTTTTTTTGCCTGAGCCTCTACTTCGTCCGAAGTCGCACCCTTTAAAATAAGTTCTTTTATTGTTGGTGTCACCTTAAGAACTTCGTGTATTCCAATTCGACCCTTATATCCTTCTTCGCATTCTGCCGACTTCATTGGCTTATAAAATGGAATTTTATCCCACCCGTCTTTTGGCCCAACAATTTTTTCTTCGCGCAAAAACTTAAGCATACGCTCAAGATCAACAAGCTTACCTAAATTGCGTAATTCCAAGTCGGAAAGAATATATTTTTCTTTTTGATTACAAAGTCTTCGGACTAGACGTTGAGCCAAAACAATATCGAGTGTTGAAGTCAGAAGAAACGGCTCTGCTCCCATTTCAAGTAAACGTGGGATGGCTCCCGCCGCAGAGTTTGTGTGAAGAGTTGAGAGCACGAGGTGTCCAGTTAAAGCAGCGTTAATCGCAAGAGAGGCTGTTTCATTATCGCGAATTTCACCAACCATAATAATATCTGGGTCCTGACGGACAAGAGAACGTAAACCATTTGCAAAAGTAAGACCAATTTCTGGCTTAACTTGCGTTTGGTTAATGCGCTTCATTTGGTATTCAATAGGATCTTCGATTGTTGAAATGTTTACATCTGGCGTATTAACAATATCCAAAATTGTATAAAGAGTCGTGGTTTTTCCAGAACCAGTCGGGCCGGTTGCCAAAATCATCCCAACTGTTTGTCTTGTCGCCGAATGAACCCGCTCAAGCCCTTCCCCATGAAAACCCAACCCCTCAAGAGTAAAACCAGAAACTGATTCTTTTAAAAGACGCATAACTGTTTTTTCTCCAAAATATGTCGGCAGAGTTGAAACACGAAAAGAAACATTCTGATCGCTTAAATTTATTTTAAATCTTCCGTCTTGAGGAAGACGTTTTTCGTCTAGTTTCAAATTTGAGAGAACTTTTATGCGCGCAACAATCCCGGGGCCAGCTGTTTTTGGTAAAACCATAGCGTCTCGCAAAATTCCATCAACACGATACCTAACTAAAAGCTGTCCGTCTTGTGGTTCTATATGTATGTCTGAAGCATCTTGAATAATCGCATGATTCAAAAGCGTATCCACAATACGCACAACTGGTAAATCCTCAGCAAGTTTTTTTAATTCCTTCTCTGATATTTCTTCTCCACCATCTTCTGCTACAAGCTTAAGCGAGCTTGCTTCTTTTTGAATGATGTCGTCAAATTCAGCCTTAAGACTTTTTTGATATTGCAAAAGCACCCCTTTAATGGACTCTGTATCTGTTAGACGTGGCAAAATCTTAAGGCCAGTTTTTTTCTTAATAAACTCAATCGCTTCCAAGTCATCGGCATCAAGCATTGCAACTTCAAGTTCAGTTGCAGTTTTTCGATAAGAAACAATGTTGTGATGTCTTGCAATCGGCTCTGGAATCAAAGAAAGTACTGAAAATTCAATTTTCTCTCCTTTTAAACTTATATATGGTATCCCAAGAAGATAAGCTTCTGTTCTTTTTAAATCATTCTCTGAAATTTTTCCTTCAGATAAAAGTATTTCACTAAGTGTTTGGTTTTTTTTCTTATTTTTTTTCTCAATAGCCTCCATGTCCCCACGCGAAACAAGACCTGAATCTAAAATAAACTTTTTTAATTGTGTCTCATCAAGGATCATCGAAGTGTGTTCCTTAAATTATAGCAAGGTTTTAGTAAAACAGTTGTATATATTTATTTTAATAGCACAAAAATACTCTTAAATTAATTCTTAAAAGGTCCACCGTTTGAAAAATTAGTTACAAAAAATACCAACGTACAAAGCTTGCTCTTTCCACCCTGTATCGTCGTCCAAAGAAGCAACGTTCCATGAGCCAATGCCGGCGCAGGAACTGTTAACAACCCATCCATAACTCGGTGAATAACGTTGGTAATATATACATGATTTAAGTGAGGTTCCTGCTGGACAAACAGTAGTATCGCTAACAATACTACTCATCCACCTGCCACCAGCATAAACATCGCTAGCTTGCACATAACCAGGCTGGTAAGTATTCCCTCCTTCGGTTGCGTACCATCTCCAATTGTTATTGGCTGCATTATAAAAACCCGAATAACTTCCGTGCATCATTAGAGTGCCAGCGCTATTTCCATTGCTATTCCTAAAATCAATACCGCCCCAACCACTTTTTTCCCCATAAACGCTGGTTGCTCCATAGGTGCCAACACTGCCACCACCTGTAATTACTGCTCCGGCTGGAAGATTAAGGCCTCCCACTGTTAACTGCCCTGTCTTTGTTTGTGCGGTGGAAGAAACGTTAATCGGAGTTGGGGTATTATCTTGCGGTGGGGGTAAGTTTGGACCTGTCCAGGCGTAGATAAACTGAACAGCAAAGAAGAGAATCATTGTTATTACGAATGTTTTACCTCCTTTTATTATTTCGTTTTTTAGGTTCATTTTTGAGAAATTAAACTAATTAGCAATCACTCTACGTGGTTGAATTTGTATCTCGCTTGCGGTGAATTCTTTAACAGTCTTTATGTTGCTTTCCGCAACAATATTAATTGCGTCACCAAATCTCATCTCCTTAATACTAGACGAAGCGACAGTGAGTGGTTGAGGTGGAGTAGCCAAAGAACTAGCACTACTACCAGACTGGGTCTTTTTTATAAATGCATCCATTTCATTTTTAATTGTTTCTTGGTCTTTCTGTAAAAACTTTGTTATTTTTGTCGTATTTTCAACTGCAACAATACGCTCGTCTAACGTTGGATCTTCAAACGGATCCATAGATTGTACACGAACAGAAATTAGGTTTCCATTAATTGCTGTGACCTTACCAGATAAAGCGCGGACATCTTCTTGTGTTTTAATCATCGCGCCAAGATTACTTTCTAAAGCACGTTTTTTTGCGGCCTCAAAACCAACTTGATATGTGTTCGTCTCTTCTACTGCAACGCCTTGAAGAGAGTAAAGTGTCGCTACTGTACCAATAATGATACCAATAATGAGTGTCCCAATGTAATACTCAATAGATTGTGAAGTGGCTGTTGATTGTGGTTGGTCCATGTTTACAAATTCTAGTTAAGCTTAAATAAAATATTCTTCTTTATTCTTTAGTATATCCCACTTTTGATACGTTAGTCTGAAAAAGTGTGTATAGTTTTCTTGTTTTAGGTACGGACATATGGCGGTTTAGTTAACTTGTAATTCGCCAAAAATTC
>CAYPVT010000010.1:0-22622 GCA_964414265.1 uncultured Candidatus Saccharibacteria bacterium | reverse complement strand
GCGTCTTCTAGAAGTGGCGGTTTTTCATCGCGACCTAGTACTGGTGGAAGTAGAGGATATAGCCGTAGCGGTAGTTCTCGCAGTCAATCTCGTGGAAGTGGAATGCGTGGTGAAAGAATAGATTTTTCTAGATTTATCAACAAAGCAGTTGAAGTTTCAGAAAAAATTGAACACTTCAAACCAGAGCATCAGTTTAAGGATTTTAATATTGAGCAGGAACTAAAGGATGCCATTATCAAAAAGGGCTACACTTTACCAACCCCGATTCAAGATAGAGCAATCCCGCACATAATTGATGGTTCAGATATCGTTGGTATTGCAAACACGGGAACAGGGAAGACAGCGGCATTTTTGATTCCGCTTATAAATAAGGTTCGCATTGATCCAAAGAACAATGTTTTGATTGTTGTTCCAACTCGCGAACTTGCAATTCAAATTGACGAAGAGTTAAAAGAATTTACCCGTGGAATTAAGACTGGCACAAGAATCTTTTCTGTGTGTTGTGTTGGGGGCGCAAGTATCGGAAAGCAGATTTCAGAATTGCGTTACAAAAATAATTTTATTATTGGTACCCCAGGACGCCTTAAGGATTTGATAGAGCGCGCAAAAATTAAACTTTCAGATTTTAGCACCATTGTTTTAGACGAAGCAGACAGAATGCTTGATATGGGATTCATTAATGATATGCGTTTTGTTATGGCAGGAATGCCAAAGGATCACCATACCTTGTTTTTCTCAGCAACAATTTCACCAGAGATTGAAAAGCTTATTAAAGAATTTTTACGTGAACCGGTGCGTATTTCTGTTAAGACAGGAGATACCTCAAAAAATGTTGATCAAGACGTTGTTAGAGTTAGTGTTGCCAATAAAATTGAAACTCTCCACGACCTTTTAAACCAGAAGGAATTCGTAAAAGTTCTAATTTTCGGGCGAACAAAACACGGAGTGGAGAAGTTATCAAATGTACTCGTAGAGCGTGGTTTTAAGGCTGAATCAATCCATGGCGATAAAAACCATGTCCGTCGTCAGCGTTCTTTGGGAATGTTTAAAGACAACCGCGTACAAGTGCTTGTTGCGACAGACGTGGCGGCACGTGGTCTTGATATTCCAGACGTGTCTCATGTCATCAATTATGATATTCCAGCTACCTACGAAGATTACGTTCATCGTATCGGCAGAACAGGGCGAGGGGATAAGAAAGGGAAAGCATTAACATTTATTGAACACAAATAATATGAAACCAAATCTTACAACTTCAACAAGGACATTCCAGAAAAATGGAAAGTGGGTGGAGAAAAAACATGTAACAGAGGTACTTGTATGTGCTTGTGGTTATAAATACATCAAGACTCGCGACCCACAAACAACCTGTCTTAAGTGCATGCATGTTGCAAAAAACACCAGATAAATAAATCTTAAAAATAAAAAAACGATTCCCAAAAGGAGTCGTTTTTTTTATTTTTTAAACTTATTCCTCGGCAAAGTGTTTATAAAATGTCATAATCTAAGTGGTTTCTAGTATTCAATATAAATAATTTTTTAAATATTTTTTATGACGTTACATTTTGTTGAGCAGTCGCCGGTTTCCCATTTTTTGTTTTCAGACACTAAGAGCGCGGCGTTATGGTTGTTAGTGCGCCTTTATTTAGGGTGGGGATGGTTTACGGCTGGTATTGATAAAGTACAAGATTCGGCGTGGTTTGGTTACAATGCCGGCGCAAAGTTAACAGGATTTTTGCAAGGTGCTCTTTCCAAAACTTCCGGCGCCCATCCTGATGTGCAGATGTGGTATGCATCTTTTTTGAATAATTTAGTAATGCCAAATGTAATGTGGTGGTCAAACGCCGTTGCGGTCGGTGAGGTCTTAGTCGGTCTTGGTTTAATGGTTGGTTGTATTGTTGGGGTCACTGCGTTCTTTGGCGCCTTGATGAATCTAAACTTCTTATTTGCCGGAACGGTTAGCATTAACCCAGAATTTCTTATTTTAGGAATCTTTTTGATTCTTGCTCGTCGCGTTGCTGGATACTATGGAGTTGATTACTTTATCTCACCTTATTTAAGGAAATTGCGCAAGAGTTAAATTAAAAATAAAATCCCGCAAAAGCGGGATTTTATTTTTAAGGACTACCAAATTTTTACTCGGTCTTTTTGTTCTCGGTATAGTTTGTCTCCTTTTTTCACGTTAAATGCTTCATAAAATTCAGAAAGGTTTGATGTGGGGCCATTAACTCGAAATATAGATGGTGAATGAGGGTCATTGATTGCCAGCATTTTTGCAAACTCTGGTCTGGTGTTTTCTCTCTCAAATAAAGTGTACCCAAGGAAAAACCTTTGTTCTGGGGTAAAGCCATCAATATTTTTTCGTCCCGTTTTCTTGAGATGCAATTGGTAAGCATCAAAAGCAATTGCAAGACCGCCTAAGTCTGCAATATTTTCACCAGCGGTCAATTTTCCGTTTATGGAAACTCCATCAGCTACTTTGTATCTATTAAACTGCTCTATGAGTGGTTTTGTTTTTGCTTCCAGTTTCTTGCTGTCGGATTTTGTCCACCAGTTTTTAAGGTTTCCTTTTACATCAAATTTGGACCCTTGATCATCAAATCCATGCGTCATTTCGTGTCCTATAGTCATACCCATTGCCCCATAGTTTATTGCATCATCGGCGGTCTTGTTAAAAAATGGCGGTTGAAGGATTGCAGCAGGGAAGACGATTTCGTTCATGGTTAGACTACAATATGCGTTTACGGTCTGCGGACTCATGTGCCATTCTTTACGATCTACCGGTTTCCCAATTTTTTTAACCATACGACGGTGTTCAAGAATGGAAATGCGAATTACGTTTCCAAAATAATCATCTTCGTCTATACGTAGACCGCGATAAGATTTCCATTTATCGGGATAGCCAATTTTTCTGTTCATGGCGTGTAGTTTTTTTAGCGCCATTGTTTTTGTTTTTGAGCTCATCCAATCAAGTTTTTTTATTCTTTGTTCGTATGCGATAAATAAATCGTCTACCATGGAACTCGCTTTTTTCTTTGTTTCGGCGTCAAAATGTTTTTTAACATATATTTTGCCCATCAATTCACCAAGACTACCGTTTACAGCAGAAAGAACTTGTCGCCACAAAGGCTTCATTTCTTTTGTGCCCAAAATTACTTTTCCGTAAAAATTGAAATTTTCTTTCAAGAATGGCTCAGAAAGAAATCCAGATGTAGCTGTTACTAAATGCCACTTAAGATATATTTGCCAATCACAAATTGCAATTTTTTTTATTTCCTGACTTACTTTTGTAAAAAACTTAGGCTGACAGACTACAATGGTGTGTGGTGTATCTAATCCAATAATTTTAAAATACTTTCCCCAGTTTATTTCTAGAGAAAGGTTTTTAAGTTGAGCTAAACTTTTTTTGTTGTAAATTTTTTCAACATCATGAATATCTTCTTTACTCATTGACGCTTCGGCGAGGCTATATTCAATTTTGTAAACCTTTTTCGTTAGTTCGTTTATTTCTGTTTTTTTAACACCAAAAAGCGCGAACATTGTTTTCATGTGTAGGTGATAGGCATTTCTTACACGCTTAGATTCCTTGTCGTCTTTAAGGTAGTAGTCTTTGTCTGGCATACCAAGGCCACCTTGCCCAAGATAGAGGGTGTTTTTATCTCCGTTTTTCAAATCTTGGTCAACGTCACACCACCATAGTAGACTTACTCCGATTTTATGAAATTCTGCGATGCAAATAAGAAGGTCGTCTATTGTTTTAATAGAGTCAACCTTCTTTAGATAGTTTTCAATTGGCTTCAATCCAAGACGGTTGCGTTCTTTTAGATTCATTCCCGAGCGGTAAAAATCTCTAATCATCTGCTCGGGGCTACCGACAGGAGACCTCTTTTGTTTATTAAGCTTTTCAAGTATTAGTCTAAGCCTTTTTTCTGTATCGTAGCGTAAAATAGTAAAAGAACCCCATCTAGATTCTGTTTTTGGGATTGGATTTTTTTTGAGCCAGTTACCACCTGCGTAATGATAAAAATCGTCTTGCGGGCGCACATTTTTATCCATGTCTTTTGGGTCAAATCCCCACGATTTTTTCTTCATTTGAGAATAGTACATGAATTTTTTGTCTCATGCTATATTTTCCCTTATATATAAGGTTGTACGGAAACCACCCATTTTTAATGAAAATTAAATATAAAAATTCAAAAAAAAGCGTTTATCTTTTTTACAAGGAAGAAAACACGCGGGCCGTTAAATGTTCTAAAAAAATTAAAGAATGGCTTCTTAATAAAAATATACCGATAGTTGATGACATACTTAAGGCTGATGTGGTTATTGTTTTAGGCGGTGATGGAACAATTTTGGAAGCTGCACGGGCGCCAAAAGCAAAAAATGCAATCATTGTTGGTCTTAATCTTGGCAATGTTGGTTTCTTGGCGTCGGTTCGTGAAGAAAATAATTTTCTATCGGCGCTGGAGAAGTTTTTTAGTGGAGAATACAAACCAGTTAAAAGGACGATGCTTTTAACAGAGGTGACGCGACAAGAAAAAAAAGTTTTTAGCGCAACCGCCCTGAATGAAGTTTTGGTAAGTAATTTGCTCGGTGTGGTGGAACTCGAAGTTTCTATTGGCGGTTATGGAATACAGTCTGTGAGGGGGAGTGGGATATTGGTTTCAAGCGCAACTGGCTCTACTGCTTACAATCTTTCAGCCCACGGTCCGATTGTTTCTCCTGATATACAATGTCTTGTGATTACAGAGCTACTCGATCACGGGTTACCAACGCCAAGTATTGTTATAAAACCAGAACACAAAGTAGAAGTGGTGATTGGCAATTTTAGAGAGCACCGTCTTTTGGCGAGTGTTGATGGTAGGGAGTCTATTGATGTTTTACTTCAAGCTGATGGCGACACAACTTTTCCTTTGAAAAAGAACGATATTGTTTCAATTTCCGGATCACCGTATTTGGTTACTTTTGCCGAGCTTGAAGATAGCTATTTTTTCAAAAGCTTAAGAGAAAAATTCTCTTTTAGGTAGTGGTATAATAAGGTTTCTGTAATTTAAAAATGAAAAAAAGATTTTTATATTCAATATTTGCTAGTATTTTGTTTTTTGTTGTTTTAATACCGGCTCCTAGTTATGGGGCGACAGGAACAACGCTAACTAAATCTGCCAAACCACTCAAAAGCACTCTTGAGGTTTCTGGATGGATTCCTTATTGGAGAAAAGCGACCGGTACTGCTGACGCCTTGGTGCACCTCGATTCTTTTACTGAGATAAATCCTTTTGGGTACACGATGAAAAACGACGGTACTTTAAATGACACTGCAAAAATGGACGAAGAGCCATGGCTTACCTTAAGAGCGGAAGCGAAAAAGAAAAAAATCCGTTTTATCCCAACAGTTATGTCGAGCAATTCCGAGATGTTGCATCGCATTCTTTCAAATCAAAAAACACGAATTGCCCTTGAAGATGAAATCGCTAAGTTGGTTAAAGAAAAAGGGTTTGATGGTATAGATATAGATTTTGAGGGAAAGAGGGCAGAAACAAAACCATATTTCGCGACTTTTTTGAAAGGGCTCTATATGCGTATGGGCAATAAATGGGTGATGTGCACTATTGAAGCGCGTACTCCGCTTGATTCACGATACGATAATATTCCCAAAGACATCCGCTATGCCAATGACTTCGTTGCGATAAATAAATATTGCGACCGAGTTAGGTTTATGACTTATGACCAAGGAACAATTGATATTGTTTTAAATCGCGCTCGTACTGCTCCTTATATACCCGTTGCTGATCCAGCTTGGGTAGAAAAATCAATAAGACTTGCCATGAAAGATATTTCCAAAAAGAAAATATCAATAGGTATTGCTACTTATGGTTATGAATACAAAGTGACAAAATTGTCAGAATACGGATATCGTTACGATTTACAGTGGGCATTTAATCAAAAATATGCAACCGATCTTGCTGATTCGCTCGGGATAGTACCGAAACGTAATTCTTCTGGAGAAATCGGCTTTATTTATACACCAGTAGAAACGGTCCCACCTACACAGCCAAGTAACAATCCAGATCAAAACATTCCAACTTCAACGGTGGCCGAAAATCAACCAGATGGTTTAATTAAAGAACCGGTGAATATTGTTTGGTGGAGTGACGCCGAAGCCATTAAGACTAAAATTGATTTGGCAAAAAAACTTGGAGTACGAGGTGTTTCAATATTTAAAATAGACGGCGGAGAGGATCCTTTAATGTGGGATGTACTTAAGTAAAGATATGATTTTGTGGATAAAACAGATGAACAACTTATTGAAGATTACTTAGCTGGCGATAAGAATACTTTTGATTCGCTCGTGCGTCGTAACCTAAACGCAATTTATGCATATCTGGTGCGTTTTATTGGTGACGAAAACGATGCCGAAGATGTCTTGCAGGAGGTTTTCGTAAAAGTTTGGAAAAATTTACGCCGTTATCGCAAAGGTGAGAGTTTTAAGGTGTGGATTTTTGCTATTGCGAGAAACGCAGCTATTGATCGAATGCGCAAAAGAAAAGAATTTGTTTTTTCTAGTTTCAATAATGACGAAGGTGGAAACAGTATCACAGACACACTTTCCGATATGGCGCCATTGCCGGAAGAATTACTAATGAGAAAAGATAGTAGTGAGGTTTTAGAAAAAGCACTTTTGTTATTAAAGCCGAATTATCGGGAAGTTTTATTACTTCACTATCATGAGGAACTTACTTTTTCAGAGATTGGTAAAATTGTCGGCCGTCCACTAAATACGGTTAAAAGCCAGTATAGACGAGCGTTGACTGTTTTACGGGAAATACTTCTCAGTCTTGGTTTCGATAATGCACCAAAGTGATATTTACTTGCGTATTACTAGGTAATGCAAGATGAATATGGAAAACTTTTTAGTTCAATTAGAGAGGTGAAAGTACCTACATATCTTGAGGGTGTTGTTTTAGCTAGAATTCGCCAAGTAGAGAGGACAGCCATAAAGGTTCAAATTTTTGTTTTCGGAGTGGCATCTTTGGGGATTTTATCTTTAGCCGTCCCGGTCCTCAGATATGTTGCTAGTGGATTTTCTCAGTCAGGGTTTTATCAATATTTTTCGTTACTATTTTCTGATAGTGACGCTATTTTGTCCCACTTCGCGGATTTTCTAATCTTACTAGGAGAATCAGTCCCATTATTTAGTCTTGTGGTTTTGTTCTCCTTTGCTTTTTTTGTGATTGCAGTTATTAAAATAACATCGACGTATTCACGGAAGCTTAATTATCAATTTATTTAATTAAAAAATAAAAATATATGAATTTAAAAAACATTACACATTCGAAAAATATAACAAAAATTCTTTTTGGGCTGGGGGCATTTATTGTTGTTCTGTTTGTTTTTCAAGCGGGAATAGAAATTGGCTATAGAAAAGCATCCTTTTCCTATGGTTTTGGAGACAACTACCACAGAATTTTCGGTGAACCTGAAAGAGGATTTATGATGCGTGAAGGAATGATGCGTGGCGGTTTTTTGGAAACAAATGGCGCCACTGGGAAAATCGTGAAAATTAGTTTACCGACATTGGTTGTTTCTGGTTTAGACAATGTGGAAAAAGTAGTATTAATTAAAAATGATACTGAGGTTAGACAGTTTAGAAATGATATTAAGGCGTCAGACCTTAAAGTGAACGACATTGTTGTTGTGCTTGGTTCACCAAATACTTCGTCTCAAATAGAAGCAAAACTTATTAGGGTTATGCCGACTTCAACTGGATTCATAATGGGTGGCGGGCGCGGGTCGTGGTAATTTTATGAACATTTTTACTATTACAAATATTAAAAAAATACGTTCATACGCCGGAGACCATAAATTTCTTTCCGCAGTTTTTATTATTCTTTTCGCTCTGGTTTCATATTGGGGATACGGAAAGATAACCAGTACTGCGGGGGAGACGCGTTATATTACAGCTGTTGTCGAGAAAGGAACCATTGTTTCTTCAATTTCTGGAAGCGGGCAGGTGTCCGCGCTTGACCAGGTCAACTTAACCGCAAAAGCTTCCGGGGATGTTGTTTATGTTGGCGCTAAGAATGGGGATCAGGTCTCTTCGGGCGTTCTTTTAGTGCAACTAGATGATCGAGATGCGCAAAAAGCCGTAAGAGATGCAGAAGCGGGAGTTTTAAGCGCCCAGCTTTCAATGGATAAAATCATTCAGCCGGCAGATGTCTTATCTACAATTCAGACAGAAAATGCTTTAGCTCAAGCATCTTCCACTTTAGAAAAGGCTTATGACGACGGCTTTAATTCCGTTTCAAACACTTTTATTGATGCGCCCACTGCGATGAGCGGTCTTTACGATGTTCTTTATGGAACAACATTCACTCATGGCGTTCAAGACAACATATCCGCTTATGGTGATTTAGTTAAAGACGACGTCCGCACGGCCGTGTTTAAAGATGATGCGGTTAGTAAATATAAAATAGCGAGAAAAGCTTACGATCAAAATATTATCGATTATCGCTTAGCGAACAGGACTTCTGATAGAGCAACAATAGAGGCTTTAGTAAATGAAACTTATAACACATCGAGAGCAATTGCCGAATCTCTCAAAAGCTCAAGTGATTTTTTAAATTTTGTTAAAGATAGACTGACAGAACGCTTACAACCAATCCCCACTCTATTAACGACGAACTTAAGTTCTTTAATCACATACACAGGTCAAATGAATTCGAATCTGGTAAGCCTACTCGGTATTAAAAACACAATTACAAGTTCAAAATATTCAATCGCCGAAAAGACAGAATCTTTGGCAAAGTTGATAAAAGGAGCAGACACACTTGATATTCAGTCTGCGGAATTATCTTTGAAACAAAAACAAAACGCACTATTAGACGCCAGAGAAAAACTTTCCAATTATTATATTCGTGCCCCTTTTTCTGGGACTGTTGCGAAATTGAATTTCCAAAAAGGAGATTCTGTGTCAAATGGAGCAACGGTTGTTACCTTCATTACTCCAAAGCAATTTGCTCAGATTTCTTTAAACGAAGTTGATGTTGCAAAGATTAAGGTTGGACAAAAAGCGACACTAACTTTTGATGCTGTTGATGGGTTAACAATGACGGGCGTTGTTTCTGAGGTGGATACGGTTGGAACGGTGACACAGGGGGTTGTTACCTATAACGTGAAAATTGTTTTTGATACTGAGGATAGTCGCATAAAGCCCGGAATGAGTGTTTCGACAGCAATTATCACAGAAATTAAACAGGATGTTTTAGTTGTGCCAAATAGCGCCATTAAATCAAAAGGGAACACGCAATATGTTGAGGTTTTCGACACTAAACTTGAAGCTGATACGACAGGGCAAGGAGTACCGTCTGCTGTTTTGCCGAGACAAGCAAACGTTGTCGTTGGTATTTCGGACGACACTTCTTCAGAAATAACTTCTGGATTAAGTGAAGGGGAGCAAATTGTTGTTCGAACAACCACAGCCTTTGTGACTGCTACTCAACAAGCCCCAAGTATACTTTCAAGTCTTGGTGGAAGCAGGACCACAAACACAAATAGCGCAATTCGCGGGGCAACAACAAGATAATTAAATAGGAAATATTTGGTTTCTATTTCTAATAAGATGATTGAAATTAAAGGTATAACAAAAATTTATAAAAATGGAGGAATAGAGTTTAAAGCTTTGGGTGGTGTAAGTTTTACGATAAATGATGGCGAGTTTGTCGCGATTATGGGTCCGTCGGGCTCTGGTAAATCGACCTTGATGCATATTTTGGGGGCGCTTGATACTCCGACCGACGGGACCTATCACCTTGATGGTAAGGACGTCTCCAAATTAACCGATGATGAGCTGGCCGATATTCGGAAAGATAAAATCGGTTTCGTTTTTCAATCATTTAATCTTCTCCCCCGCTCTACTGTGTTGCGTAACGTAATGCTGCCACTTGTTTATTCCGGTATTGATAAAGAAGAAAGAGTTGACAGGGCGACTTCAGTGCTTCTTGCTGCCGGACTTGATCAGGGGCATTTTAATAATCTTTCGAATCAACTTTCTGGCGGACAAATTCAGCGCGTGGCTATTGCGCGAGCGCTCGTTAATAATCCAACTCTTATCTTGGCGGATGAACCGACTGGAAATCTTGATACTAAAACGGGAGAAATCGTGCTTGGAACATTTCAACACCTAAATCGCGAACAAGGAAGGACTATTATATTAATCACTCACGAACAGGAGGTTGCCGAACATGCCGACAGAATTATTACGATACGCGATGGACTTATTTTGAGTGATAAAAAACAGCACGCGAAAAAAGTTATGGAACATACAACATGAATACAACAGATATTTTAGAAGAAACATATGTTGCATTGTCGGCGAATAAAGTTCGTTCTGGTTTGACCATGCTCGGGATTATTATCGGAATCAGTTCGGTTATATCAATGATTGCGATAGGGCAGGGCGCTCAGGGAACAATTCAGTCGAGTATTCAGGCGATTGGTTCGAACCTTGTTTTGGTAACACCAGGTGCACAAAGAGGGACTGGTCTTCAGGTGAGTGGGGGTCGCGGATCAGCCAAAACGCTTACTCAAGCTGATGCCGATGCTATCGCAAAAGAAATAACGTCCGCTAAAGCCGTGGCACCAGAATTATCCGGACGTTACCAAGTGACAAGCAAAGGAAAGAACACCAATACTTCTATAGTTGGAACAGTCGCAACATACACGGATGTTCGCAATCTTTTAATTGATGAAGGGTCGTTCATTACTGATCAAAATTTTCGCAGTCTGTCTAAAGTTGCTGTTTTGGGGCCAACTGCGCGCGATGATTTATTTGGCGTAGGGGCTAGTGTGGTCGGACAGACGATGCGTATTAAAGGTGTGGAGTTTAAAATAATTGGTATTACAAAAAGCAAAGGAGGAACTGGTTTTGGTAGCCAAGATGACATGATTTTTGTGCCACTTTCAAGCGCTCAAAGATTTTTGGCGGGCGATACTTACGTGTCAACAATAAGCGTGCAGGCTGATAGCCCAGATTCAATGTCCGCGATACAACAACAGATTACCGAACTTCTCCTTTCAAGGCATCGTATTACCGACCCCCAACTTGCCGATTTTAGCGTTCTTAATCAAGCGGATATTGTGGCGACAGCCTCAAGTGTAACTTCAACATTTACAATTCTTCTCGCCGCAGTTGCTGGGATTTCTCTCCTAGTTGGCGGTATTGGAATTATGAATATGATGCTTACGACCGTGACGGAGAGAACAAGGGAAATCGGATTACGAAAGGCCATCGGCGCAAAAAGGAAAGATATAAACCGCCAGTTTCTGATTGAAGCAATCACCCTGACCTTTACGGGTGGTTTTGTCGGGATAGTTTTGGGGTGGCTAGTGTCCTTTTTGATTACCTATTTTGGCGTCCTTCAGACGAGTGTTTCTTTGACGTCTATTTTTCTTGCGTTCGGCGTTTCGGCGGTTATTGGAATTATATTTGGATATTACCCCGCGCGTCGCGCCGCCTCTTTGAACCCCATTGAGGCATTACGTTACGAGTAAATTTATAAGTTTAATTAGTTAATTATTAAAAAATTAGAATAAAAAATATGATTAAAAAAACAATGAATAATAAAATTGTAGCGATAGTGATAGGGGCACTTTTTTTGTCTGGTTCGTTTTACGCTGGAATGAAATATGGACAAGGTTCCGTAAGCTCGTCGCAGGGAATTGGCGGGAACTTCAAACAAGGACAATTTGACGGAATAAGTGGAAACGGTGCGCGCCCCGGAACGCGCGCCACGAGCGGCGGAATAGTTTCAGGAGAAGTTCTTAGTAAAGACGATAAAAGTATTACTGTAAAATTACGTAACGGCGGATCAAGTATCGTTATCCTTGCTCCGAGCACGTCTTTTATGAAAAGTACTGCCGGCACACTTGCGGATATTCCGACAGGTAAGCAAGTTATTGTCACTGGTATTCCAAATAGTGATGGTAGTGTTACCGCACAAACAGTGCAGGTTCGTCCTGACGTGGTGCCACCAATGCAACAATAATTTTGAAGACGAAACTCGGCTGTAATTTTAATACAGTGGAAAAGTAATTCGCAAAAATAATTTGAGAGGTATACTATTAATAGTGTTAGGCGGCTACAGTCGTGTGGCGCTTTAATTGTTATACATTTGTTTTAAAATTATGGAACCAAAGAATAATTATAGAAATTTAATAATAGGAGCAGTTGTTTTAGCAGCGGTGGGTTATTATTTTTTTCAAAGTAGAGGTGTTGTAGCTCCAGTGCAAGACGAATCAGTTTCTGGTATTTCAACTAGCACTAATGGTACAACAGCAAAAACAGAAGCAACAAAGACTACTGCAAGTACACCTAAAAGTGGAACTGCTTTACCAGCAATGACCAAGGAAGGATATTACCTAGTCAACTATACAGACAAAGGATTTGTCCCTAAAACACTTGAGATTAGCGCGGGTAAGTCAGTTAGGTTTGTTAACAATGCAAGCAAGGCAATGAGAATTTTTGCCGACGATAAAACGAGTTCTCTTTACAATGAAATGAATCAAAGTAAGACCGTCGGACGTGGTGGAATTTATGATTTTACGTTTGTTTCTGCTGGGACATGGGCTTATCATAATGAAAACAATACTGCTGACAAAGGAGTAGTTGTGGTTAAGTAGTTTTTAAAAATATAAAATAAATAGCTATGGAAAAAATTTGGAAATATTTACCAAGAATATTATCGACGCTACTTTTAGTCGGGACGATTTTTGCTTGGACTACGGTTTATTCTGATTTCCAGAAATTCTATGGATTTGAGGGGACCGTTTTTAAGGTGACAGACTGTGTGATACCAAATCCAGTCACAACACCATGTTTTTATGGAGCATTTGCTTTTTTGGGCGCATTTATTTGGTCTTTGTATTTGGCTAAGATGAGCGAAGAACAAAAGAGAAAGCACGAACACTTTATGGCGTGGTTTCTCTCCGGGGCAACAGTTTTTGCCTGGAGTAATTTTCTCCCAGATTTAATTTCGTTTTATTCAAGTGCTGGTCTCCCTGTTCGCGGATGTTCTGGGCAACTAATAACGAGTCCATTTACAACCCCGTGTTTTGTCGGATCAGTTATTTTTTTGATCTCTCTAATCATTGGTCTTTTGGTCTACCTTAGAAACAAAGAAACGACACTTGGTTAAGTTTTTAAAATATTTTTTTAATTATTTTTAATTGAGTCTGTTTTTTTTCGTGCGTTCAGATATCTCCTCTGCTACAATGGCGCGCATGGAAAGCGAACTTATTTCTTTTTCAAATCACAAAAAAGAAACTCTCCGTGGAATTTTCAAACGAGCTCCAGGGAGTACAGGGGTAATTTTTGCTCATGGTTTTGGTAGGACCTCCATGGAGCCAAAGTTTAAAAATATTGCCAACAAATTGGAAGGCAAGGAGAATCTTTTCTTTTTTGATTTTTCTGGATGTGGGCTATCGGAGGGGTCTTTTGAGGACATTACCGCAGACAAGCTCGCCAAGGAGCTTTCGTGCGCCGTTTCTGCGTTTCGCGACAGAGTCCCTAGGTTAAAAAGTATCCGGTTGGTTTCTCATAGTTTTGCTTGCGCTGCAACAATTATTTTATGCGCACGAGAAAAAGATGTTTTTGACAAGATCGTCTTTTTGGGGCCATCCCTTAACATGAGTGAGATTTTAAAATATTCCTTTGTAAGACGACGTAATCCCGGTGGAAAAATTAATTGGTCAAACTATAAAAAATATTTTGATTTACGGGCATATCAACGCGAGATGAAGAAAGACAAACAAATGACTTATTCTCATTTTATTTCTAATCTTCACTATCTTGAAAATAAAGATAGAGACTACCGAGAATTAATGGGAATAATTCCAAAAGAAAAATTACTTATTGTTCAGGGTGATAGCGATAGGTCAATCCCGCTTGAAAGTCAGGGTGCTTATTTAAAGAATTTTAAAACAATTTTAGTTAAAGGAGGGGACCACGACCTTGAAAGACCTGATGTGGTTGCAAAATACTTACCGCAAGTAGTTTCTTTTCTGTCTTCTTAATAGAAAGCAGTTAGTTTTACGATAGTTTAGCTCTTTATTTTTTTAATATTTGTGTTATAGTATTTTGGTCTTGAACTGGGCAGTCGCTCTAACTTTATTGTTAGGGAGGAAAGTCCGAACACTTCCGGTCTAACCCTTGGGCGACCGGAGAAGGGTAGCGGGTAACGCCCGTCGTCCGCAAGGATAGAGGTGCGAGCAGTGACGTCGACGCCGAAAGGCTAGACCTCCCACGTGGAGGAATCCTATAGAAATATAGGGGTGAAACGGCTAAATCCTTACTTAAGTGCAAGGCCGTGCCATCTTAGGATGGAGTGCCGCTTGAGCCCGTGAGTAATCACGGGCCTAGATAAATGACTGTCGCCACGACTTGTTCACAGGGAGTGGTACAGAATTCGGCTTATAGGTTCAGGACAAGCAAAAAAGCCCTAAATATTGGGGCTTTTTTGCTTGTCCACTTTTTATCAACCGGTAAAATTGTGTGTTATTAGAAATTTCTTATATAATACTGAGCACTTAATTAATAAATTTTTAACAAACTTTCATTTCATGCAAGGAATAAAAAAACTGTTTTCTTTAGAGGTTTTGCCGTTTAGTTTATTAGTTGGACTCGTTTTTCTTTTACCGATCTTCTTTTTGTCGGTAGCTGGAATTTCTCTTGATGTTGGTAAGGGTGTTTTTGCTGTAGTTCTCATTGTTGCCTCAATGGCTTTGTGGTTGGTTGGGCGCATGGTAGACGGTAAAGTTGTTGTGCCAAAAACGCTTCTTATTTTATTTGCTGCGTTACTTCCTCTTGAATATTTGATTTCAGCTGTTACCTCAAAGGTTCCAGCCGTTTCACTTTTTGGACAAGGATTTGAAGTAGGAACATTTGCCTTTACCTTCGTGATGTTCATTCTTCTTTTCCTAACCTCAATCTTGGTTAGTTCAAGAGATAAGGTTTTTACAGTTTACGTTGCTACAATAGCATCCTTTTTGGTAGTGGCGCTTTACCAAGCCGTTCGTTTGTTTGCAGGGGTAGACACTCTTACTTTTAGTGGAACTTTCTCTGGTGTTCTCGCTAATACCGTTGGTAAATGGAACGACCTAGGCGCATTTTTCGGAATGATAGCAATCCTTTCGATGATAACTCTTGAAACACTACCTCTTAAGGGTTTCGTTAAGTATCTAACCTACATATCGCTTGTTGTTTCAATTTTCTTCTTAGCGATTGTTAACTTCAGCTTTACCTGGATAGCTCTTGCTGTAATTGCGGTGACAGTTTTTGTTTTTGCAATTTATCTAAACAAAAGCGAAAATCCTTCCTCTGGGGTTGAAAGTGGTTCTATTTTGCCGATAAAAAACAAGATCCCGATGGTGGCGCTTGTTGTTCTTTTGATTTCACTCTTTTACGTTTTTTCTGGAGATAAAATCGGTGGTTTTTTGCCAACACAGTTTAATGCTTCGCAAGTAGAAGTTAGGCCATCGTGGAGCGCGACATTTGATATTGTAAAAGGGGCGCTTTCCGATAATTTATTCCTAGGTAGTGGACCTAACCGCTTTGCATCAGAATGGGCACTACATCGCCCAGCCGTCTTAAACGAGACAATCTTTTGGGCAACTGATTTTAACGCTGGAATCGGTCTTATCCCGTCTTTTGCGGTCACTACTGGAATCTTGGGTATTTTGGCTTGGATGCTATTCCTTGGATTCTTCTTGTTCCGAGGTATTAAGAGCATTCTTATGTTTGATATTGGACGCACCGCTCAATACTCAATCCTTTCTTCGTTTTTGTTGGCGGTATATCTATGGCTCTTTGCCATCTTCTATGTTCCAAACGTGGTTATCTACACATTGGCGTTCTTAATGACTGGCGTTTTCATAGCAACATTAGTAAACGAGGGGATTATCAAAACGTATCAAATCTCGCTTTTGGGTAGTCCAAAGATTGGGTTTGTTTCAGTGCTTGTTTTGATAGCTCTTACAATTTCCTCAGCTGCTCTCGGTTATGTCTTTGTTGAAAAAGCAATTTCAGCTATCAATTTCCAGAAAACTATTCAGGCCTTGAATACAGATGGGAACTTTGATAAGGCCGAAGTTGGTTTGATTAAGGCGTCACAGTTTTCAGAGAGTGATCTTTATTACCGCTCCCTTTCACAGGTTTATCTCGTTAAGTTGAACAATTTATTTCAACAGAAAAATATTTCTGAAGCAGAAGCTAAATCACAATTCCAATCAATACTTGGTAATGCTATAGACAACGCAAGAAAAGCCCGAGACTATGATGCAACAAACTATGCCAACTGGATGAACCTAGCTTCAGTTTATGAGTCGGTTGTTCCATTAGGTGTTACTGGTGCTTACGACGAAGCAAAAAAGGCTTACGACCAAGCTGCATTACTAAATCCACAAAGCCCATTGGTTTATTTGACCTTGGCTCGATTGGAGGTTTCTAATAAAGACAATAAAGCAGCCCGCGAGAACTTAAATAAGGCACTTGCTCTTAAGGGTAATTACACAGATGCATTATTCTTCCTCTCACAGCTTGAAGCGGGAGAGGGTAATATCGCAGAAGCTATTGCGAAAGCAGACCAGGCATCACTTCTTTCTCCAAACGATGTTGGTCTATTCTTCCAGTTGGGTCTTTTGAAATACACCAACAGAGATTACAACGGAGCTATTGTTTCTCTTGAACGCGCTGTAGCACTCAATACAAATTACTCAAACGCAATGTATTTTCTTGGGTTAAGTTACGACAAAGTTGGAAGAAAAGCTGATGCAATTGCTCAGTTTGAAAAAGTTGAATCCTTAAACCCAGAGAACCAGGAAGTTAAAAATATTCTTATAAATCTTAGGGCTGGAAAGAGCGCTTTAACTGATGTTCCTCCTCCTACCCCAGAAAAGAAGAGTACTCCTCCAGTAAAGGACACAAATTAATATTAACTAACAATGGTTCTTGTCTAAATGGTTAAAAGAATCATCAATGTTTTAAATAAAGAAGTAGGCGGTCTACACGAGGCCGCTTTTCTTCTTGGGTTCTTTGCTGTCGCATCTCAAGTTTTAGCGCTCTTGCGTGACCGTTTGTTCGCTAATTATTTTGGCGCTGGAACAGAGCTTGATGTTTATTACACTGCGTTCCGTATCCCAGATGCGCTCTATGTTGTGATTGCTTCGTTTGTGTCGGTGTCGGTTATTATTCCGTTCCTTTCTAAAATGGAAGGAGATGAGAATAAGGCAAAACGTTTTGTCTCTGAAATATTTACCATTTTTTCTATAGTGATGGCTGTTTTCAGTTTCGCGATGTTTTTCCTAATTCCATACCTAGCTCCTTTTATAGCTCCTGGTTTTTCCAAAGAACAACTCGACTCGCTTGTTTTGTTATCAAGAATACTTTTGTTCTCGCCATTTATTCTCGGGTTATCAAATAATATTTTTGGTAGCATCACTCAGTTTTATAAAAGGTTTTTCGTTTATGCCCTTGCCCCAGTTTTATACAACCTAGGAATTATTTTCGGTGTTTTTGTCTTCTATCCGGTTTTTGGAATGAAAGGGCTTGCTTTCGGTGTTATCTTGGGCGCTTTACTTCATGTTTTGATTCAAATACCAATTGCTATTCAAAGTGGTTTTACACCGAAGTTTGTTAGAAAAATAGACTGGAAAGATATCTTTGATGTTGTGACTGTGTCTTTGCCACGAACAATAACTCTCTCTGCTAATCATCTTGTTTTGATTGCTCTTGGGGCCATTGCTTCCACGATGTATATCGGCTCCGTTTCTATTTTTAATTTCTCGTTTAATCTACAATCAGTTCCTCTTGCGACAATCGGAGTTGCGTATTCAATGGCAGCATTTCCAATGCTTGCGGCATTTTTCACAAGAGGAGAAAAAGAAAGATTTATGGAACATATGGTGATTGCTCTTCGCCATATAATTTTTTGGGCTGTTCCAATTACTATTCTTTTTATTGTTCTTCGCGCGCAAATAGTTCGTACCATTTTGGGTTCTGGCGCTTTTAGTTGGAATGACACTCGCCTTACCGCCGCTGCGCTTGCACTCTTTTCTTTCTCGGTGCTCACCCAGAGCCTAACCGTGTTATTCTCTCGCGGGTATCACGCCTCAGGAAACACCAGAAAACCACTTTTTATTAATTTGTTTTCAAGTGTTTGTGCTATTGGTGGCGCGTTTTGGCTCACAATACTTTTTGAAAATACCGCTAGTTTCCGCTATTTTATAGAATCTATTTTAAGAGTTGATCAAATCGAAGGGACAGCTGTTTTGATGTTGCCACTCGCATATTCCCTTGCTTCTATTATGAATGCATTTTTGCACTGGATTATTTTTGAGCGAGATTTTAAAACCAACCTTTCTTTGGTCATAAGAAAAACTCTTTTTGAGAGTTTTTCGGCGTCTGTGCTTATGGGTTTTGTCGCCTACAATTGTTTAAATCTTTTTGCTCTAATTTTAAATACAGAGACGGCTGTTGGAATTTTTCTTCAAGGATTTTTGTCTGGAATAATTGGTATTATCGCTGGGGTTATTATTTTGAGGATTTTAAAAAACGACGAAATTAAAGACATTTCGCTAGCTCTGCATAAGAAATTCTGGAAGGTAGATGTTGTGGCTCCAGCTCAAGAAGAGCTTTAGTATTAATTAGAAAGGGCCCGCGAAATGCGGGCCCTGAATGGCAAGGGGAGAGGTTCTTGTTCTCTGACATTCCACTGGTGGAGGTTCAGAATTACCCTTTTAGGAAGCTTACAGCTTCACCCTGTTGCTTATGAATACATCTTGTTATTTTTTTGGCGAGAAAGTTTCCTCAACAAGTTCTCGGACAAGACCTTCGTAGAATTCCAGTGCTTCTTGATACGGAATTCCAATATCTTTTGCTCCGTTTCCGATATCCCTTTGGACATCCTTGGTCAGACGGATGCCGTCTTTCCGAAGTTTGTGCTTCAGGGCCAGTAGGGCAATCTCGCCCTTTCTTGCTTCACTTAGTGCCATGAATTTTCTCCATGAAAAGTACAACCGCAAACCACGTTGGCTTGCACTCACATGAAATCATAAAAAATAGATTTCGTCAAGTACTAAAATAATGTGTTAGAATAGGGCTATAAATATGGATTTAAAGTACATACGGAATTTTTCTATTATCGCGCACATTGACCACGGCAAGTCGACTCTTGCCGATCGTTTGCTTGATGCGACCCATACAATTGAAAAACGCAAAATGCGTGACCAAGTTTTGGACCGTATGGACCTTGAAAGAGAGCGCGGTATAACCATAAAAATGACCCCTGTGCGCATGGATTACGCTTTAAACGGCGAATCATACGTGCTGAACTTAATCGACACCCCTGGGCATATCGATTTTTCTTATGAAGTCTCACGAGCTCTTCAGGCTGTGGAAGGTTCTTTGCTTTTAGTTGATTCAACTCAAGGTGTGCAGGCTCAAACTTTAACTACTCTTGCGATGGCGCGAGAGCTTGGAATTAAAATTATTCCAGTTGTGACAAAAATAGATTCCCCAATCTCTCGCGTTGATGATGTTAAGCGCGAAGTTATGACCTTGCTTGATTGTAGAGAAGAAGATATTTTGGCGGTTTCTGGTAAAACGGGCGTTGGGGTCCCTGAATTATTGAAAGCGGTAGTAGAGCGTGTTCCGTCACCAAGTGATAAATATAGAGAAAAAAATAATTTTAGAGCATTGGTTTTTGATTTCGAGTACTCAAATCATCAAGGAGTTATTGTTTATGTGAGAGTTTTGGATGGTGAAATTAAAAAAGGGGATGACCTTTCTTTTTGTGAGGCTAAGGAAAGATTTATTGCATCTGATGTTGGTATTTTTACTCCAGAAAAAAAATCTGCAGAAAAAATCTCAGCAGGGGAGATTGGTTACATTGTCACTTCAATTAAAAAGCCAGGTATTGCTTCCGTTGGAGACACAATCACTCTTACAAAAAACCCACTACCAGCGCTTCCTGGATATCAAAATCCACGACCTGTTGTATGGGCATCGCTTTACCCAGAAAGTCAGGATGATTTTGATTTATTAAAAGAATCACTCGTTAGACTTAAACTTTCAGATTCATCACTTTCTTTTGAAGAGGAAGTTTCTGGTTCTCTTGGACGCGGTTTTAGGTGCGGTTTTCTTGGAATGCTTCACTTGGAAATTGTTACCGAAAGATTAAGGAGAGAGTTTAATCTTGAACTTATAGTTACTTCGCCATCTATTAATTACGAAGTTGTTTATCAAAGTGGGAAGCGCGAGAAAATTTATTCGCCACATCTTTTTCCGAGAGACGGAACATACACAGAAGCTTTTGAGCCATGGGCATCAATTACCTTAATTACACCGCCAGATTATGTTGGGGGAATTATGCAACTTCTTTACGAACATGAAGCGGAGGTTGGAGAGTCGAGTATTTTCGGCGATAACCGTGTTTCAATCAAAGCCCGCGTACCGCTTCGCGAGTTGATGAGAAACTTTTTTGATGAACTGAAAAGTGTTTCGTCTGGGTTTGCCTCACTTTCTTATGATATTGATGAAATGCGTAAGGCTGATGTGACGAGGCTTGATATTGTGGTTGCGGAAGAAATTGTGCCAGCATTTACCCGTGTTATCTCACGTAGAAGGGCTCAGGAAGACGCGGAAAAGGCAGTTGAGAGATTACATCAAATCCTCCCAAGACAGCTCTTTGAGGTCAAAATACAAGCTACAGCGCTTGGTAGAATACTCTCCTCTAGAAGCTTAAAAGCGCTTAGAAAGGACGTTACTGGATATCTTTATGGTGGCGATATTACACGAAAGATGAAGCTTCGAGAAAAGCAGAAAAAGGGTAAGAAGAGAATGAAGGCAGGAGGAAGAGTTAATATTCCAAAAGAGGTTTTTCTTAATATGATGAAAAACCAATAGTAAGACTTACACAAATGGCACATTTCTTTGTTGCACTTCGCAAAATGTCGTTCAATGTGCACTAGCACAGCTTACTCCATTTTGTTTGTGCTCCTAGAACTGCACTCATTTGAGTAAGTCCTAGATAAGGTTTTAGCTAGAGAGCTGGCGCGATATACAAAAGAATCATACTTACGATAACGAGTAGGCTTAGTATTATCCATGTGATACGGACAGCTTTGCGGTTTTCTTTGTTGAACATCATATAATATATAAAGTTTAATTAAGAGTATAATATCAGAAAATGCTTGAATTTCAAGACAAAAAAAGATTTAGAAGAATTCTGTATTCTCGGGTTACTTTTGTTTTAGTCTTCATTCTTTGTGTTTTTGTGGGGAGGGCGGCGGTCAGTATGTATAAAAGTGATAATTTAACCGGGGAGAAAAGAAAGATAGCTGAAGATGAATTAGTAGCGGTCAGGGCGCGGGAAAATTCACTAAAGGCGCAAATTATTAGTCTTAAGACCGAGAGGGGCGTTGAGGAAGAACTTAGAGGGAAGTTTAGGGTTGTTAAAAACGGAGAAGGGGTTATTATTGTTGTTGATCAGGAGAAAAAAGAGGCAACGACCACAAAATCTGGCTTTACCAATTTTTTTAAATGGTTTTTAAAATAAGTTTTAGTTTTGTGAGATAAAAAGCGAGTATAGTTTAGTGGTAGAATGACTGCTTCCCAAGCAGTAGATCGGAGTTCGATTCTCCGTACTCGCACAAAAATAATTAAGCAAATGTGAAGCATTTGCGTTATGTATTTTTGTAGCGGGTAGGGAGAATCGAAAGACGGAGGCGGGTACCATGAGTCTGCGAATGGTCGCCGAGTCCGGGGAGGAAGTTCTTAGCGAGTATTCGAGCTTAGAAACTTGGCCCCGATTCTCCGTACTCGCACGAACTCTTGTTAAAAACTTGATTATGGTTATTTTGTATTATTTTCGTGTAGATTTGTGTTTTAGCTTTATGATATAATCAGCGTTCATTAGAAATTAAAAAAGGAATGATATGAAAAAAGTCACTATTTATAGCACCCCAACTTGTGTTTATTGCAATATGGCAAAAAGCTATTTCCAGGAAAAAAATGTTCCCTACGAGGAATTTAATGTTGGGCAAGATTTTGAAAGACAAAAAGAAATGATTGAATTAACCGGCCAGCGCGGTGTGCCAGTAATTGTTATCGACGGAGAGGCAATTGTTGGATTTAATAAACCAAGAGTTCAAGAGTTGTTAGGTTTATAGTTTTAGGTAATTCAGGATGGAATCGGTCACGAGTTACTAAGCTTTTTGTTTCGCCCTGCTCACAAAAATCAAAGTACTAGCGACCCCAGCTCGTCTGTCTCAAAAAAGTCTAACTCATTTTTTGAGACATGACTCCGCTTTTCGATTCCTGCACGTGACTGAAGCAGTTCAGTCACTCTCGGGCACAAAATAAAAAAGGAACGACTTGTTAGTCGCCTTTTTTTATTTTGTGCCCTCGGCAGGAATCGAACCCACAATTACCCCTTAGGACGGGGTAGTTATATCCATTTAACTACGAGGGCGTTTTAAAACCATACCATATTAAGATGTTTTTGGTTGTTTATTCCTCAAGTTCTAAATTGAAGTGCAATGAAATGTCTCAAAAGGTGTTAAATAGCCGA
>CAYPVT010000009.1:0-23694 GCA_964414265.1 uncultured Candidatus Saccharibacteria bacterium | reverse complement strand
TATAATTTTTATTTTCTTTTTGTTGTTTTTTCTTAAAAATAAGGACTTTTCCGTCTTCTCTTCACTTCTTCACTCCAAGTTTTTATTTTTAAAAACATTACGGAGCCTGACGACGCGAGTATAGCAATCCGCCAGCAGGCGGATATGCGCGTTTTCAAAAATAAAAACAAAAAAATACTTGTTAAAAAAATAAATTTGTTTTTTCTTTCCCTTCGTGTAATTATTTAAACGTCGGGAGAAGTTTCCTCGACTCATCGTAGTTTTTTCCAACATACAGAAGGAGAACACCATGAAACGCATGCACCTCTGTGGTCCCCCTGCGGCGACTTCGACAACTTCCGCCAAGAAGATCTACGCTGGCGGCAAGGACATCGGCCTCGCCAAGCATGACGGGAACGCTGGTTCGGCCTCGTCCGAAAACAAGAGCCTGACCGGCGAGACGAAGAAGTCCTGACAGGCATCAAGCCTTAAGGGCAAACCAACCAAACCCCCCGCCAAGACACCGGCGGGGTAATTTTTTGTATTTTAAGACTTTGTTTTTCTTCAAAAAAACTAAAGCTTTTCCTTTTTAAAATGAAAACATTAAAAGAAAGGTTGAACTTTTCCCTCCTTTATGTTACCTTCTTGTCATTAACAGCGGATTTCCCAGTTAACCTCGCTTGGCTCCAGTTTAAGTAGTACACAAGCGAATCTGGGAAATAATCTGCTTCACCCATAAAGGTGGCGGATTTTTTTAATTAATTATTATGTCAGCAAAAAAGAAAGAGAAGTTTGATTTAGCCGAGTTTTCAGAACTCGCAGAGTACGAGGAAGCCTTAAAGAAAGCGAATGCGCTTAAGATGGTAATTGACCACAGTGGCGCAATGCTAAAGGAAGAAGACTTAGTTGAAGGTCCAGTTATTGGAATTGAACGCGCAGCTGTATTTGTTAACTTGAAACCTTTTGGAACAGGTATCATTTTTGGTCGTGAATTTATAAACGCCCGAGAAATTATCAAGAAAATAAACATCGGTGATTCTGTTAAGGCGAAAGTTGTTTCAACGGAAAATGAAGATGGTTACATAGAGCTTTCTCTTAAGGAAGCGCGACAAGCTCTCATTTGGAGCGACGCCGAAGCGGCAATCAAGGCAAAGACAACTCTTGAGCTTCCTATTAAAGAAGCAAACAAAGGTGGTCTCATTATTGAATGGCAAGGAATCGTTGGTTTCCTCCCTGCTTCACAATTGAAGCCAGAACACTATCCACGCGTTGAAGATGGCGACAAAGATAAAATCTTACGCGAATTGAAAAAGCTTGTTGGAACAAAACTTGCTGTTTACATAATCTCAGCAAGTCCAAAAGAAGGAAAACTTATCTTTTCTGAAAAAGGTGAGGATCACAAAGAACGAGACGCGGTCCTTTCTAAATTTGAAGTTGGCGATGAACTACTGGGAGAAGTCACCGGTATTGTTGACTTCGGTATCTTCATTAAGATTGAAGAAGGACTTGAAGGACTTGTTCATATCTCGGAGATTGATTGGGGTCTTGTGGAAGATCCACGTTCAATGTTCCGCGTTGGAGATAAAATAAAAGTTAAAATAATTGAAATTAAAGATAGTAAGATTTCCCTATCTATTAAGGCTCTCAAGGAGAACCCATGGAAAGGTATTGAGAAGAGATACAAGAAAGGAGATATTGTGAACGGTGTTGTTATTAAGTTCAACAAACACGGTGCGCTTGTTTCTATTGAAGAAGGAGTTGCCGGTTTGGCTCATGTTTCCGAATTTGGTTCTGAAGAAAAAATTCGTGAAGCGCTAGAGCTTGGAAAAACTTATAACTTCCAAATCACTTTCTTTGAACCAAAAGAACAAAGAATGACCCTAACCTATCTCGACGAAAGCAAGAAATAGTAAATGAAAAAATCGCCCCGTTGGGGCGATTTTTGTTGCTCGTCATTTCTTCGTCTCGCCGTTTAAAGGGACAATGCGATACCCGGCGTTATGCAGTGACGCTTCAAGGAAAACCCAACCACAATTTGAGCCGAGCCATTGAACAATCGTCGCAACAGCCGTAGCTGATTCTTCCGAAACAGGAATCAGTCGGCTTTCGTCCCGCATGAGCATTTCGAGTCTCGAGCAAGAAGACGAAAACAGAAAATGTCGCCGAGGGATGTTCTCCTTCTGCCATGTATCGGCAAAAGCCTTTTCGCGCGGACCCGTCCCGCCTTCCGCCTTCGTCCTGTCAAACCAAACACCCTTGTGTACCAACTTACGTTTACGCGCCATCTTGTTTCCTCCTTTACAAAAATTCTAAACAAAAACTAACACACAACCACCCTTATCACAACAAACTTAAGCTAGTTAAATTCCCCCATCGCCCTTTCACGACCGTCTTTAACAAGAGTGGCAATAACCTCGGCAACCTGCTTACTAACCTTCTTTAGTGTCTCTTGTTCTAATTTAGAGAATTTACCAATAATAAAATTTACAATTTTTTCCTCACCTTTTGGTTTTTTGGCTTTACCTTTTGAGGTCTTCGGTGAGACCCCAATTCGCACACGAACAAATGCTTCTGTTTTAATCGCCTTGATTATTGATTCAATTCCTTTATGCCCCCCCGAGCCACGATTAAATGAAATTTTCATTGTTCCCAATGGTAAATCCAAATCATCGTGCACAACAATTAATCTCTCCGCTTGTTTTTTATTTTTTATTAAAGAGGCGACACTTGCCCCGGATTTATTCATGAAAGTCTCTGGAAAGATAACGTCAATTTTATCCTTACCAATCTTCCCTTCCGAAACCAAAGCTTTCAGCTTTTTGTCTAATTTAAAAGGAGATAAATTTTCTTTTTTATGAAGAGCCGAAAGAACAATGCGTCCAGTATTGTGTCGTGTCAATTCATATTCTTCTCCAGGGTTTCCGAGTCCAACGATTGTATATAGCATAAGAATATTGGTAATGATACTATAAAAATCAACGATTAAAAACATGTCCACAGAAAAACCGGAACAATATGTATATCAAAGCACCGAGGAAGAGCGCTCCTTTGAAAGAAGCTATTTAAACGTTGCCGAAGCTCATGCCAAAGCAGTGGAAAAACTTGGAAAATACGAGGTGGATTTGGAAATGTTTACTGGGCTTTACGGAAAAGATATTATAGAAAAAGATAAAGCTGAAATTGATCGAATAAAAAAAAGTTGGGGTGAACAACCGAGTAAAAACTATGCGGATATTTTAGAAGCAATTGTGTGCGAACACGGCGAGCTAAGCGATTGGTTTGGCCCACGAGCGGAAGTAATAAAAACTTCGCCATTTGATGATATTAGAAACGGTATTGATATGGTCATTGAATTTGACGATGAGGAAAATCGTTTTTCACATCTGGCCCTTGGGGTTGATGTGACTTTCGGGAACCTTGTGGTTGAAAAAAAATTAAAACATATCAAAGACAACATTGATAATGACCATCTTGGGCAAATTAAATATTTCCATTCGGATCGCCAGAACTTTACCGGTAGGCTCCAAAAAATTCCACAAGTTGTCGTTGGGGTAGAAATAGACAGGGTTAATGAGTTGGGATTACTTTGGATGAACCGTAGAAATAAAGAATTGGGGAACCATCCAATTCAAACGATAATTCTTAAGGAAATAAAAATACAACTTGAAGCTTTTAGAGATTACACCCGCACACAAAAAAAGACCGACCTCGTGGCGCGTTTTGAAAAAGATTTAAATATTGTAAACGAGCTTCTTCTTGGGAAAAACCATACCACTTCTGGGGTACCGATAACCGATAAGGTGTTTGCAAGTATTAAAGAAGTGACTGGACGTCTTTTTTCCACAACATAAATATAATATTTTGCGTGGGGCGGAATACAAGCTAACTAAAACTCCTCACTAAAACACATAAACCATCCGAGATTAATTGAAGAAAACAATCTCAATCCTACGAACTATTCCAATTTCCTAAAAAGGATGTCATAGTAGTATTCTGTTCATTACACATGAGGTAATCCTTATGCGTAGCTGGCGATTTAGTAATAGGGTATTAACCCTAATAGCACTGTGCCTGAGAGAGGTGTTGCCTGTTTCGGCACCCAAGAAAGCACCAAAAACACAACCCTCGGGCACATTCAAACCACCGCAACAAAGCTATCCGGAAACAACAACTTCCGAAAAGCCACGCAAGAGACGAACTCCTTTCGCCCAAGTCCGCAACCGCAAGCGGGCGCGCGAATCAAAGTCGTATGCGCAAACAAAACCCTGACACAAAATATCGTGTCAGGGTTTTCACATTTTAATGAATTAACAATATTTTTAATAAAAATATCACAGCACGTAAGAAAATCTTGTGTCAATACACAAAAACGTAGTATCATTCGCAAACAATATGACTGAGTGGGAAAAAAATACGCCACCGACTATCAACGAAAGCGAAAAAGAAAAACCTTCGGAGTCACTCTGGGGAGAACTTTTCCGTTTTGCAATTATCGCCGCACTTATCGTTCTTCCGTTCCGATACTTTATTGCCCAGCCATTTATCGTCCAAGGTGTTTCAATGTCTCCAACATTTGAAACTGGCGAATACTTAATCGTTGATGAAATTTCATATCGCTTTAATGACCCAGAAAGAGGCGACATCGTTATTGTCAAAAAACCAGGTAATACTTCTGAAAATTTAATTAAACGAATAATGGGATTGCCAGGAGAAACTTTGCGTTATAAAAATAATGTTCTTACTGTAATAAACAAAGAAAACCCTGACGGGTTAATTATTTCTGAGCCTTATTTAATAAACATCAAAACAGGTGACTTCGAGGCAACACTTGGAAATGATCAGTACTTTGTTATGGGAGATAATCGCTCGGTCTCGCTCGACTCAAGAATAGTCGGGCCAGTGAGACGCGATGCAATAATCGGAGAAGCTCTTCTCCGGCTTTTTCCACCAACCCGTATCTCCTATTACCCAGGTAGAATTAAATAAAAATATGAACCAAGAAAAAAAACAAAATAAAGAATCCTTAAACGCACCGAAAGGAATGCGCGATATTGTAGACGATGAATATTATCAGTACCAAGGGTTTTTTGAAAAAGCGCAAGAAATTGCTATCTATTATGGGTTCAAGCCAATAGAAACTCCTATTCTTGAAAAAGAAGAGGTCTTTACTTCAGGTATCGGCGAAGGCACCGATATTATTGATAAAGAGATGTACACCTTAAAAACAAAGGGTGGCGACCATTTGGCAATGCGTCCAGAAGGAACCGCCGGAGTTATGCGCGCCTATATTGAAAACGGAATGCAAGCACTACCACAGCCGGTAATGCTCTATTCTTACGGTCCATATTTTAGACACGACAACCCACAAAAAGGACGCTTGCGTGAATTACGCCAATTTAGTTTAGAAATATTAGGAACTCAAAAAAGTATTGCTGATGCGATTGTTATCAAAACGCTTTCCACTATTCTAAGCGAAGCTGGTATTGAAAAAATTTCTCTTGATATAAATAGTATTGGAGACAAAGATTGTCGCCCAGCATACATTCGAGAGCTCACAAATTATTATAAAAAACATTTAGATAATATTTGTGGAAATTGTCGCGACCGACTAAAAACCAATCCTCTTCGTTTACTTGATTGTAAAAATGAAAAATGCGCAGTTATAAAAGAATCTGCACCAAACTCAATGAGCTTCCTTTGTAGCTCCTGTAAATCGCACTTCAAAGAAGTACTTGAATATTTAGAAGAGATGGGTATTCCTTATCGCGTTAATCACAATCTTGTTCGTGGCTTGAGTTACTACACAAAAACTGTTTTTGAGTTTTTGGAAATACCAGAGGAAGAAGTTCCTGTTGTCGGAGAAAACGGAGAAGTAATAACTGAAGAAAAAATAGATGTTATCGAACGACAACCACTTTCACTTGCTGGTGGCGGAAGATATGATTATCTTGGAAAACTTCTTGGTTCTAAAAAAGATGTTCCATCTATCGGCGGAAGTATTGGAGTGGATAGAATTATTATGTCCAAACATCACAAACCACTCTCCCCACGTATCATTAAAAAACCGAAAGTCTGTTTCATCCAGCTTGGTTTTGAAGCAAAACTAAAAAGCCTCGCCATCGTAGAAATACTCCGCAAAGCAAGAATTCCTATGGCTCAAACCTTAGCCAAAGACAACCTTTCCGCCCAACTTGCAACAGCTGAACGACTCGAAGTCCCTTACACTGTCATTTTCGGCCAAAAAGAAGCGCTTGAAGGCACAGTTATTGTTCGTGACATGGCCACCCGCTCACAAGACACAGTGAAAATAGACGAACTTACAGACTACATAAAGAAGATAAAAGACCGCTAATTTAAAGCCTTGCTCACTTTCATCCTATGTGATAGGATTTGCCTTCATGGGAGTAAACGTTGAAGTCACTAAGAATAATAACGAAAACGGCACAAATCTTTTGCGTCGCTTTACTAAGCGTGTCCAGGAATCTGGCGTTTTGCGAAGAGTTAGAAGTCTAAGATACCGCCAACGCGAGAAAACAAAACTAGGAAAGAAAAGAAGCGCTTTAGTGGTAATTGGACGCCGAGCTGAATACGAAAGACTAAAAAAACTTGGTAAATTACCTGAAAAAAAGAAGCGATCATACAGGTGAAAATCATAGAGGAAAATAATATTTCAGTAATAAGACAAACAAAAGGCAAGCTCCCAAGCTTGCCTTTTGTGGCGTTGAAAAATTCAGTTCTAGGAAAAAATTACAATCTTTCTGTTGTCTTTGTAAGCCCAACTAAGTCGCAGGAATTAAATAAAAAACATCGCAACAAAAACAAACCAACAAACGTTCTTTCCTTTGCTTACGACAAGAATGACGGAGAAATAATCATCTCTTTAAAAACTGCCCGCAAAGATGCTCCCCTTTTCAAAACAAGTTATCTAAATTTTGTCGGTCATCTAGTTATCCACGCCATGCTTCATTTGAAAGGAATGAACCATAGTAGTACAATGGAAGCTAAAGAAAGGGCGGTGATGAAAAAATTCGGTTTGCTTTAATTAACAACTAAGGAAAGCTCATATTATTTAATCTCTCACTGCTTAATTTTTAAGCTCATGGCGAGAAAAATAGTTGTTGGCATTGATGTTGGAACTTCTCTTGTCCGCGTTGTGGTCGCGGAGTGTTTTCCTAACGTAGAAATACCAAGAATAATCGGGACGGGAGTCGCTGAGTCTCGCGGATTAAGACATGGTTATATTATCCAACCAGAAGAAGCGACAAAATCTATTGAAAAAGCAATAAAAGAAGCAGAAAAAAATTCTCATATCACCATTAAGAGAGCATTTTTGTCTTTAGGTGGGATTAGTCTTGATTCAACGTTATCTTCCGGTAGCGCCGTAATATCGCGAGGAGACAGCGAAGTTTCCGAGGGTGATATCACTAAGGCAATTGATGAAAGCAGAAAAAATTTAGGTGGGCTAAATAATAAAAAAATAATACAAACAATTCCGATTGGCTTTAAAATCGACGGGAAAGACGTACATGGCCGAGCAGTAGGGATGAAAGGATTGAAGCTTGAAGTAAAAATACTTTTCATTACTTGTTTAAAACAACACATGGAGGATATGGTTTCGGCGGTCGAAGACGCTGGTATCCAAGTTATTGAAGTGGTCGCTTCCCCACTTGCTGCAAGTTATGTTGCCGTCAACAAAAGACAAAAAACAGTTGGTTGCGCAATTGTAAACATTGGGGCAGAAACAGTTTCTTTAATAGTTTTTGAAAACGATGTTCCAATCTCACTTCATGTTTTCCAAATTGGCTCAACTGACATAACAAGCGACATTGCTTTAGGTTTACGTGTATCACTTGAAGAAGCTGAGGTTATCAAACGTGGTGATAAACGAGAACAATACCCGCGTAAGCGTCTTGAAGAAATTATCGAAGCTCGTCTAACCGACATCTTTGAACTAATTGATAATCATCTTAAAAAAATCGGGCGAAGTGGTCTTTTACCCGCTGGTATCTTTATCACCGGAGGTGGGTCTGGTATCGCAACGGTTGAAGATTTAGCGAGAGCTTCCCTTGCTCTTCCTGTTAAAGTCCTTGGAAAAGAGGTTGTAGATATGAGTTCTGGTAAACCAAGGATGCTTGATTCTACTTGGTTTGTTTCCTATGGACTATGTGTACTCGGAAAAGATGACCACGAAAAAGAGGCTAGCATGTGGGGTGATATTTCTTCTGGCGCAAAAGATTTTATAAAAAGCCTTCTGCCGTAAACCGCCTAGTGGTACTGTTGTTTCCCCAGTTTTATGCGTATTTTTAAGGATAATGTCCCAAAAAACAACCTTTCTTTTTTTAAGATTTATCTGTTATGATGATAAAACTTTTAATAAGCAATTAGGGAGGGTCTCAGAAAGACCTTAAAGAAAAATTATGCCAAAAATAAATCCAGTAATAGAAGCATTCGCCAGAATTAAAGTTTTAGGTGTAGGTGGATCAGGTAACAACGCCTTGAACCATATGATTAACTCAAAAGTTAAGGGAGTTGATTTCGTGGCGATGAATACAGATACCCAAGACCTTCATTACTCTCTCGCTCCTAAAAAAATTCATATCGGTAAAAATCTAACTAAAGGGCTCGGATCTGGAATGAACCCAGAAGTTGGTAAACGTGCTGCCGAAGAAACAAAAGATGAAATTGTTGATTCTATAAAAGGCGCCGACATGATTTTTATTGCTTGTGGTATGGGTGGCGGAACAGGAACTGGTGCTGCCCCTATTGTTGCCAAAATTGCTAAAGAGCAAGGAATCCTCACTGTTGCTGTTGTGACCAAGCCGTTCTTTTTTGAAGGAAACCAAAGAATGCGTTTAGCGGAAAAAGGTCTTGAAGAGCTTGAAAAAGAAGTTGATGCCCTTATTGTTGTTCCAAACGACCGCTTACTCGCCGCTGTTGGAAAAGACACAAGCCTTAAGGATTCTTTCGCTATGTGTGATGAGATATTACGCCAGGCCGTTGAAGGAATCTCTGAACTCATTACTATTCCTGGAATCATCAATGTTGACTTCGCTGATATTCGCGCAGTTATGGCAGACGCTGGTTCGGCACTTATGGGTATCGGACGAGCAACTGGTGAAAAGCGCGCTGAAAAAGCAGCTGTTGCCGCTATTAATTCTCCTCTTCTTGAAATATCTATTGAAGGAGCAAAGGGTGTTCTATTCGCTATCGCAGGTGGAGACGACCTCACAATGCATGAAGTTCAGGAAGCAGCAAAAGTTATTACTGAAGCAATAGACAAAGATGCGAAGGTTATCTTTGGCGCAATCCGCGACGAAAGATTAAAGAAAGATGAAGTAAGAATCACTGTTATCGCAACAGGCTTCCCAACATCCCTACCAAGGAAACCATCCCTCTTTCAGTTCTCTCCAAAAGACGAGAAAAAAGAAGGAACACCAACAGTTAGTTCTCCTGTTGCAAATACCACAAACGAACCTGTAAAAACAGAACAACTAAAAGATACTAAAGACCAAAAGGAAGTGAAAAAAGAAGAAAAAGACGAAGACGACGACTGGGGTGCTGTTCCAGCTTTCTTACGACGTTCAAAACAAAAATAATTAATGACACCTTCTTCTTATGACCTCGTTATAATAGGCGGTGGTCCAGCAGGAAGCGCCGCTGGTATTTATGCTGCGCGCAAGCGTTTAAAAACACTCCTTCTAACAAACGACTTCGGCGGTCAATCTGTTGTTTCTCCTGATATTCATAACTGGATAGGCACACCTTCAATCTCCGGAATTGAGCTTGCGGAAAATTTTAAGAAACACCTAAAGGCTTACGCTGATGATGTCCTTGAACTCAAAGATGGGGAAAATATCACTAAAGTAGAAAAAGACGGTGAAAATTTTTCTATCAAAACAGCGAGTGGTAAAAGTTTTTCAGGGCGCGCCGTTCTTATTACAACAGGTAGCGCAAGAAGAAAGCTAGAAGCTATAAACGCCGACAAATTTGAACATAACGGTATTACCTATTGTGCTTCTTGTGACGGACCTCTTTATGCCGACAAAGACGTGATTGTTATTGGCGCCGGAAATGCTGGGTTTGAATCAGCCGCTCAACTTCTCGCCTATTGTAAAAGTGTCACTTTGTTAAACCGTGGAAATGATTTCAACAAAGCTGATCCCGGCACAGTGGACGCCGTTTTAAAAAATGAAAAAACAAAAGTAATTTCAAACGCTGAAACTATCCGTGTTGATGGAAACGATTTTGCAGAATCACTAACCTATCGCGATATAAAAACCGGAGAAGAACACACAATGAAAACTGACGGAATCTTTGTTGAAATCGGACAAGTGCCAAATACCGAATTGGTAGACGGGCTTGTTGAACTAAACGAACGTAAAAATATTGTTGTTGACCCAAGAAATCAACGCACTAAAACTTTAGGTATCTGGGCAGCCGGAGATGTTACTGACGGTTTATATCACCAAAATAATATCGCCGCAGGCGATGCTGTTAAAGCGCTAGAGGATATTTATATCTACCTCCACGGGAAAAACTAAGATTATTATTGGTTTTTAATAAGCCAATAAATATGCTATTGTGTAAATACCGCCGTATTTGGGGATTTTTTTGTTTCCGGATACGCAGAGAAAATATATGAGAAAGACCAAAAATTTCTTAAAAATAGCCTACGAAAACTACAAACCCTTCATTAGTAAGGCGACGGTAATTTTCGCAATGCTCACAGTTGGACAACTGATGTTCCTCTCTCTTCCCTACTTCCAAGGTAGGATATTCGACAACCTTGCTTCTAAAGCTCCCTTTTTAGATTCATTTTACTTAGGGCTTATCATCTTAGCAGTTTACCTCTCTTCAAACATAATTAACTATGCGCGCGAGAAATACGAAGTGAAACATCTCAGTTTTGACCTCCAAGCTGTTGCCACCGAGAAAATTCTCGAAAAACTTTTTGGATTTTCGTTAGGACAACACATCAATGAAAACTCGGGGCTAAGGTCCACGGTGATAAATCGAGGAGTTTCAGCTCTGGGAAATTTCTTAAACGGCTTTATCTACTCCCTACTTCCATTTTTAACACAAATAATCTTCGCTTCTATTGCAATTATCTTCGTTAACTGGACGCTTGGAGTGATTGTTTTAATATTCACCGTTATCTACCTCATCATACAATTCCGGTTTAATGCCGTTTTCTATCCAAGATTCGCCGAAAACCGCAAACGATGGAATGACCAATCAAAACATTTCAGCGAGATTCTCCGCAACATTAAACTTATAAAAATGTCCGGGAAAGAAAAAGAGATGATCCGAGAATACCGTGAACATTGGGACAACGTTACAACACCAACAAAATCAATGTGGACGGAATACATCGGCGCTTACTATAAAAGAGATACGCTGGTCTCTGTTGGTCAAGTTTCCGCCTTACTTGTTGGGGTTTGGCTCGTCTCAACTGGAGTTGAATCTCCTGGAAAAATTGTAATGCTTGTTGGGTGGATGGGAAGTGTCTTTGGTAATGTTGGTAGCTTGGGTTGGATACAAAGAAACATGATTCTACAACTTACCGATATCAATAAACTCCGCGAAATGCTTTCGCGTGAACCGTCTGTAAAAGAGCCCTTAAACCCAATAGTCCTCCCTAAAATAGGCGGTAAAATTGAATTCAGAAATGTTTCATTTGCCTACCCTATCTTAACTACAGATAAAGAAAAAGCTGAAGAATCTGACCTAGGCAACGAAGAAGGTAACGACGTAAGCAAAGAGGTTCTAAAAGGTGTCACCTTCACTATAAATAGAGGTGAAACGGTCGCAATCGTCGGTTCTTCTGGCGCTGGAAAAACCACAATAGTTAATCTTCTTTTCCGGGGATATGACCCCGACGAAGGTGGTATTTTTGTTGACGATATCAACCTCCGTGACCTTGATATGGATAGTTATATACATAAAGCAGGTTTCGTCCCACAGGTCGTCGAAATTTTCGACAATACCTTACGATACAACATGACCTTTGGTGTTAAGAACCCACAAGATATAACAGAGGAGGAACTAGATGAAATTTCGAGAAAAACCCGTATCGACCAATTCTATGAACGCTTGGGTGAAAAACGGTTTGATACACTAATCGGCGAAAATGGGATTAAGCTTTCTGGTGGTGAACGTCAAAGAGTCGGCATTGCGCGAGCTCTCTTAAAACATCCAGAAATATTAATTTTCGATGAAGCAACTTCTAACCTAGACGCTGAAAACGAATCCTTAATCCACGAAGCAATGAAAGAGGCTCTTACTGGACGCACTGGCATTATAATTGCCCATCGTTTCTCCACTATTAAAGACGCTGACAAAATTATCGTGATGGATGGAGGCACTGTTGTCGACATTGGAAAACACTCTGCGCTGATGAAGAGGTGTGAGCCGTATAAAAATTTGGTTAAACACCAGATTGTTGCATTTTAGTTTAAAAAATAATTTTAAAAGAAAAAGCCCGCTGTTAGCAGGCTTTTTCTTTTTTAACGTTTCAATTTTTATTTATAAATATTTAAACGGCGAGCATCATGCTCGCCGTTTCCTTCATTACCCCTGTCACCAGTATCGCCTTCGGTTTTCTTGTTCTTGATATCTCCTCTCTCTGTCTTTTCTGTCCCTGGCGAGAATACACGATATGCAATTCCCGCAGCGACAAGATTGTTCACCTGTCACGTAGCTCACTTGTGCAACTGGCCTTGAGGCCTGTTCCTCTAGGGCGCGCTGAGCATAAACCCTTTTCCTGCGCTGTTTTGCGCTCTCTTTCACCACGACCATTCTCCCTTTCCCTCCGTTTGGTTTTGTTTGAATCAAGGCCTTATTTCCGCCTTGATGCTGTTGACCGACAACTCTTGTTTTTTGCCCGTTCTTTTTCACCTTTTATCTCCGAAGTTAGTTTTAGAGAAATAACCAGAAACAACAAATCAACTAAAACAAAGACTATTTAAAATGTGATGAATTGTCAAACTATTTAATTTTTGTTTTTTCGGCGCGAAGAAGCTTCGCCTTCAATAAGGCTCCACGATTATATCCACCAATCTTTCCATCACTTCGTACTACGCGATGACATGGTATTTTAGGGTTGTAGTTTTTGTTTAATATATTTCCAACCGCACGATAAGCCTTTGGCCTACTTGCTTTCTTCGCTACTTCTTTATAGGTTAAAGTTTTACCTTTTGGAATTTTAGAAACAATCTCAAAAACTTTTTCCGTAAAGTCTTTTTTAGATTTAATGTAAGCCAACTTGATATTCGTAAAGATTCTTATAAACACCATTCTCTTTTTTAAGAAGTTCTTCGTGTGAACCAAACTCAACAATTTTTCCTTTATCAAAAACAAAAATCTTATTAGCCTTTCTAACTGTTGATAGGCGGTGCGCAATTATAAAAGTAGTTCGCCCTTTCATTAGTTTTTCCAAAGATTTTGTAATAAACCGCTCCGTCTTTGCATCAAGGGCGCTCGTTGGCTCATCTAATATAAGAATTGATGGACTGCGTAATATGGCTCTTGCAATAGACACTCGTTGTTTTTGTCCAACAGATAGTTTTATTCCACGCTCTCCAACTATCGTGTTATATCCATCGGAAAGCTTGGAAATAAATTTATCTATTTGGGCTTCTTTTGATGCCTTCATGACATCGCCATCCGAAACCCCAAAGGATCCATATTTAATATTAACCTTAAGAGAATCGTTAAAAAGAGCCACCTCTTGTGGAACAACACCTATGTGTTTTCTTAAAAAATTAAGATTAATTTTCCTAGTATCAACTCCATCCACGAGAACCTCTCCTTTGGTAGGAAAATAATAACCTGAGATAAGAGAGATGACAGTACTTTTTCCAACCCCAGATTCACCAACAAGAGCAACAATATCACCCTGTTTAACGTTTATATTAACATTAGAGAGGACTGCGGGACCATCTTTCCCGTATCGAAAATATACATTATTAAAAATAATCTCTCCTTTAATTTGTTTTAAAGGAATTACATCGTCTGGTATATATTTTTCCTCGTCCGTTTGAAAAATACTCTCAGCGTGCGCAGCTGAAATAATTCCATTTTGGATAGTCTGCCAACTATAACCGAGCGAAACAAACGGACCAAAAAACATCAATGCGTATCCATTTAAAGAAATGAGCTCCCCCACTGTGATTATCCCGGCCGAAATAAAACGAACCGATAAAAGAAAAACGCATAACTGTGTAAAAAACACAATGGTTCTTTGAAAAAAACTTACGTTACTCCAAATGCGTTCAAGATTGGACCACAAACCAAACGCCTCCACATTAAGCTTCTTATGAACCTTGTCTGATTCATATTTTTCGGATGTGGCCTGTTTTACGCTTTCTATTTGTTGAACCGATGCCGCCGCATCGCTCCATCCATCATTCCATGTTTTATGAGCCAAAGAGTCAATGGTGGCTATGGGAATAAGAATTTTTATCAAAAGAATTACATATAATATGACTCCTGCTAGAAGTATCCCCGCTATAGTTGTGTTAATACTCGCAGCTAAAACAATACCGATAATTATACTCAAAAATTGTGGTGCAATTTCGATAATTGTCCTTACTATGGACGACACTCTCCAACTAGCTTGGCCAAGTTTTTGTAAAGCACCGTCGATATGAGTGTCCTTGTGGTAAGCAATTGGTAACCCTAATAGATGCTTAAAACCACTTGTCTGAATATTAAACTGCACCTCATTATCAACCCGTCGACGCAATCTATCCATAATCCAATCAATATTATTAGCTACCAACTGAACTATAGTCCAAGCAAAAAGAAGTGACGCCCAAAGAGGAAATAGTCCAGCAAAAATAGCGACTTCACCGTGAGAAACACCGATTAGCGCATCAAAAAAACGCCCCGTTATGTACGGAACAAAACCATTGGCAACCGCTGAAACCAACCCAAGCGCAACTAGTATTAAAAGTTGTATTTTAAAAGGCTTTACATGCCTCATTATGGCCTTAAGACCATATATAATTTCTGCTTTTGTTGTTTTTTCTTCCATATACCAAAAAATTTCCCGCGGACATTTATCACGGGCTAATCATTTTATAATCTTACACCCAATTCTTTAAAATAAACACGTATCAACCACCTCAAAAACTTTTTCGGTAAATGATTTCATTGCACTAAAGATAAATCTCCTCCAATCATAACGGGGCCCATTCCCATTAACTCATCTTCAAAAATACTTTTTGGGATTGGATTGTAGAGAAAAATTTTCTTACCCAAATCAAATGCTTTAAATATCTCTAAAAAGGTTGCTCCGCCGATATAATTTCTCTGTCCATTTTTTTCAAAATTAAGAACGAGAACAGCGTCATTATTTTTTACTTTTTCCAGTGAAAGGTAAATCATTCCTGCTTTCCATGTTCTGTGTTCTTCCTTCCCTATTTTCTTCATCTCTTCCTCTTTAAACGGCTCGTTGTAAGTATTGGGAACAGTTATTACATGCCCCTCTTTTTCAAGGGCATCTTTAATGGGTGGAATCAAATGATAAAAATGTTTACTGCAAACAATGAATATTTTCATAAATAATTATTTCTTTTGAAAATCAGCCCAGAGAGACATTGCCCCTAACGCAAGAAAAAGTAACGCCTCAAACCAATTATCTTTCTGAATCGCCTCAATTAATGCTATTCCGAAAAAGATTATAAATACTGTTATGTTAGAAAATGAAATATTTTTCATGTTTTTAATTTTGGCGGAGATGGTGAGATTCGAACTCACGAAGAGGTTACCCCCTTGCCGCTTTTCGAGAGCGGTGCCTTCAACCGGGCTCAGCCACATCTCCAATATTTGAGTGGCTTGAATGATAACGTTTTTTTGCATTTTTAGCAAAAAATGTTATGATTTCACGGTAATTTTGGCCCTATCGTCTAACGGTTAGGACACAAGCTTTTCAAGCTTGGAACCAGGGTTCGATTCCCTGTAGGGTCATCACGTTTGAAGCATAGTAGAATTAGGTTACAGGCAAAGATAATTTATGCCAATTTCTATAAATAATCCGCTTCTATCAACTAGTATGTTCATTGCAGTTTTTGTTTTTGTCCTACTCCTCTCGATTAAACGAAAAGAAGACCCAGAGTTATTTTCGCGAGCATTGACGCAAGAGCTTAAGGGGCTGGCCATTTTAACAATAATCTTTTCCCATGTTGGTTATTTCCTTTCAACCAACCATAGTTTTTTGTTTCCGCTTTCTGTCATGTCGGGTGTGGGAGTAAATTTATTTTTATTTTTATCCGGGCTTGGTCTGACTATTAGTGCGCAAAAAGAACAGTTGTCGCTGGGTAAATTTTACAAAAAACGTTTATTAAGATTGTTCACCCCTTTTTGGATTGTCATTACCACATTTTTCCTACTAGATTTTTTTCTTCTACATATTTCCTACGGTTGGCTATATATTTTCCACTCTCTAATTGGTTTTTTTCCAAGAGCCGACCTGTTTGTTGATATTAATTCCCCTCTTTGGTTTTTTACCCCAATATTATTTTATTATCTAGTTTTTCCATTCTTTTTTTTCAAAAAGTACCCTTGGTTAACAGCGGTTCTTATTTATCTTTCTTCGTATTTTATAATCCAATTAAAACTTCCGGTCACCGCGGATGTTTTACATTTATATCAATTACATTTATTAGCTTTCCCTCTTGGTGTGGCGTTTGCCTCACTATTTTTTAAGCCACATTATTTTGATGTTTTTCGACAAAGTTTAAAAATTGTGAAAGGTACCGCCTATTACCTCACCTTAATCGCCCTGTTAATCTTAATTGGTTATACGGCATATTACTCTGGTGTAGGAGAAAGCATGTGGAAAGAGCAATTAATTAGCCTCGTCACCATGAGCGCAGTAATATTTTTTTTCATGATGAAAAAATTTGAAATTAAAGCTTTCCATATCTTCGGCATTTACGCCTATGAGATTTACTTGATTCACTGGCCTTCATTATCGCGCTACGATTTATTTTTTAAACTATTCCCCGCCTGGCTAGCCATGGTTCTTAATCTTATCCTTCTTTTAACTTTAGCTTGGGCGCTTGTAAAAATACCAAACAAAATTCGCCAGATCAAAATGCCACATAGAATACATAATATTGAGGGCGGAATATAACGCGAAGTAAACTTTTTCGTTTATTGAACACTGAAAACCTAGCTCTATTCAAATCGCCAAAAAACTACTATTATACTCGTACAATTTGGTACTTAATCCTAATTGTATTATCAGTTGTTTTGTATTTGTACGCGCGGTTAGCTCAGTTGGTACCCGCCCGACTGAACGACTATTTGGACGATTAGCTCAGTTGGTAGAGTGACCCCTTGACGTGGGGTAGGTCAGAGGTTCGACTCCTCTATCGTCCACCAATTTCAGCCGTTCGGGCGGGGAGCGACCCCTTGACGTGGGGTAGGTCAGAGGTTCGACCCCTCTATCGCGCACAAGCGCAAAAAAATCTCCCATACGGGAGATTTTTAGCTTGTGCGAGGCGGAGCGATATTTTGCCAGCAGGCAAAATCGTGAGCCAGGGTCGTGAAAATTTTGTTGCGACGGCAATAAAATTATTCCTGACCACAAGCGTAAGTTATAATAGAGGAGTCGAAAACCGGAGCGCGACGACACTAACCCATAATTACCAATGCCACAAATCATCTCTCTTAAAAACGACTTAAAAAAACTAGCCGACCCAAAAAAGAAGAAAGTATTACAAAGCTTCTTTAAGACTGGCCCTGGTGAATATGCTGAGGGAGATATTTTTCTTGGAGTAACTGTTCCAAAATCTCGTTCCATTTCTTTAAAATACAAAGACCTTTCTCTACCAAACACCAAACAACTTCTTTCCTCAAAAATACACGAGGAAAGATTAGTCGCAATTTTAATTTTAGTTCATCAGTTTGAAAAAGGAGACGAAAAAACCAAAAAAGGCATCTTTAATTTTTACTTAAAACACACAAAACAAATAAACAACTGGGATTTGGTTGATCTTTCAGCAGATAAAATTGTTGGCGCATATCTTTATCAAACAAAACAAGAGACTTCCCTTCTCTTAAAACTTGCACACTCAAAAAATCTTTGGGAACGCCGAATTGCAATACTTTCAACGTTTCATTTTATAAAACAAGGTCAACCAAAAGAAACGTTAAAAATTGCCGAGATTTTATTAAATGACAAACACGACTTAATCCACAAAGCAGTTGGCTGGATGCTTCGTGAAGTCGGCAAAAGATGTTCTCAAACTGAAGAGGAAAGATTTCTTAAAAAACACCTCAAACAAATTCCACGAACTACACTTCGTTATTCCATAGAGCGTTTTCCAGAAGAAAAAAGATTGTTTTATCTACACAATTAGCCTTTTCGGCTTTGTTCGGATAATATGCAAATGTTATGAAAATCCTAGCCATAGAAACATCGTGTGACGAAACTGCGATAGCAATTCTCGACATTAAAGAAACAAAAGCGGAAACAAAAGTTTCTGTTTTGGGTAATGCGCTTATTTCACAAATAAAAATCCACGAGCAATACGGGGGCGTATATCCAGCACTCGCTAAACGCGAACACTCAAAAAACCTTGTTCCAATTTTAAAAACCGCTCTAAAAGAAAGTGGTTTATTAAAAAATGCCAAAACAAAAACTTTTAGCACCAAGGACACAAACAAATTAAAGGCACTTCTCTCTCATGAACCTGAGCTTTTTGAATTGATTTGTGGAGAACTACCAAGCATAAAAACTCCTAAAATAGAATTGATTGTTGTAACCAATGGCCCAGGACTTGAACCAGCACTTTGGGTTGGAATTAATTTTGCTAAAGCTTTAAATTTCCTTTGGGGGATACCGGTTATCCCAGCAAATCACATGGAAGGGCACTTGCTCGCTTCCCTTCTAAAAAACGTAAAAAATGGCAATTTTACGCTCAAAAAACCACTATTCCCAATGCTATCCCTTCTTATCTCTGGCGGTCATACTGAGCTTGTTTTGGCTAAAAAATGGGGTGCCTACAAACTAGTCGGGCAAACAAGAGACGATGCTGTCGGCGAAGCCTTTGACAAGGTCGCGAGAATGCTTTCCCTACCATATCCTGGAGGACCGGAGATATCGTTACTTTCCGAAAAATATCGCGAAAAACATCTTGGAGAAAAATCCCCATACCCACTACCACGACCAATGCTTCACTCAAAAGATTTTGATTTTTCTTTTGCCGGATTAAAAACCGCCGTGCTTTATACATTAAAAAAAATATCCCTAAACCCAGCATCAGCTGGGTCGGGCGAACATCCATCGAAGATGAATGTTTTAGCTAAAATTACTGCAGATATTAAAGAATCAATTGCTTGCGAATTTGAAGATTCCGCAACAGAAGTTTTACTTTCAAAAAGTGAACGAGCGGTAAAAAAATATAAGATAAAAACATTCTCACTCGGTGGTGGTGTTTCAGCAAACAAACAAATTCGCCATTCTTTTGAAAAATCGTTCGCCGATAATTTTCCAGAAACAAAACTTTTCGTTCCTTCGCAAACACTCACAACCGACAACGCAATCATGATAGGACTTGCTGGATATTTTAAATCAGACAAAAAAATCGCGCGGACTTCGCTTTCACGAATCCGCGCTATGGGCAACTTGTCATTCTAGTTCGAGTGGGAGACGGTTGAGGTAAATGTAAACAATCGCCTCGCTTCTGCTATTACGCAGAAACTTTTTCCACACTTCTTCCCAACGCCTATCATGAATCAAGGCGGCAAGGAAGCAGAGATGGACGAGGTATTCCTTTTGCTTCTTCCTTTTCTCTGGATCTTTCTCCGGACCTACCATCGGACCAATCCATTTCGACCCACGAATCAAATCGAGGGCGTTCTTTTTCTCCTTGTCGTAGGTGTGCCGAACGACTGCAATACTCTTAAGGTCGCCCTTCTCTTCCTTAAAGCATTCGCCGAACCTGAAGTCCTCTAACGCCACCAGAACCTCTTCCGGAAATGAAAACCCGGGCAAGACTCGTTTCGGATCGCCCTCGCGACCGAATATTGCCGAGAAGACTCCTATCACTTTTCTTGTGTCTGCTTCCATTTGAACTCTCCTTCTCACGCCTAAACATCTAAAAGAATCACTTACGCAATTATACCATACAATAATAAAATTGCAATAGCTAAATAAATAACAATAGAAAAAACCCTTATTTATGATATGATTTTGTCATTATGGATGATAAATTCCTTAAGCCGTACGACTCAAAAGAAACGGAAGGCGCTATATACAAACTATGGGAGGATAGTGGATTTTTTAACCCAGACGTATGTGTTGAGAAAGGAATTACAGACAGCGAGGCAGAATCTTTTTCTATAGTCCTCCCCCCTCCAAACGTTACTGGAACTCTCCATGTCGGGCACGCCGCGATGCTCGCTATTGAAGACATTCTTGTTCGCTTTAATCGTATGCGCGGAAAACGCACCCTTTGGCTCCCTGGAACAGACCATGCCGCAATTGCGACCCAAGAAAAAGTTGAAAAAAATATTTATAAAGAAGAAGAAAAAACACGCCACGATTTAGGCCGTGAAGCATTTTTAAAACGAGTTGAAGATTATGCCCAAGAGAGCCACGACACAATAGTCGGCCAGATTAAACGCATGGGTTCATCAATTGATTGGAGTCGTGAAGCATACACTTTAGATAAAGCGCGTAACCTTGCCGTCAGAACAGCATTCAAAAAAATGTATGATGATGATTTAATCTACCGAGGTCATCGCATCGTCAACTGGGATCCAAAACTTCAAACAACTGTTTCTGATGAAGAAGTTGAACACGTGGAAGAAAAAACAACTTTCTATTACCTACAATATGGACCGTTCGTTATTGGTACCGCCCGCCCAGAAACAAAATTTGGAGATAAATATGTCGTTATGCATCCAGACGATAAGCGTTATGAAGAATATAAAGATGGGCAAGAAATAGAACTGGAGTGGATAAACGGACCTATCAAAGCAACAATTCTTAAAGACAAAGCAATTGATATGGAGTTTGGGACTGGAGTCATGACTATTACCCCGTGGCACGATGCAGTCGACTTTGAAATAGCCGAGCGACATAATCTTGATAAAGAACAAATCATTGACTACAAAGGGAAGCTTCTACCTATCGCTGGAGAATTTGCCGGACAACACATTAAAAAAGCGCGCGCCCTTATTGTTGAAAAATTAAAAAGCAAAGGCTTGGTCGTCAAAACTGACGAAAACTATATACACAATATCGCCACCGACAGTCGCGGTGGAGGCGTGATAGAGCCACAGATAATGATGCAGTGGTTTATTGATGTTAATAAGGAATTCAAACTACCTTATTCAGAAATAAACGGCATCGCCTCAGGAGAGATGGTCACGCTCAAAAAGCTGATGATTCATGTCGTCGAAAATGGGCAGGTGGAAATTATCCCAGACCATTTTTCAAAAATTTACTTCCACTGGATAAATAATCTAAGAGATTGGTGTATTTCACGACAAATTTGGTATGGGCATAGAATCCCTGTCTGGTATCGAGGAGACGAAACATATACTGGAGTAGACGCTCCAGAGGGCGATGATTGGAATCAAGATGAAGACACCCTTGATACCTGGTTCTCTTCTGGTCTTTGGACCTTCTCCACTTTGGGGTGGCCAGAGAAAACAGATAATCTAAAAAAATACCACCCAACAGACGTACTTGAAACTGGTTATGATATTTTATTCTTCTGGGTAGCGCGCATGATTCTCATGAGTACATATCTCACAGGACAAATTCCTTTTAAAAAAGTTTATCTACATGGGTTAGTTCGCGACGGACAGGGACGCAAGATGTCTAAATCTCTTGGCAACATAATCGACCCCGTTGATATGTCCGACAAATTCGGCACCGACGCTGTGCGCCTTTCGCTTATTATCGGCACTGCACCAGGAAATGATTCTAAACTCTCAGAAGACAAAATTCGCGGATATAAAAACTTCGCCAATAAACTCTGGAACATAACCAGATTTGTTTTGGAAAACACAGAAAAAATAAATACTGAAAAGATAGAGCTTGGTGACTGGCAAGAAGAACAAATAAAAGAGTTTGAAAAAACACTTGAAGAAATTACTAGTGATATCGAAAATTATCGTTTCTATCTCGCTGGAGAAAAATTGTATCATTATGCATGGCACATCTTTGCAGACAAAATAATTGAGGAAAGTAAAATACGCTTAAATGGTAACGATGAAAAAGATAAAAGCGCCACAGCAATAATGCTTCAGGAAATTCTTCACAAGCTACTAAAAGCGCTTCATCCTTTCATGCCGTTCGCGACAGAATCAATCTGGCAACATCTTCCAAAATCAAAAATGAAAGACCGAGAAATATTAATGGTTGAAAAATGGCCAATATGATAAGTTCAAATAATCTCATAATTTTTTATTCCCTACTTGGCGGAATTTTGCCTGCAATATTTTGGCTTTGGTTTTGGTTAAGACAAGACAAACTAAATCCAGAACCGAAAATTCTTCTCACTTTCGTTTTTATTGCTGGAATGGTTGGGGTTGAGTTTGTTTTACCACTACAACAATATGTCCAAGTTTTCCTAGCAGAGGGTGTGGCAACACTATCTGCTTGGGCGTTAATAGAAGAATTCACAAAATTTTTAGCCTTTTTGGCAATTATCTTTTGGTCAAGACGTTTCTTAGATGAGCCAATCGACTATTCAATGTATCTCATTACTGCCGCCTTAGGTTTTGCCGCCGCCGAAAGCGCATTGTTTTTATTTGACCCAATAAAAAACGGAAACCTATTGGAAGGCCTCATTACGGGGAATCTTCGCTTTTTAGGGGCAGCGGTTTTACATGCAGAAGGCAGTGCCCTTATCGGAATCGCACTTGGACTTACTTTTTATAAAAGTCTCTTTAGCCGCACAATCGCGCTTCTTCTTGGTTTAATATCCGCAACTGCGTTGCATACTTTGTTTAATTTTTTTATAATGAATGATGAAAACAAGAATGTTCTAGTTGTATTTGCATTCTTTTGGATTGTCGCTGTTTTAATCCTTCTTGTCTTTGAAAAAATAAAGTTGTTGCGTGAATAAATTTTATAAATAATTAACTAAGCCCCCTATGTCAAAAGATAAAAGATCATTTTTCGAAAAATTAACTGGTAGTGTTTCTTTAAATGAAGAGAGTGAGGATACTCGAGAAGAAAACGAAGAAAAAAGAGCCCACAAAGGAGAGGCTGGTTGGTTAGAAGAAGAAAATGAAGAAGCGCAACTAACTGTTGATGTTTATCAGACGCCAACCGAGATAATAATAAAATCAATTGTCGCCGGGGTAAAACCAGACGATCTTCAAATATCTATAACTCGCGACATGGTAACAATCCGCGGTAAGCGTGAAGAAAACAAAGAGGGCGAAGATGATGACTATTTCTACAATGAACTCTATTGGGGTTCATTCTCAAGAACAATAATGCTTCCACAAGAAATAGAACCAGAAGAAACCGAAGCAATTGAAAAACACGGACTACTTGTCATTCGCCTTCCAAAAGTTGATCGCGAAAAACAAACAAAACTAAAAGTTCGCTCAATATAATACAAACAAAAAAACTCCGCGATATGCGGAGTTTTTTGTTTTGTAGTGTGCCGAGGGCCGGATTTGAACCGGCGACCCCTTCCTCTTCAGGGAAATGCTCTACCAACTGAGCTACCTCGG
>CAYPVT010000008.1:0-24946 GCA_964414265.1 uncultured Candidatus Saccharibacteria bacterium | reverse complement strand
ATGACTCGCTACTTAAAAGAACTAAAACCAACCACCATCCACGACATCAACGCTATGGTCGCCCTTTACCGCCCGGGACCAATGATTTCTATCCCCGATTACATTGCAAGAAAACGAAATCCAGCCTTAATTAAATACCCAGATCCACGTCTAAAAGATATTTTAAAAGAGTCCTACGGTGTTATCGCCTATCAAGACGATGTTCTTTTAACCGCAATTACACTCGCCGGATATTCGTGGCTTGAAGCCGACAAACTTCGTAAGGCCATGGGTAAAAAAATTCCAAAAGAAATGGCTGCCCAAGAAGAAAAGTTTATTTCTGGCTGTGTTGATAAAGGACTGAAACCAGAAAAAGCGCTTGAAATTTGGAAATTGATTGAACCATTTGCCGCTTATGGTTTTAACAAAGCCCATGCCGCAAGTTATGGTCGCGTTTCTTATCAAACGGCGTATATGAAAGCGCACTACCCTGCCCCTTATATGGCAGCGATACTTTCTGCTGAATCTGGCGATATTGATAAAGTTGCGGAAATTATTACGGAATGTAAGCACATGAATATCCGCGTGTTACCACCCGATGTAAACGAGAGCTTCGGTGACTTTACTGTTGTGAAAAACGAAGGCGGAGTGGAAGAAATACGCTTCGGATTAATTTCAACAAAAAATCTCGGTGTTGATATAGCAGAAGCGATAATCACCGAAAGAAAACTAAACGGAAAATATACTTCGTTCGCCGATTTTCTAACCCGTGTTAAACATAAAAATTTAAACAAGAAATCACTTGAGTCACTCGTTAAATCTGGGAGTTTGGATAAACTCGGTGAACGTGGACAACTACTCGCAAACATGGAGGAAGCGCTCGAGTTTGCGCACGCAGCAAGCCATGTGGATAGCGCGCAAACATCACTCTTCGGCGGAATGGCTTCCGAACCAGAGGCAACAATAAATTTAAAACCCGCAGAGCCAGCAAAGAAAAGCGACATGCTTGCTTGGGAAAAAGAACTACTCGGTCTTTATATTTCTGGTCATCCGCTTGATCAATGGAAAGAAAAATTAAATGGTCGGGAAATGACTATTGAAAAACTCAAAGCAACTTACAAAGAAGGGATGCTTGCTGTTGTTGCGGGAATCGTTGAGGAATCAAAAGAAGTAATAACCAAAACAAACGACCGAATGGCTTTCTTAAAAATATCTGATTTCACTGGAACAATTGAAGCCGTCGTTTTTCCTAAATTATATAAAGACGTAAAAGACTTATGTGTTGTCGATAAATGTGTCGTTGCTCGCGGTCGCATCTCAAAAAGAAACGACGAAACAAGTTTAATTATTGAAGAGGTAAAAGAATTGAAGTAAAAATATATTATAGACATATTAATAAAATCATGCTTTAATATGATTCAGCTAATCACATAACCCGTAAGTACTTTAAGAGGAGTAGCATATGTCGCCAGAAGAAATTAAAGAGTCGCGTCAGAAAATTGCCGACGTGTGTCGAACGCTGAAAAGGGAGTGGGATCACAACCCAAACAACAATCAGGCTGTTGGCTGCTACAAGATTCTCAATGCGGTGAGCAATGTTCTCGAAGAAATGGCTGGTGGCGAAGAAGACGAAGAATACACCTTCACCCGCCTGATCGAGGGAATATTGAGCTTGGCGAATCACCACAACGTCACTCTCGAAGACGCCGTTTTACGAATCGGCCAAGCACGAATCCTTTTCAAACAAGGATGAACATTTTGCCGAAACAAAGCCGGGGCATCACGCCCCGGCTTTTCTCATTTTCATTTAATTTTTGCCCAAATACGCCGAAATGCTAGTATAGACAGATGGAAACAAACGAAAAACTACAAAACCTGAGACACTCCCTCGCCCACCTCTTGGCGGCGGCTGTTAAGGAACTTTACCCTGATGCGTTACCGGCAATCGGACCAGCCATCGAAAACGGCTTCTATTATGATTTTGAATTTAAGACCCCAATTAGTGACACAGACCTTCCAAAGATTGAGAAGGAAATGCGTAAGATTTTAAAAGGATGGAAAGAGTTTGAGGGGCACGAAGTTAGCGAAACCGAAGCTACTGAAGCTTTTTCAGGGAACCCATACAAACTTGAATTAATTAATGAAATTAATCAGCGTGGTGAAAAACTAACCTTATACGCATCAGGTAATTTTACCGACCTCTGTCGTGGCGGTCATGTTGATGATGCAAAAAAAATAAACGGAGATGCCTTCGCTCTCACCCACACTGCTGGTGCTTACTGGCGTGGAAATGAAAAAAATAAAATGTTGACTCGTATCTACGGTCTCGCATTTACCACAAAAGAAGAACTCGACGCATATATCGTAATGCAAGAAGAAGCCAAGAAACGCGACCATCGTAAACTCGGCAAAGAACTTGAGCTCTTCACTCTAATAGATGAAGTTGGTGCTGGGCTTCCCCTCTTTTATCCTAAAGGCGCGATTCTTCGTCGTTTAATTGAAGGATATATAACAGAAGAACAAGAAAAACGTGGATATCTACCAATATGGATTCCGCACATCACAAAAGGAAAACTTTATGAAATATCCGGACACTTGGATAAATATGATGCGATGTACAGCCCAATGAAAGTTGACGATGTTGATTATTATTTAAAGCCAATGAACTGTCCGCACTTCATGATGCTTTATAAATCTCTTCCTCACTCATACCGTGAACTACCTCTTCGCTACACCTCAACCACAACAAATTATCGTTACGAAAAATCTGGCGAACTTTCTGGTCTTACTCGTGTTCGCTCCCTAACTCAAGATGATTGTCATGTATTCTGCGAAAGCGATCAAATTGAAACGGAAATAAGCACCATGGCCGAAATGATTGGTGAGACATATAAAGCTTTTGGATTCAAAGATTTTTGGGTACGCATTTCTCTTCGAGACTCTAAAAACAAAGGGAAATATCTTGGAGATGACGCTGTTTGGGAAAAGGCCGAGAATGCCTTACGTTCAGTTATTGGAAATACAGGTTGGAATTACAAAGAAGCTGAAAACGAAGCTGCTTTCTATGGACCAAAACTCGACTTTATGTTTAAGGATGTTTTAGGGCGTGAATGGCAACTCTCAACAATTCAACTAGATTTCAATCTCCCCAAAAAATTCGACCTTGAATACACCGACAAAGAAGGAAAAAAATCTCAACCTGTCGTTATTCATCGCGCGATTTTAGGTTCAACCGAACGTTTTCTTGGAATCTTAATTGAACATTACGGTGGAGCTTTCCCTCTATGGCTCTCACCTGTCCAAGTTGTCGTAATCCCCATTGGCGAAAAACAGGAAGAGTATGCTCAAAATATTAACCGTTTACTTAAAGAAGCTGGAATTAGAACAGAACTTGATTCAACAAACGAAACTCTTGGTAAAAAAATCCGCAATGCCAAAACAAGCAAAACTCCTTATTTCCTAGTCATTGGTGATAAAGAAATGGAGAGTAACACTGCAACACTAGAAAGCCGTGACGCTGGACAAGTTGGCGCATTTTCAGTTGATGAAATAATTCAAAAGTTACAAAAAGAAATTAAGGAGAAGAAGTAAGTCTAACTAACAAAAAGATTTGTTATTCTTAAAACCGCCGTTTTTATTTTTAAAGACATTACGAAGTTATGTTTTTTGAATTTTAATATCCCAAAAATACATTCAAAAAACATTGCGCAGTGCGACGGCACGAGCATAGTAAATTTTTAGCAGAAAATTATACGTGTTTTTTTAAGGTATTTTAAAAAAGAAATTTATACGTATTTTAAAAACACAAAAACAAACTAAACATCTAGGTTTGCCATCTTGGCATTTGATTGAATAAACGATTTACGTGATGGAACATCAGAACCCATAAGTGTCACAAATACTTTTTCTGCGTCTTCTGCGTCATCAACAGTAACCTGCTTCAACACACGTTTCTCTGGATCCATTGTTGTCTCCCATAATTCCTCTGGGTTCATTTCTCCAAGACCTTTATATCTCTGAATGGAAACTTTCGCTTCGCGCTTCTTTGTTTTTTCTTCAACCTCTTCTTCTGTCTCAACTTCTCCTTCTTCCACCATCTCCTCAATTTCTTCTATAGAAACATCTTTACCAACTATTTTAAGTTTTTCAGCATCAGAATATGCATAGTTAATTTCCTTACCCTTCTTTATTTTATAAAGCGGTGGTTGGGCGATATACAAAAACCCGCCATCAATAACTGGTTTGAAATATCTAAAGAATAGTGTTAACAAAAGTGTACGGATGTGCGCGCCGTCAACGTCGGCATCAGTTGCGATTATAATTTTATGATAACGAAGTTTCGACAAATCAAAAGTATCACCAATAGCTGTACCCATCGCAATAACGAGAGCTTTAATTTCATTTGAGGTGAGCATCTTGTCAATTCGAGAACGCTCAACGTTCAAAATCTTTCCCTTAAGTGGAAGTATCGCCTGTGTGCGTCTATCGCGACCCTGCTTAGAAGAACCACCTGCAGAATCTCCCTCAACGATAAATATTTCTGCTTCTTCTGCGTTTCTCGTCTGACAATCAGCAAGTTTCCCAGGTAGTGTCATCCCCTCAAGCGCACCCTTGCGAAGAACGCTATCTTTGGCGGCCTTAGCCGCTTTTCGTGCTTTAAGCGCCAATAACACCTTATTTAGAATATCGCGCGCATCGTCAGGGTTTTCCTCTAGGAAGTAGTTAAACGCTTCACCAAAGACAGTGGCAACGGCACCTTGAGCCTCAACGCTACCTAGTTTTGCCTTTGTTTGACCTTCAAACTGAATCTCGCGCAACTTAACAGAAACAACAGCAGTGATTCCTTCGAGAACATCTTCACCTGTTAGATTCTCTTCTTTCTCTTTAATTATATTATTCTTTCGTCCATATGAATTTAAAACACGAGTAAGGGCTGTTTTAAAACCAGTGATGTGTGTTCCACCTTCTGGGTTATAAGTATTGTTGGCGTATGGAATTATTTTAGGGGTTATATCGTCAACATACTGAAGAGCAACTTCAACCTGCACTCCATCTGCCTCTTTTTCAGTATAAAAAATGTTCTTGTGAACTGGCTTTTGTGTTTGGTTGTGGAACTTAACAAGAGAAAGTAATCCTCCTTCAAAATAAAAACTAGTTGATGGAACTTCAAGTCCTAATTCGGAAAAATAAAATACTTCGCTGTCATCAATCTTTCCTTCGTACAATCGAGCATCAACAACACCGATACGAAGACCCTTCACTAAATAAGCTTGACCGCGCATGTGGTTCACAACCGTGTTCCATTCAAATTTTATTTCTTTAAAAATTTCCTGATCCGGTTCAAAGGTGACGATGGTGCCATTTAGTTTAGAAGTGCCAAATTTTTTGACTGCTGCTTTTCTAACGCCTTGTTTGTATTCTTGAAAATGTTTTGCTCCATCGCGATGCACTTCAACTTTTGCATAAACAGATAGCGCGTTCACTACCGAAGCACCCACTCCGTGTAAACCTCCAGAAACTTTATATCCTTCCCCTCCAAACTTTCCTCCAGCGTGGAGGGTTGTCATAACCGTCTCAAGCGCGGAAACTTTTGTCTTCTTGTGAATCTCAACTGGAATACCACGACCATTATCCGCAACTCGAATACGATTGCCCGGCAAAAGTACGACTTCAATATGATTAGCAAAACCACCCATCGCTTCGTCGCGTGAATTATCAAAAATTTCCCAAATTAAGTGGTGGAGACCATCGATACCGGTCGTACCAATGTACATTCCGGGACGCTTTCGTACCGGTTCGAGTCCCTCCAAAACTGTAATATCTTGGGCGTCGTAGTGGTGTCCGTTTCCTTTCTTTTCAGTCATGATTAGTGGGTAGAAAATGGAAAATAGAAAGTAGTAAAAACAAAAGAAAAAGAGCTATCTCGTGGCTCTACTACTATCTATTTTCAGCTATCTGCCTGTTGTCAATTATAACAGAAAAAATACTATTTTGCCAGCTTTTTTGGGTAAATTTATCAACAAAAAAGCTACTTCTTTCTCTTGCTATTTTATATCTTTTTTCCTTGCCATTCCCTACTATCCACCCTCAACTTTCTACTTAAAGAATATGGCCATTCTACGCCAATCGTGTTTAAACGACTTGATATCCACAAACAAGTCTTTTCCTTGTTCTTTGGAGAGGGATTCTGGCTCATTAAAGTAAAATCCAGTGAGTTGCCCTTTCCTCTCAGGGAACTCAATTCCGTCGTTTTCCTCATAACCAGTTAACACCACCATGTGAAATTTTATCTGACCAAGAGTATATTTTGAAACTGAAGCAATTACCGGGCGACCATCTTTAAGCTCATCGTGAATTTTCTGTAACCCCAAAATCTCTCCAATCTTCTCCCCTCTTTCAGAATTTAAGCCGTACTCTTTGGCCGTCTTCACAAAATAATCATGAAACCACCCTGACGGCCCATACCCTCCTTCTTTTTTTCCTTTTTCACACATTTCCAAAAGTGATGGTGTCTTTATCATTCTAGTATTTTGCAAAATACTAGAATGATAATCTAGCACCATCTTTAAACACGTCATGCCACAAGCTCTCGGCATCCAATATGGATTATCGTTTACATCTAAAAACTGAGAGTAGTATGGAACGTTAAGTTTCATTATCTTACTTCTAAAAATACCTTTGGCTCTGTGTCAATAATATTTTCTTTAATTTCTAGAAAAATACGACCAAACTGTATATCCTCCACAAACCTTACTAAATCACTGTCAAAAGGATACATGTAAGCATCGAGAATTAAATCTCTAAACGAAACACGACTAAGAACCTCTGGTAATTCTTCTATTATATACGTACCAAGTTTATTTATTTCTTCGTCGTCAAACTTTCTCTCCTCTCTCGACACGTAGTCGATAACCAACTCATGTATGCGCTTTTTAAACTCTTCTTTTTTTAGATAAAAAGAATGTAGGTATTCCAACTTTTTTTTATAAGATTCACTTAACAAACTGTTCCAATTTGTATAATAAATTCGATTTATATCCTCTTTATTAAAAGATTTTTCTACTTGATTTTTTACGTCAGACAGAATCCTACTTCCCTGATCAAGCGCTAAACGCATAGCTTTCTCTTTTGAAATTTTTTTTCTAACCTCTAAGTTAATAGAGTGAATGCTATCCGCAACATAGACCAAAACAAAATCCTTTGTGTTTTGTAGGGCCCACCTTATCTCTTCTATTATGTTTTCAGTAGTAAACCACCTATTACCCAAACTAATTCCTACCCCAATGTTGTATTGTTTATTTTCCAAATCTATTATATTTCCACCTCTAACTTTATGTAATTCCATATTAATTCTCTATCTTACCTGCCAGCCCTCCTTATTATTAAGAGCGTTTGTTACACGATTCATAATTTCATCAAGTTCTACATCACTAAGTGTTTTTTCTTGCGACAGAAATACTAGATGGAAAGCGTAAGAAATTTTGTCTTCCTTTTCAAACTTATCAAACATCTCTATTCGCACAAGCAAATCCCCCGCTTCGCTTTTAATAATTTCTTTTACCGCATCTTCTTCTGTTCCAATACCAACAAACACCGCAATATCTCGAAGCGCAAATGGATAAGGAGAAACTGTTTTATAACTCGCGCCTAACAAAAACTGATAAGTCAAAACTTCATGCTCTTTGGGTTCTTCAAGTTTTTCAATTACTGCATCAAAATCAATTTCTGTGATACATGGCTTTTCTTCGTAGGAAACAAACTTTGAAACGTCCACGCCAAAAGTTTCCCCTATTTCTTTAACAATGCTTTTTGCTTCCTCCTCAAAATTATCTTTCTTTGTTCCCCCACCAAAAGCAAATGCGAGTTTTTTAATTTCACTATCTTTAGTAAACACGTTACCAAATTCAAAAATCTTAATTACCTTCTGCCCAAGAAGCGGAGCATTGTGAACATTTAATTTAAGAGATTCTTCCATCCCTTTTCGTAAACTACCACGTAACTTTTCCTTATCTCCTGCAAGACCTTTTATGATTGAAACTTCACCTTCGCTTCCAAATGTGTAGGTCATCACCTCAGAAAATCCATGACTGAGCAATATTTCGCGAATTTTATCTTCGTAATACATTCGTTTATGGACCAACCCAACACGAAAAAGTTTCGGCAATACGGGAACTAATTTTTCATAACCCAAAATACGCCCTATTTCTTCTGCGAGGTCCTCTTTAATACGAATGTCTAATCTTTCAGATGGAACATTTACCACATATCTCTCTTCTTCTAGATTATCTACAATTCTTCCATATCCAACTATTTTTCTTGTTGCCGAAAACTCTTCAACACTTTCTACTACAACTTTTCCATGCACTCTTGTAGAGTGGACGATTTTCTCATCTCCCAAATACATACCAACGTGATCAACTCCTTCAGGAACTTTAGTTCCCCTTAAAAATTCTACTGATTCAAAATAAATCTTCCCTTCACCAGAATTGGCAAATACTAAATCTCCAAACCTTAATTCTTCTAGTTTTATTTTTTTTGAAAAAACATATTTGTCAACGGAAATACTCGGCATCCAAATACCTTTATATAAATAACTAACCAAAGAAGAACAATTAAAAGCGCGTGGAGCATCCTCGCGCATACTTGAAGGGTTTTTGTATGGCACCCCAACGATAGCTTTATATGTTTCTGTTATGTAATTTTTAGGAATTATCTTTTCAAAAGAAAAAGAAAGTCTATTAAGGGTACTCTCAATATCACTATCGGTGTATGTTGTACCCAAAATAATATTCAATTCGGAAAGCGAAATTCCCACATGATATTTAGTATCCTTGCGAGGATACACATCTACCGCGACACTCCCTTCTGCATCTTTACATAACTCCTTAATCAAATTCGCCGTCATATATAAACCTTCTTCTATAAGAGAGTTGGCAATACCATTTTCAAAACGCTTAGATGCGTCTGTGTGGAGGTCATATCTCTGTGAAGTTTTTCTAATCAAACTTGGATAAAAATTGGCACTTTCAAGAATAATACTTGTTGTGTCTTCATTTATACCACTATGTTTTCCACCCTTTATTCCAGCAAGACCAAGAGCTTTTTCATCGTCGGCAATAACAAGAGTTTTCTCATCAAGTGCTAATTCTTTATCGTCGAGCGTGATAAGCACCTCTCCACTCTTCGCAAAACGAGTGACGAGCGTTCCTTTTATACTTCTTGTGTCATAAGCATGCATTGGCTTGTTAAGCGCAAATTGCACGTAATTAGTGGCATCAACGATGTTATTTATACTTCTCTGCCCTATCGCCTCAAGACGCGTTTTTAGCCACTCTGGACTTTCCCCGACAACAACACCGTCAATCCTCATACTCATAAATCGTGGGCAAAACTTAGCATCATTAACTGAAAGCACGGGAGCAGGAACTAAAGAGTTCGTAAAATCATCTCGTTTTTCCACACGTTGATCTTCTTTAAAAGTGAGCCCCAAATCAGCACATAATTCACGGGCCATACCACGATGTCCTAGTGCGTCATGTGCGCGATTTGGGAGAACTTTAATATCGTAAACAGTGTCGTTAGGCAAAGAGATTACTTCTTCCACCTCAAATGATTTTTTATTTAAAGTATCAACAACAGCCTCATTTTCTGGAAGAGTTTCGACTATATAATCTTGTAGCCACTGTTTAGAGAATTTCATAAGTAGATAGTAGAAAGTTGAAGATAGAAAGTAGGCATACTTCAGTTTTTGGTTAGATATTTCCTAAATCCGCCGATTAAAGCCCCTAATTTCTGTATCTCATCCATAAGTTTAACATAGTCATTTTTTGAGATATATTCGAGTTTATTCGTAACTTCTAAAAGGCTCTCAACTTCATGTAAAGACCCTATCGAAATATCAATGAAACGAATGTAATCTTTTTTAGACGAACGAGAAGACCCCTCGGCTATATTTGAAGACACTGAAACAACAGCTCGACGAAGCTGGGAAACCGTACCAAAAATTTCGTCTTTCGGAAAATTTTTGGTCACCCGATATATTTCAGTCGCTAAAACAACTGACTCACTCCATATCTTTAAATTTTTATAACTTTCTGCCATAATTTTATCTGTTTTTTTATTTATATCTTTTTACCGGCCTACTACTTTCCACTCTCTATCTTCCTTCTTGCCACCCTCCACTTTCTACCTTCTACTTTCCACTTAGAATTGATTAACCACCCTTAAATCTCCGTTATATAAGAGTCTCACGTCATCAATTCCATATTTAAGCATCACCATTCTGTCTATTCCACAACCAAAAGCAAAACCACGGTATTCGCGAGGATTAATACCGCCCGCTTCAAGCACGCGAGGATGAACCATCCCCGCGCCACCTATTTCTATCCAACCAGTACTTTTACAAACGTTACACGAGATATTTTCGCCTTTACACTTAAAACACTGCATATCAAATTCATTGCCGGGCTCAACAAACGGGAAATATGATGAACGTAATCTAATTACAATATCTGTTTCAAAAAATTCTGAAAAAAGTTTCTGCATTACCCCAACCATCATTGAAAGAGATGCATCTTTAGCAACATAAAATCCTTCAATCTGATAAAACTGCGCTTCATGTGTCGCGTCTGTCGCTTCATTACGAAAAACTTTTCCAGGGCAACAAATTGCAAGTGGAAAATCGCGACCTTCCGTTACATACTTTTCCATCGCCCGAATCTGCATGTTGCTTGTATGGGTACGAAGAACATATCCGACATCTTCCCCGTACTTATTTTTGCTTCTCATGCCTTTAATCCAAAAAGTATCCTGCATATCACGAGCTGGATGGTCTCCGGGAACATTTAATGCATCAAAGTTGTGCCACTCATTTTCAAGCTCCGGACCGTCAACGGTATCAAATCCTATTCTTGAGAAAATACTTGAAATACGATTAATTGCGATAGTTATCGGATGTATATGCCCCAAACCAAGCTTTGCTTGGTCGGGCGAACTTCCGTTAGGAAGTTTTGGTCCTCTTTCTTCCTGAGATAGCATAATTCTTTGATTATAGCCAAATAGGGGCGTTAAACAAAGTTTTTATGGTAATTCTAAGCGGTAAAACTGTCCTTCTTTATTTTTTATGAAATATTCCCCGTTTGAAGCAATTCTTACTTTTGCCTGAGGTTCAATAAAAACAGGGCGTAAGTCCTCTTTCTTTGAGTTCATATTTAGCTGTAGAGCAAAAACTCCAGATGGCATTTCTAACAAAACAACATCTGTTCTTTCTGGGTAAAATTCAATATTAAAAATTTTTTCATCACTTCTAAAAATACTTGTTGTTGTAGCGACAGTGGAAGTGGAAGTATGAAAGAAATATGGCGCATCTAGAACATTCCCTATCCAAGAAGCCGAGATGGTGTTGTCTTTTAAATAAACCGCACTCTTGCCTGAAATTAAAATGTCATCCGTTTTATTAAGATTAAATTTCTCGTGAGTATTTTGAATAGTTAAGAGCTCTTTCTTTTCTTCGGCCTTAGTTAAATTCTTTTTCTCAAAAAGTGACGCTACTTCCAAATACTCCGTGGTACTTGTGGCGCTTTTGGTCGTATCTTTTGTTGTAGTTCCAGACGTTTCTTTTGATTTACTGAACTGAGTAATTTCTTTTAAAATAAATTTCTCGGGAGAAAGAAAAGAATAATTTTCAGTAACGATTTTAGGATAAACAACTATATTTTTTTTCCAAGAATAATATCCCTCCTTTTTAACTTCTATAGAATAAGAGCCAACCTTTAAATCCTGAACAAAAAATGATCTGGATAAAAAACCAAGCGTGTCGTTAAACTTACCGTTTATATATAAACTGGACCCTGAAGGACTTAAGTAGACTGATATTCCCCCTGTTCTAGAAATTATACCCTCACCAAATCTGTAGCCGGTGGTATATAAAACCAAAACAGGGACAGCTACCAAAAAAATAACAATGGATAGATAAAAAAATATATTCCTACTTTTAACTGAAAGTGGTTTTATCGGCATATCCTAAATGTTAGCATTTTTTGTCTTGCTAAAAACCTTTACTTCTCCACGGTGTTTAGGCGTAACCCAAAATCCCATATAGCGACCAAGCATCAATCTTGTTTGAGCCTCAAGGCCTGGAATAGCGCCAAAAACTGTTATTGTAATCGGAACTAAAATCCATTGAATAATCATAAAAAAATTATCTTTCCATGTTTTGTTTGAAGGACGTGGTGGTAAGAAGGAGTATGAAATTGCTGCCGTAAGAAAAAGTCCGAGCATTGAGAGAACCATTAGATCTCTCGTGATTATTGGAAGATTGTAAGAAAGAATTGTTTGATTAAAAATACTTCCACCAATCATTACCGGCAACCAACCAAGCAAAAATATTATTAAGGGGTTTGTTGAAAGCGACCAATATCCCTCAAGTTGAACCAAAGAAATTTTTATTTTTTGAGCCAAAGGAATCCTTTTGTTCTTAAGAAAATTCATAAGAATGTAAGGAACGTTTTCTGACCCATAAGCCCAACGACGGTGTTGTTTATATACATTCTTCATTGTTTGCCATAAGGTTGGCGCTAAATTGGCATCCATAGAAACAGGATATGCGATTGAAACTATTTCGTAATTACCATCATGTGCGACCAAAAGATTCCAGAAAATTCTCGAGTCCTCAGAAACCATGTTCTTCTGCCAATACCCTGCTTCATAAAGAGTTTTAAACGAAACAGCATGAGAAGAAAAAGTGACAATTTTTTCTGGTCTTTCCTGTTGAATCATCTGCCAAAAAGTAGAGGACATTGCGGCAACTCGAGAAGGAGCGGGTGCGTCCCAAATATTATTGTTATACAAAGGCACTGGCTGGAAAGATGATTGATACGGTCTCTCACATGTTAAAAAGTGCCATGTAAGGCACGTAAAATAATCCGGATAAACTACCGTGTCGCTATCAAAAGCAGACACTAAAACATCTTCGTAAGAAATATTTTTTGCATCCAAAATTGCCTTGCGGGCTGTCTCTGCCATATAAGAAATATTTGAACCCTTCCCCGCCATCTCACCTAAAACTCCATCTGGATGAACTGTGAGTAAAACCTCAAAGAATTTATCTCTGTATTTTGAAATAATTGCCTCACCTCGAGCAATTGCCTCTTTCCCCGCCCTTTCTTCCGCACCCAAAACAACAATAATTTTCTTTAAGTCATAGTTTGATTCAAAAAGTTTCTCAACGGTATTGTTAAGAACTTGCTCACTTTCGTCGTAATACGGTAGAACAACCATGTGATACACATGCTCATATTTAAGATGAGACAACATTGAGTGCCAATCTGCTTTTAGGTTGTGCTTAATTCTTTTCCAATTATAACGAAGGTGATAAGAAAGATGAGCTGTTTTTAAAACCCAATACACATCAAAAGCAATAATAAAAACCGAAGCAACAGTTGGAGCAAAAATGGAGAGAAAAATTATTGCAAGAATTGTTCCCCAGGCCATAAGACCAGGAATCATTTCAAGAAATCTATAAAGACGGTAGTCTTCTCTAGAAAGCTCAGTAGCACGACCTACATGAAAATAAGGAGTATTGACTGACTCCTTATTCACCAAAGAAATATTAAGTTTTTTTTCTTCTCCTTCCATAAAATTTATAAACTAACACAAAGAAGTAAATCTCGTGTGCTGTATATACCTAGAGCGCCTTTACGGCTTTACTCAAGGCCTACTTTATCAAAAATTCTGAACCAATGAAAGCCCTTTAAAAACCTCACCCTATTCATAAAAAAACATGCCAAAATAGGTTATTAAACGGAAATTATGCCTTCAAAAAAACTAACGAAAAAGGCGGGGTACGACAATGAAGATTATTCCTTAAACCTTATCTGTAAACACTACAATTCGCTTAGAGTAACTTTTATCTGCCTTACTCCAAACCCCGCCACAAGTAATGAGGTTAAGATGTGATTTTCCGTCCCTTGAAAAGAAAATTTCATTGGTATCAGCTTTTTGCGAATAACTCTGACTTCCCGTTACAACAAAAGTGGAAGTAATCATATTTTCATCTTGAATATAGATTTTATCTCCCTTCTGTAGTTTGTGCAGATTATCAAACACCGCTGGTACTCCATTTTTCCAACCATAATGGCCGACGATAACAGAGCTGCCCTTTTCTCCTGGGCGTGGCCCTAAATTAAACCAAGCAGCAGTAGTTGGCATTTTAGGGACATCTACTGCTCCTTGTAAGGTAAGTCCAACATCCGTAAGGTCGGTATTAATATTAAGCTTTGGAATTTTAATCCGAACAGGAACACCAATTTTACCTTGTTCTAGAGAGACACTACCTTGATTAAATTTAATTGATTTTACTTCAACCAATTTTTGAGTATTCTGGCTTCTAGTAAACGCTGATATTTTTTTATAATGATCTTTACTGTTTAAACCTTCGGCCAAAAAGAAGACGGTGGTCGTGGAAAAAATAATTCCAACAACACCTACGCTAAACAATAACCACTTTGTTGAAATTTTTGATTGCATAAATTTTTTTAATTAAGTAAAGAAGGCCCCGCAAAAGCGGGGCCTTCTCCGCTTTTGGGTCAAGCGCCTGTGTTAACTTCGAAATGCGATTAACCTAAACTTTCCTTTTCTTCATAACCACAATAAATGGACTTATAGCTAAAGCTAAAACGGCAATCAATTTGGCAATATCCCATCCATTAATTCCGCTTTCTGGTGGGAATCCCGTATTAGGAAACCCAATTGAAGCACCAAGGACTTCTGGCACCACAACAGTAGCTGAAGAGAAGTCAACGGCAGTCAAACCATTAGCATGACCAATTGCTGTGCCAATATTTGTCGTTGTTTTAGTAAGATTAGTTTGGCAAGTAAAGGACCATGTTTCATTACTCTCAAGTAGATTGTTTTTATTAAGATCTCCAGGATGTCCCACAACCCTACTAGGCAAACCAGTACACTTATCATCTGTGATACCAACATCACTCAATGCAACCGTGCCTGGGTTGGTTACTGTGTAGGAGTAAGTAACTGCTCCTCCACCAATTGGTAGAGTGAACACGTTTGGCTTTTTTACTAAGTGTATTAGTGGTGGTGTCACCGACGCCCCAACAACAACAGTTGCGTTTGCAGTATCGTATGTATCCCAGCCATTATAGAAACCGCGAGCAGTAGCTGTGTTTGTTTCAGTCTGAGTAACTATTTTAGTACAACGATATATCCAAGTTTCAGATACACCAAGCCATGAATCTTTATTAACATCTCCTGAAATATATTCCACCCCACTACATTTATTATCCTTAACCCATACATTACTCATTGCGACTGGGCCTATGTTTGTTGCTGTATAAGTATAAGCGACAGTTCCTGCTCCATTTGGTAAAGAAAGTGGACTTGGTATTTTTGTAATGTTAATAAGCGGTAATGGTGAAAAAGTGCTACCACCTGTAGAGGCTGGTGCTGGAGGAGGAGGTGTATCGGTGTTAGTTATAGTACAAGTTTTATTATCACCCAATGCAAGTGTCACATTACCACTTGAATTACAGTCCCCGCTGAAAATTGCTGTATAAGATGAGTTTACATTTTCACTTACTACGTAAGCGCCAGGAGAAAGTGTGTAGGCGGTCCCTGGTGTTGAAGCTCCAACCTGAGGGCTCCCAGAAACATCCACGCCCGCGCTCTTTACATGTATTGTAAAACCAGAAGAAACGGCTGTTCCACCACTCGCGTTAATTACCGTTTTAACAACACGAAGAGTTGTCGGCACATTGATAGTGTTTGAATCCGTTGTAACAGTGTGACCAAATGCCAACACTCTTCCTAACAAGTTTGCAAAGTGTCCTAGAGTAACGCCGGTAGAACCAAGCGCGTCGGCAATAATATTTCCAACAAAAGTAGGTGTTGGTGATGTTGCGGAATTTGCCCCAATCAACGCAAGACCAGTAGGAGTCCAGAACACATCAGAAGCGCTAGCACCATTTGCTAAGACAACCTTAGAATTAGCTCCTGTGGTAAGTGCGCCCCCTGACCTGAAGATATATGTTCCGGGGCCGTCTAGGGTAACCGTTGTACTTAAAGCTATATCCATTGTGCCACTACTAGAGTAACAACCTGGAGTATATGTTCCAGACAAAACAACGTTTGTACCAAGAGATGTACATGCCTGGCTGTTCAAATTCACCAAAGCTGTTGCTTGAGCTGCTCCGTTTGTACAAGGCACGACAGCCTGGCTCAACGGCGTAACAGTAACACCATTAATTGATACAGGTGGTGTATCTGGTGCTGTGGTATAACAAACACCGCCATTAATAGCGGTTTCTAAACCAGTGTTTAAAGAGTTGGTCCAAGTACTAGAAACAATACCGTATGTACTAACAGCCCCAAGAGCTGGGGTTGATGCCGCAAAAACACCAACTGGTAGGACTAAACCTATCATTGATAAAATACCCACTATTGCTGCTATTGAATTTTTATTAAAATTTTTCATATATTTATTATCCAAAAACAGCGTTGTATTATTATTAATTAAAACGCGCTATTTATGGTTTATTATTAGATGTTAATTGTCTTACACAGTTATGCCGTTTTAACGACAAAAATATTACACACAAACTCATGCGGCATTTCTAAGTTAAGGTGAACTATAAAAAAACCCAATATTTACAATGGGATTACATAAAAACAAAATACAAATAAACTCCTTTAATAAATAAACTTCAATTCTTACAGCAAAAACCCATTCTACTTTATAGGAACCTTTAAAAGTGTCTTTATATCATTAATAATCTCATCAAGCCGATGGTCAGATTTAACATAATACTTACTCACTCCAAAATCAACGTAAGATTTTACCGTCTCAGGGCTTGCCGCATTTGAGACCACGAAGACTGGAATTTTATTCCATCGACCGCCGTTAGCTTTAAATTTTTTAATGAAATCAAGACCATCTTCTTCGCCCAACAAATGATGATCAAGCCAAATTGCATCAACTTTCTCTAAACTTTCAAGATAATTTAACGCCTGTTCAATACTACGTACAGTAATTATCCCTAAACCATTTTTCTTTATCTTCGCATTAAACGCCTCTTCAACACTACGAGCAGCAATAACACCAAAACCACTTTTCTCTAATTTTGCATTTATCACCTCAAGCAAGGGGCGCTCATCCTCTATAACCAAGATCGTTTTTCTTTTATCAGTGGTGATTTCCTTTTCAACTTCAAGCTTTTTTAAGGATTTTTTAATCATGTTATTTTTATATATTAATACAAATATTGATAAATTTATTTTACATATCCTTTCCCTCGTTTTTTGGCTCCTAAGAGAGGTAGAGTCACATAAAAAGTAGTGCCCTTGTCCCCTTCCCCTAAAGATTTGAACCAAATTTTTCCTCCGGAATTTTCAACAATCGACTTTACAATATAAAGCCCTAGCCCCGTCCCGTCAGTATCTTTATCTCTAACATTATCTGCCCTAAACAGCTTGGTGAATATTTTATCTTCTTGATTTTTTGGTATGCCGTAACCATTATCTATAATCTTCAAAAGAATACTCCCTTTTTCAACCAACGAGATTGATACGTTTATTTCCCCTCCCTCCGGTGTGTATTTTACCGCATTTGATAAAATATTCTGCACTACCATTCGCAAATGCTTTGGATCTGCCTGCATAACTCCAATATTTTTTTCAAATGAAAAAGAGAATGTAATTTTCCTAGCGTCAATTTGTGGTTTCTGTTCGTCTATAACACTTTGGGTAAGTTTGATTATATCTGTTGGCTCTGGTTCAACTATAAACGTTCCTAACTCAAGAGAAGAAACGTCTAAAAGCGCGTTTACCAATTCAACCATGCGTTGGTTACTCCGGTAAACCTCATCAAGATATTTTTTTTGTTTTTCGTTCAGCTCTCCTACGTCCCCAGCTAAAAGCATTTCCGCATACCAATTAACAGTAGATAGTGGTGTACGAAGCTGGTGGCTAGCAAGGGAGACAAATTCTGTTTTAGCTTTATCAATTTCCCGCTCAGATGTTACATCTCTAAAAATTTTGATTGCTCCTATAACTTTCCCTTTAAAGATTACGGGCGTTGCCATAATTGCCACAGGAAACTTTGTTTTATCTTTTCTTCTGTAATAATAAGTTGAAACAGAAGTAGTTGCGTTGTTGTTCAGAGTTGTCTTTGCTTGATATTGCTCTAAAGCAATCGGTAGCCCTTTTTCGTTTTCAAAAACAACAACCTCGGAAAAAATCTTTCCTATTGTTTCATTGCTTTTTTTACCAAACAGCTTTTCCGCCGTTTTATTCATAATAATAATAACTCCCTTTTCGTCTGTGACGAAGAGTCCATCTCCAATTGATAATAATATCGCCTCTTCTTTCACTCTAGCCATTTCGAGATCCTTAGTACGTTCAAAAACTTTACGCTCCAGCGTTTCGTGTGATTTTTTAAGCTTTTCTGCTGTTACCACAAGCTTGCGACGAACGTCCTCTTTTTCTTCGGCTGTCACAGCGAGTTTGCGTCTAACACTTTCCCTTTCTTCGGCGGTTGCAGCAAGTTTTGCTGCAGTTACTACAAGCTTGCGTCTAACACTTTCTTTTTCTTCGGCCGTTGCGGCAAGTTTCGCTGCGGTTACTACAAGTTTACGACGAACGTCTTCTTTTTCTTCGGCTGTCACAGCGAGCTTGCGTCGAACGTCTTCTTTTTCTTCAGCTGTCACGGCAAGTTTTTCTGCTGTTGTGGCTAGTTTCGCTGCTGTCACTACGAGTTTTGCTGCCGTGACCTCAAGCTTACGGCGAACAACCTCTTTTTCTTTAGCGGTCGCAGCAAGTTCCTTTGCAGTGACAGCAAGTTTCTCTGCTGTGACCTCAAGCTTACGGCGAACAACCTCTTTTTCTTTAGCGGTCGCAGCAAGCTTTTCTGCCGTTATAGCAAGCTCCCTTGCTGTTATTTCCAATTTACGCCTAACGATTTCTCTTTCCCTCGCGGTTATAGCAAGCTTCTTTGCTGTTTCGGCAAGCTTCTTTGCTGTTATTGCAAGCTTACGTCGAACAACCTCTTTTTCTTTAGCTAGAACCTTAAGATTACGGATTATTTCATTAGACACTGAGGCGACAACTTTCTTTTTCATAAAGTATTTAAATCTCCAATATTTCTTCTATCTTCTTCACAATAGCATGAAGTTTCCAGTCAGATTTTATTAAATAATGAGTTAACTTTTGAGTCAGCATTTCATCTGCAACCTGCTCGTTGGGACCACTTAAGTTTGTCAAAATAATAATCGGGACTTTTTCTCCCCAAACGTCTCCTCTAATATTTTTTAACGCTGTTATCCCATCCATTTCCGGCATAATAAGGTCCAGTAAAATAAGATCGGGATGCTTTAAAAGCGCCAAAGATACCCCCTCCTTTCCATTTCTAGCCTCAATCGGTAGAAAATTTTTTGCCAAAAGGATATCCACCATAGCACCACGAAGACTTTTTTCATCCTCAATTATTAATATCGTGTTTTGTTTTTTCATAATATTCCCTCTACACAAAGGAGCCGGATGAGAACCGAAATCATTACAACAAATTAAAAAGATGTCGAGAAAAAGTATTCTCGGCATCTTTTTTTAATCCCCATTCTTTCTTTGACTGTTAATTCACCCAAAAAAGAAACTAAGGAAATTATGTTTATATTTTGATAAACAGGAAAATAAATGATGGTTAATTTAGCGCTACAAATGCTTCTTAATGTGCGTCCACGAGCGCTTTACCTCATTTTTAAGCATCTTCTCTTCTGAAGCTGAAAGTTTCTTCGCTTTAACATAATTTTTTACACCTTCACTCACAAAAGCATCGTATTGCTTTTCACTAGCCTTTTTTAACTTTTTTACACGTGGTGCCATGTATCGATAAAAATCCCCAGGAAGTTTCTTAATGTCTTCACGCAACTTCTTCCCAGACTCTGGTGCGAGAAGCATCCCAGCTGCGACCCCGAGCACTGCGCCAACCAAGGCCCCTTCTAAAAGTTTCTCTTTTTTGCTAACCAAAGAATTCTTTGTACTCTTTTTATTTATTATTTTTTTCATATCACTAAAATTGGATTATCCACAAAACGCAGACTCAATTTAAATTAACGCCCTAATAAAAACTGCCTTACCAACAATCTACATTTTTTTAATCGAACTAATGTTACCTATCTTTCTTTTCTTTTGGTTTATTTTTTGGGAACGTTTTTTCAAAAAAAACGAAAATATTGGCAATTCAGAAAATCTATCAATAATATCGTTTATCCTTTCGGCTGCGTCGAATGATGCTTGATTAAGATTTGATGAAAGTTGTTCAAGCTCTTTCCCTATACGTATCAACGGGAGGGCAACAAGCACCAGCAAAACGCCAGCCGTTACAACCGCAATAGACACAACAAAATTAAAAACTATTTCTGAAAAAATAAGCGTTGCTTCCATACCAGTAATGTCGGCTAAAACACCAATTTATTACACTTGATATCACTAGATAACGTGTTATTGTTTAGGGAAGATCTTTTCTTTATCCAGCCTTTCTGTAATATCGGTGTAACTCTTGGCTTAACGCAAAGCGCCACTCCTTAGGTAAAAAACCCACGATAACGATGTGTACTGTGTAATGCTACCGTAATGGAACACCTGCTGGTACGGCTTAATCTAGTAACAACTAAAATGAAACCGAAACAAAAAGCTCAACAACAGAAAGAGTTAACCTTGGCGCACCAAGAATACGAAAAGGGGCTTAACTCATATGCTTTTTTCAAAACACACAGCCATGAGGTTGGTGAGGACCTAGTGCAGGATACCTTCATGAAAACGTGGGCCTATCTTGTTAAGGGTGGAAAAATTGACGTGATGAAAGCGTTCCTCTACCACGTTCTTAACAATCTAATCATAGATGAATATCGTAAACACAAAACAACATCGCTAGATGTTCTTGTTGAGAAGGGTTTTGATCTTAGTAACAATGATTCTTCTGATCTCCTCGCGAATGCTTTGGACAGCAAAGCGGCACTTCTCTTGATACAACAGCTTCCAGAAACATATCGAAAAGTAATGACTATGAAATACGTACAAGATCTTTCTCTTAAAGAAATATCTCTTTTAACAGGGAAATCAAAAAATGCTGTTGCTGTTCAACTACATCGCGGTCTTGAAAAATTTAAACTATTATACGGCCACAATTAATTATTATAAAAACCTGTAATAAAGTAGCCCAAGAAACGGCATTGATGTATTACAGGTAACTTTTAAAAAAATGCTTCAAACAATTATTATCGTCTTACTCATTCTTTGGCTATTTGGCTTCAGTTTCAACTTAGGTGGTGATTTAATTCACGCGCTACTTGTCATTGCTATTATTGCGCTTATTGTCAGACTATTCTCTTACTAATTTTTGGAGCCGCCTCTCGGATTTGAACCGAGGACCCTCGCTTTACAAAAGCGACGCTCTACCACTGAGCTAAGGCGGCTAATACAATCTGTTCCAGACTGTTCGCCCGAACATTTTGTCATACAAAATGTTTTAGGGCAATTTAACTAAACTATCTTGTCAGCTTCCCCATTCCTGAAACTATCTTTATGTGCAGATATATCTTTCAAGAAAAAAGAAGCGGTACCTCTTTCGCTATCTCCGTTATTAGTTGATGGAATAGACATTGAAAAATGTTCTACTCTTTCATCAATAAACTTCTTTGCTATATGGTAAAAATTTACCAAAACACGAGAAGCAACAACTGAAACTTTTTGTAATTTACTAAGAACAAACGATGAGGCTTTATCAAGAGTTTTCTCCCAATCAACAACTGAAAAAATCTCGCTTATTTCATATTCCTCTCCCGCCACCACTTTACCTCTCCTTATGTTCCAGACCCTAACAAAAACCATGCCGGAAATTGCTATCGCAAAAACTAAAGAAAATATAAATGGCAAAAACATACTATATCAATATACTACCTATCTGAAGAGAAACGTGCAAAGCGGGATATCTCAATTCTCTCCCCAAATTTCTGAACAGCTTCATCTACCAAGGCGCCTACCGTAACATCGCCATTTTTTACAAAAGGCTGTTCAAGCAAGGCGCGCTCTGCAAAGTAAGTATTCAACTTACCTAAAACCACTTTCTCTTTAACTGCTGGGTCGGTTTTACCGGAAGCTTTCGCCTCTTCTTCAAAAACCTTTTTTAAGTCGTTAACTGTCTCTTCCGAAACCTCCTCGCGACTAACAAATTCTGGATTTGCTGCGGCAATATGCATCGCTATATCATAAGCAAGTTTTTTAAACTCTTCGTTTTTAGAAACGAAATCAGTTTCAGAGGAAAGCAAAACCATTGAGCCCACCGCACCACCTAAGTGAATATACGACTGAATAGTTCCAGAACCCAAAGTTCTGTCACCTTTCTTACCAGCAATATCTTTACTTTTACGCTTCAAGATTTCAATTGCTTTATCCTTGTCTCCTTGAGCTTCCTCTAGAGCTTTTTTACACTGCATAACAGACACGCCGGTCATATCACGCAATTCCTTAACTTGATCCATCGTTACCATGGTTTAAATAAAGAGCTTATGAATAAATTACTAAACAACCTCACGCATTGACATACCTTCTTGATATGCATTCACAATGCTCTCAACAAAAAGCTGGATGCTTGAAGTTGAGGCGTCATTACCAACAATTGGGTATGTGATAACAGAAACGTCACAATCAGAGTTTGAAAGACTGATAACCGGAACCTTAACATTTTTTGCTTCTGCTATCGCAATTGCTTCTTTTTTAGAATCAACAACAAACATTGCGCCTGGTATGCTCTTTAGAGAAATCAAACCAAAAAAATATCGGTTTAATCTTCCGAGTTCTAGGTCGATAACTAAACGCTCCTTCTTTGTGTAGCGAGCGATTGTCCCCTTTTCTTTTTCATCATTAATCTGCAAAAGTCTCTCAACACGCTTTCTGATTTCTGAAAGATTGGTCAAAGTACCGCCAAGCCAACGCTCTGTAACAAACGGCATATCAATTGACTGTGCTGCTTCTTTTACAATATCTCGCGCTTCTGGTTTAGAACCAACAAAAATGATTTGTTTACCTTGTTTGCCTAGTTCTCTCACAAAATCACATGCCGTTTCAAGCATTTGGCTAGTTTTCTCAAGGTCTATAACATCAGAGTGATTTTTTGATCCTAAGAGTGATTTCTTAATCGAAGGATGGCGTCTTGTACGAGAATAACCAAAATGAGCCCCTGCCTTAAGCAATGCTTCCATATTTGGTGTTTCTTTAGTATTTTTCTGCATATTTATATCTTTATCCCGTTAGAAGTTATCATCTTAGTCGTTTTTAACAAAAAAAGAAAGCCGTAAGGCGATTCCCGTAGGTTAAAACGCTATATATACAACAAAACCAGCCGAACTTCTAATGGGACTATACTAACAAAAAGCTTTGTTTGAAGCAACCCACAAGCCCCAACAGACTAATATTGGTTATTCTTCGTCTCCCCATCACGGATATTTTCCTGCTGGAAAATTCCGCGACCCCGTCTCGCACCGTCGTGCTCCGTCCTTGCGAAGCTCCATGTTTTCGCTTCTCACCATTCTTCCACTGCCGGCAATACCCCTTCAAACTTTTCAAATGTCCTTATGATTGAATCTAGATTGCCAGCCAGTATTCCTTCAATATTGTGCCACGTCTGCTTAATACGATGGTCGGTAACACGATCTTGAAGAACATTGTATGTGCGAATTTTTTCTGAACGATCACGAGTCCCGATTTGGCTCTTTTTTTCAGCAGAAAGTTTGTTAAATTCTTCCTCTTCCTTCAACATTGAAAGACGAGCTGAAAGCATCTCAAAAGCTTTTTCGCGATTTTTCAATTGACTTCTCTCACTCTGACAACGCACGGCAACCCCCGTTGGTTTGTGGATAAGACGAACGGCTGTTTCAACCTTGTTAACATTTTGCCCCCCGGCACCACCAGAACGGGAAAGTTCCATTTCCACATCACTCGGAGATATTGTGTAAGAAAAGCGAGCACGGATAGGTAGAACGGAAACAGAAGCCGTTGACGTGTGCACTCGGCCAGATTTTTCCGTCGCAGGAATTCTTTGAACTCGATGAACTCCGGTCTCAAACTGAAGCGCTTCATAGGCCCCTTTACCTTTTACCTCAAACGAAGCTTCTTTATACCCACCAAGCTCGCTTCTTGATTCATCAAGTTTCGTCACAGACCAATTACGTGATTCGGCATATCTCTGATACATGATAGTGAGTTCTTCTGCGAAAAGTGCAGCCTCTTCTCCCCCCGCCCCAGCGTACACCTCTAAAATAGCCCCCGTTGGTTTAGCGACTTCCTCTTTTTCTGAATCAAGAATTGTTTCAATTTGTTTTTCTATTGTTTCTTTTTGCTCACCAATTCTTTTTAACTCTTCCTCTCCTAGTTCATGAACCGAAGGGTCGTGCTCAATCATTGATTGAATCTCTTCTTCCTCTTTAAGCAATTGTTCAAACTGTGTCGCAAGATATGCGGTTTTAGAATTTTTTTTAGCGCTCTCAAGATCTTGCATAATTTTTTTAGAAAAAGAAAAAACAGCAATTATCTCGCTGTTTTTCTTACTGATTATCTAAGACTTCTTAGCTACTTTCTTAACTGGTTCTGCTGCTGCCCTTCGCTTCTTGAATCTTTCAACACGACCAGCGGTGTCGATAACTTTTTCGTTGCCTGTATAGAATGGGTGGCAAGAACTACAAATTTCAACGTTTATCTCTGGCAAACCAGAAGAAACGACGTAAGTCGCTCCACAGGCGCAAGTGGCCTTGATTTCATCGTTATATTTAGGATGGATATCTTTCTTCATAAGCCCGTACTTTACTAGAAAGTGCTTAAATTTGCAAATATGTCTTTTTTAAAAATATCTTCAAAAAACACGTATAATTTTTTGCTAAAAATTTACTGCTCGTGCCGCCGCACT
>CAYPVT010000007.1:0-25397 GCA_964414265.1 uncultured Candidatus Saccharibacteria bacterium | reverse complement strand
CTATTACCTCATCTGGCAACGTCGGCATCGGCACCACATCACCATTCGCAAAACTTTCAGTTGCAGGTGACGCATACATTGGAGGAAACCTCACAGCAACAGGGACAGTATCATTCCAAAACTTCACATTTGTAAACGCAACTGGCACAAGCGCAACAACAACAAACTTCTACTCCACCACCGCATCATCAACAAATCTATTCTCCTCGTCCCTCGCGGTTGCCGGAAACACACTCGTCACTTCGAGTGGTAAGGTCGGAGTTGGATTAACTAATCCTACGGCAAGGATGCAAATTTATGATGGAGGTACTGGTGCCAGCGCAAGTGAAATCTTGAGTTTACAAACGACATACAGCACAAACTCAGCTCAAAAAGCTTTAACGTGGAGAGACGGCGCAAATATTACCGGCCAAATTGATACTCGCTACAACGGAACAACTGTGGACATGGTGTTTGGACACCTATACAGTAGCGGTGGTTATCAAACGAGTGACATACTAACACTTAAAGGAGGTGGCTTTGTTAGTGTCGGCACAACAACTCCATATTCAAAACTTTCTGTTTGGGGGACAGGCACCACAACAGGTCAAACATTCGCTGTTGTTAATAACGCTTCCACAACACTTCTTCAAGTCACAGACAACGGCAACTTCAGTGTTGGTGGTAATGATATTTATTACGAAGCTTCAACGACATCAACAACAATTTCAAATCTTAATTTTGGCTCAATGAATTTTGATGCCGATGGGGGAATCCTTTCGTGGGTTGATATGCCCGTCACTTCTTCTGCAGCAAACGGCACGATTGAAAGCTACACCGCTCAATTAGACAGCAACCCAGTACTAACTATTTTCGGACAATCAGATGGCACAGGCAATATGGCAAATACTCGTGTTGGTGTTGGCACTTCAACTCCATACGCAAAACTTACTGTTTGGTCGGCAACGACAACTGCAGAAAATGTATTTCAAGCTGTTAATTCCGCTTCATCAACTTTGTTTGTGATAAATAATTCTGGAAATGTTGGTGTTGGGGCAACGAGTCCAAACTATAAACTCGATGTCGCTGGTTTCATTAACACCGACCAGTATTCTGGATACAAACAAGCGGGGAACACTATCCTCTACGCAAGTACGACCAACTTCTCCGCACTTGCTGGGATAGGGGCAGGGTCTGCGCTTCTTTCTGATGGTTTATACAATACCGCGCTTGGCTACGAAGCGTTAAATGTGGCAACTTCAAGTGATTCCAATACAGCCGTTGGTTATCAAGCTCTTTACTCCAATACTACCGGCATCCAAAACACCGCAAACGGCTACCAAGCCCTCTATTTCAACACCACCGGCACCTACAACACCGCAAATGGTGCGAACGCCCTCCGCTCCAACACCACCGGCTACCAAAACACCGCAAATGGTATGAACTCCCTCTTCTCCAACACCACCGGCTACTATAACACCGCAAATGGTATGAACTCCCTCTACTCCAACACTACCGGCATCCAAAACACCGCAAACGGCTACCAAGCCCTCTACTTCAACACCACCGGCACCTACAACACCGCAAATGGTTACTCCGCCCTCTACTACAACTCCTCCGCCACTTCTTCTGTTGCCATGGGTTATGCCACCGCCCATGGCACGGCTCTATACTCCAATCAAGGAGGTGTCTACCTCGGCTACCAGTCCGGCTACTACGCCTCCACCGGTTCCGACTACAACACTCTCCTCGGCTATCAGTCCGGCTATGGCATTACAACAGGCGCTCGCAATGTGCTCATTGGTCAATCAACTATCGCGTCTTCATATAATCAAGTCACCACAGGTTCAAACAATATCGCTATCGGCAACGATGTGGCGGTCGCCTCAGCAACAGCAAGCAATCAGTTAAACATCGGGAACTTAATTTATGGAATTAACCTCAATGGAACCGGCTCAACACTTTCCACCGGCAACGTTGGTATCGGTACCACCTCTCCATTCGCAAAACTATCAGTTGCAGGTGATGCATATATCGGAGGAAACCTCACAGCGACAGGCACACTCACTGTCTCTGGTGCTATCACCGCTCCATATTTCACCGCTACCTCTCTCACTCAAGCATCAACATTCCCATACGCTTCGACAACAGCTCTTACCTCATCTGGCTCTGCGTATTTTGCGACAGCGGGTGGAAATGTTGGAATAGGGACTACGACGCTTTCATCTAATACCAGATTTACAATAGCTGGAATGGATTCTTCTTTGGCAAATTTCTCTACTTCGACTCTTATCAATTCTTACTACGACGCTGTCGGCAACGGGAACAGGACATTCACGGGTCTCGATGTGGCTGCAAAATTACTAGGAAACGGTGGCGGCTCACAGACGATGTACGGTATCTATTCCGAACCGTTTGTCTCGGGCGCCGGTTCCGCAATGTATGGCGTTTATTCTAAGCCGTATATGTCTACCAGTCCTTCAAGTAATAGCACTGTAATTGGGTTCTATTCAGATCCGCAGATTAGCACAAGCGCGGGCAATAAGGTCTATTCAGCAATCCTTATGGGTGGCAACGTCGGCATTGGCACTACTTCACCATTTGCACAACTATCAATCCAGGCGACAGCAGGTGGCGCAACTCCATTATTTACAATCGCATCTTCCACTAGTGGTGCGGGAACATCAACTGCCTTCCATGTCGCAAGTAATGGATATGTTGGAATTGGGACAAGCAATCCAACAGGAGCGTTAACAATCAGTAACGGACAAATACTAGTGCCAAACGGAACGGTCGCAGCCCCAAGTTACAGTTTCTCGAATTCAACTGGGACGGGTATTTATTCAACAGGATCTACAAATATAAACATAGCTTATGGCGGAGCTATTGCGTATCAAATCTACAATACTCAATTTAGAGGCCCTTCTGGGACTGCTTCACTTCCCGCTATTTCAGACGTTAATATGTCAGATTCTGGTATGTTTTGGCCTGTTTCGCATGAAGTGGCGTTTTCTTCAAATGCTGTAGAGCGTTTGAGGATAAATTCAATCGGCAATGTCGGTATCGGGACCACATCCCCATACCAAAAACTTTCTGTTGCTGGGAACGTTATTGCAGATGCCTTTATTGCAACCTCAACAACGGCGACCTCAACATTCGCTGGCTTCATCGATGTGAACGGTACGGGAGCAAATGCCACATCAACATTTGCAAGTAATCTGTGGGTGAAGGGTACACTCCGCACCGGCACCGGGTCAATGTATATGAATGATTCTGGTATCAGTTCATCAAACGGGAATCTTGCAATCAGCAACAACGGATCCTCATTCTTTAATGGTGGCAACGTCGGTATCGGGACAAGTTCGCCACTCACAAAACTTTCTATTCAAGGAACTGCAGGGACTGATTTATTAAATATTGCTTCTTCAACCGGTGCGTCATTGTTTTATATAAATTCAGCGGGTCAGGTTGGAATTGGAACACAATCACCAACTGCCTTGTTCTCAATTTCAGATAGCGCGTCGTCAATCTCAACAAAATCAACAACTGGCGATTTCTCGGTCTCGGGCTCAAGTGTGACTGTCGGGGTTGCAACAACAAGTAGTCAGATTTCTCTTAACCTTGCCACTACGATGGATATTGGGTTAGGCACGATGACAGCTGGACCAGCGATTGTTGGTACTGCAGGTAATACTGCTTTTGATAATGCCCACTCCATCCAACGCCCCGATGGTAAGTTGTTAGTTATTTTAGCTAGCGGTACTTCCAACACCTCCATCTACGATCCAGTTGCTAACACCTTTATTGCCGGTCCAGCTTTAGTTGGTACTGCTGCAAATCTTGCGAACTACGGCACCCACTCTATCCAACGCCCTGACGGCAAATTCCTGGTTGTTTTAGGAGGCACAACTTCCAACACCTCCATATACGACCCAGTCGCAAACACCTTCATCGCCGGCCCCGCGCTTTTTACTTCTGCTCAGGGTGGCGCCCACTCCATCCAACGCCCCGACGGTAAGTTCTTGGTAATTCATGGTGGAAATTCAGCTAGTACATCTATCTATGACCCAGTAGCAAATACTTTTGTTGCTGGCCCAAATCCAACCGGTTTTGTTGGCCCTGGTGGTGCTGTTTCAATTAAGCGTCCCGATGGCAAGTTCCTATTGATTCATGGAGGTGGTGCTTCATCCAGTACCTCCGTTTATGACCCAGTAGCTAACACTTTTGTTGCTGGCCCAACAGTTGTTGGTACCTCAGGAAGCACTTCCCGAGACGGACTTCATGTTATCCAACGCCCCGACGGTAAGTTCTTGGTTATCTTAGGAAATTTTTCTTCCAACACCTCCATATATGACCCAGTCGCAAACACCTTCACCGCCGGCCCCGCACTTTCTGCTCAGGCTTATGGTGGTTCCCACTCCATCCAACGCCCCGACGGCAAGTTCTTGGTTGTCTTGGGAAACGGTGGCTCTGGCACCTCTATATATGACCCAGTCGCAAACACCTTCACCGCCGGCCCCGCGCTCGTTGGCACTGCTGGAAATAATACTGCTGATGGTGCTCACTCTATCCAACGCCCCGACGGTAAATTCTTGATTGTTCTTGGTAATGCCTCCTCTAACACTTCTATCTACGATCCAGGTTTTGTGGTATCTGGTTCATATGAATCAGAAGCGATGAGCATGCCGAAATTAAACACTTCGTCAATTTTGAAATTCAGCACAAACGGAGAGGGAAGAGTTGATCTCGCCGTTAGAACTGCGACAACAGAAGGAGGGCTATCTAGTGCGTCTTATGCTACAACCACAAATGGCGGATATATCTATCCAGTCAATGGCGCGCTTTGGGCACAAGTGAGGGTGACATTAATTCGTACAATTTCAACAAACGCCCAGCCAAATCAAATTAATAAACCAACTAACACATGGCTTGGTGAAGCAGACGTTAAATATCAACGTTCATTTGCGCAACCAGTTTTGTATGATTTTACAATTGATAATGGAACTATTTTCCGAAAAGACAATGCAGATTTTGGGACCGGTTTCGCAACGTCAACAAGTGCTGGTAACGCCACGACTTCGGGGCCAGTCCTCTCAAATCTTTTGGGTGGAGATAATGGATTGACCTTGCCGTATGGTTTTGATTCTGCAAGCACCACTGCGACTTCCACCACACTTGGAAATTATTTCTCCGCCGGCCCCGCTCTGGTTGGCACCGCCGCAAGCCTTGCTTATACCGGCTCCCACTCCATCCAACGCCCCGACGGCAAGTTCTTGGTTGTCTTAAGCAATAACACCTCCGACACCTCTATCTACGACCCTGTCGCTAACACTTTTGTTGCTGGACCGGCTCTTGTTGGCACCGCCGCTAATCTTGCTTCGTGGGGTTCCCACTCCATCCAACGCCCCGACGGCAAGTTCTTGGTTGTCTTGGGAAACGGTGTCTCCAACACCTCTATCTACGACCCTGTCGCTAACACTTTCGTTGCTGGACCGGCACTAGTCGGCACCGTCACAAGTTCCGCTTATACCGGCTCCCACTCCATCCAACGCCCCGACGGCAAGTTCCTCGTCGTTATCGGTCTCAACACCTCCGACACCTCTATCTACGACCCTGTCGCTAACACTTTTGTTGCTGGACCGGCTCTTGTTGGCACCGCCGCTAATCTTGCTTCGTGGGGTTCCCACTCCATCCAACGCCCCGACGGCAAGTTCTTGGTTGTCTTGGGAAACGGTGTCTCCAACACCTCTATCTACGACCCTGTCGCTAACACTTTCGTTGCTGGACCGGCTCTTGTGGGTACTGCCGCTAGTCTTGCACAACATGGTTCCCACTCCATCCAACGCCCCGACGGCAAGTTCTTGGTTGTGTTAGGAAGCGGTACTTCTAATACTTCTATCTATGACGCTGGCTGGGTGACCTCTGGCTCGTACCAAAGTGAATACATCAACAACCCAAGTCTCAATAGCACGTCGGCTTTAATGTGGACAGGAAATGCTGATTCCTTCAAAGCAGGTGCGGTTTCCTTCAGAGTGAAGACCGCCGCCACGAGTGACGCTCTCGCCACAGCAGCGTGGAGAAGCCTCCCCACCTCAGGGAGCCTCATTAACCCCACCTCGGGCGACGTCTGGATGCAGGTGCGTATTGACATGAAGAGAGAAATTCCAAGACAGCCAAATAGTCAAAAGAACGTATGGCTTGGTGAATCTTCTGTTGTGTATAACCGCCTCCCACTTAATGATGAAGAAAATAAAGCTGGAGTATTTAGCAAACCAATCATTACGGGATTTAAAGTTATAAATACAAACAATAGCGACCTTGCAACATTTTCTTCTGGTGGACAGGACCTTTTTAGATTCTCTTCTGGTGGTAATGCATACACATCTTCTGGTGGCTCGTGGAACTCAGGTGGTGCCGACATCGCTGAATATTTCCCAACTGACGATGCTTCGCTTACCCCGGGAGACGTGGTGAGTGTGTCTCCAGAAGATTCATCTGGTCTCGTGTCGAAGTCAAACGGCGCGTACGATGCCTACACAGTTGGTGTTGTCACCACGGCTCCTGGAGTCTTGCTCGGTTCAGATATCTCTGGTGGCCAAGCCGGGAAGGCGCCTATCGCTCTCGCTGGGCGCGTGCCGGTGAAGGTGTCGTTTGAGGGTGGAGAAATTAAAAAAGGTGATTTCCTAACCGCTTCTTCGAAGCCCGGTATTGCGATGAAAGCAACTGATGCAGGTCGGGTTGTCGCTATTGCTTTGGAATCATATTCACTTTCAGATTTTGAAAACGGAAAGACAAGTATTCTTGCGATGATTAATACTATTGAATACAGCGGTAAAGGTGGATTCTTTTCAACCGCTGGAAAGAAACTCTCACTTTGGGTAAAGGCCGTTACGGAATCACTGAACTCCCTTGGAATTTTTGTCGAGAACGGAAAAGTTGGAATTGGAACAGGCACCTCAACTCCAATGTCGACATTGACGGTTTCCGGCAGAACAAGTATCGGAGAAAACTATAATGTTGAAGCGCCAGAGAATGGCTTAATAGTAGAAGGCAATGTTGGTTTTGGAACAACCACACCAACTGCAAAACTTACTATTCAAGGTGAATCTGATAAGGATTCGTTTGTTGTATTAAATGGAGATAATAGTAGTGCGTTTACTATCGCAAAAGACGGTCGTGTCGGTATTGGAACATCAGCGCCAAAGTCAGCATTAAACATTTCTGCCCCGAATCCAAGACTCACGCTTACCGACACAGCTTCTGTAATTGACGCAATTGGAACAAACGGAAACGTTGGTGTTGGGACGACAACAAAAGATTGGTTTGTTGAATCGAAGAATGGGATTTTCTCAATCGGCGAAATTTCAAATTCAACGGATATTAAAGGGAGCTCAACAGAAAACACATACCTTTCCATCTCAGCAACAAGTACACCAGTATTGACGTTTGCTGGAAATATTAAGGCAAACATAATTTCTGCTAAGACAATTATTTCTGAAGGTATGTGCGTCGCTTCGTTCTGTGATGTCTTGAACTCAAACACAATTTCTTCTGATAGATTTGCTTCCACTCAATCAGGAATTGCAGAACACTTTGCAGATTTATCTTCTCCCGAGGTTGAGGCTGGTGACATTGTTGCAATGAGCGCAACAACAACCTTAGTTTCAGTAAACTCCAACTTGGAGGCTTCGCCTCCAAGTGTGGTTGGAGCAACAACAACTTCCGCTGTTTTGGTTCGCGCCGATAAAACAAACATGGCCTCGGTTGTTGGAATCGCAAATCTTGCAGGACTAACATTCTCCAGCACAAGTACTTCACCTTCGGTTGTCTTTTCTGGAAAAACTGTGGTGAAGGTTTCTACTGAAGGTGGCGTAATTAACCCAGGCGACCGTATCACTCTTTCATCAGTTCCTGGTGTTGGTATGAAAGCAACGACATCATCACAGACTATCGGTATCGCTTTAGGTTCATTTGATGGAACACAATCGGCAACTTCAACTGTTACCTCAACTAATGTTGACGGCACATTCGTTTATCAGGGCGCAGTCGCGGTTTCTGTCTCTGTTGGTTGGACTCACCTTGATTCCTCAATCGCAAACGCCACATCAACAAGTGTGACTCTCGCGGTTGATTCCGTGACTGGACGTGTCGCATCACAAGGAGTGCTTGATATGGCAGGATTTTCGATTGAAAATGTTGGCGCAATTACGGGAGCTTCTGGAACTTGGAGTATCGACGCAAGCGGTAAACTTTTGGCGGACAATATCGAAGTGCGTGGGGGAGTTAAGATTGGCTCACCTGACCGACGTTCTGGAATCACAATGTACGACGAAGAAAGTGGCGCGCCATATTGTCTAACAGTTTCAGGTGGCCTTCCAAAAACAACATCAGGTGAGTGTTTGGTTGGTGGGTCAGCAACTGCGACACAAGTTTCTAATTCGTCGTTTGTGGGCTCAATTGTTGATGCAATCTCTGGAAGTGTGAATGCTCTTACAGATACAACTGCGACATACACAGCAACGACAACTGACACGACAACCACCACGACGACAATAGATACAGCAACGACCACAACATCAGCAATAACAGACACGACAGTGACGGCAACAACAACGACAGCGACGGCAACAACAACGACAGCGACAAGTACTTCTGAAATAACTACGCCGTAACTTCTAACTTGGAGGCGAAGCCTCCAAGTTAGAGAAATTTAATTTAAGTAAACATATGACCAGAAAAATACAATTTATAAACAAAGAATATTATCACTTGTACAACAGGGGGATTGATAAGCGTAATATTTTTTCAAACCAAAAAGATTTGAACAGGTTTTTTCAGAGTATGGTTGAGTTTAATACGATCGAACCAATAGGAAGTATTTATGAAAATTCATTTAAAAATCGTCAACTTGGAGGCGAAGCCTCCAAGTTGACGAAAATACCAAAAAGAAAAGAAGGGAAGTTGGTAAATTTTATTGCGTATTGTTTAAATCCAAATCACTACCATCTCATTGTTCAGCAAGTTTCAGAAAAGGGTATTGAAAAATTTATGCACCGTTTGGCTACTGGCTACACTATGTATTTTAATGAAAAAGAGGAGAGGAGTGGATCCCTTTTTCAGGGTGTTTTTAAATCGGTGCATGTTGATAGTAATGAGTACTTATTACATTTAAGTGCCTATGTAAATTTAAATGATAAAGTTCACCAACTTGGAGGCGAAGCCTCCAAGTTGGTGAAGAGTGTAAGTAGCTGGGGGGAGTATACAAAAAATGACAAAAACGGTATTTGTGAAAAAGATATTATATTAGACCAGTTTAGTAATATTGGGGATTATAAAAAATTTGCTTTAGAATCCTTAAGAACAATACGTGATAGAAAAGATTCTTTAAAAGAAATTGGTAATATTTTGTTAGAATAGTCTTTTGGAACTAAGATGAATAACTTTAATCAAAAATTTTTTAAAAATAATCCACTTGGAGGCGAAGCCTCCAAGTTGGGTTCAGTAATGTTTGTTGGTATTTTTGTTTTCATTTTTATAGCAACACCACTGCTAGCTTTTTCTGCTGTAACAATAAAAACTCCAACGAAAACCGGACAAATCGGATACTGGTCATTTAATGATAATTACGGAACAAAAGCAGGGGATGCCTCTGGTAGTGGAAGTACTGGAACTTTAGTAAATAGTCCAACATGGACTGGTGGTAAATTTGGCAAAGCGTTACTTTTTAACGGTAATGATACTTACGTTACTATTCCAACAACTGGGGCCTCGGCTTCTACTGGCACGGTTTCTTTTTGGGCTTATGCAACAACAACCCAAACATCAGGTGGATATTTACTGAACACTACTGGGACTAGTCAGAGAATTTACTTTAATTATCAGAGTAGCAACAACATTTCTTTTTTGTTGGGGTCTACTGCGGTAACAATAGGTTCGGGGCCAGCCCCTTTAGGTAAATGGCACCACGTTGTGGGGCAATGGAACGGAACGACAGGAACGCTTTATGTTGATGGTGTTCTTATTGCCAATACAACTTTTACTGCACTATCTTCGGTTCTTAATCCGATGTACGTTGGCTCATTCTCGGGAGCTCAGGGATTTAAGGGAATTATTGATGATGTGCGTTTTTATAATCGTGTTTTGTTGGCATCCGAGATTGCTACAATATATAAATCTGGTGCGACTGTACAAAAAAATTCTATTAACACAAACCTTCTGGGTTACTGGCCACTCAATGGCGACTACGGTGATTATAGTGGTAGAAAAAATAATTTTACGGTTTATGGAACTTGTTTATCAACAACAACCGATGCTGTGACGGGCGGGATATCTATCACTAATTGGGCAACATGTGGGACGTCTCCCCAAAAGCTGGGATATTTGGGTACTGGAAATATTTTTAATAGCGCAACCGAGTTTACTTTTGTTGCTTGGGTTAAAGGGTCTGGTCTTGTTTGGTCTGGGTCTCCAACTTTCTGGCTTTATTCAACAGCGAGTGGGGCATATTTACAAAAATATACTAGTTCATGGACTACCGTTGCTACAGGAACAGGTGGTGGAACTTCATCGGATTGGCGACAGCTCGTGGTTACGAAGACAAGCGTTGGAGGAATAAAAATTTACAGTAACACAACAGAGATTGCTTCAAGCACAACGGAGGCTTTTTATACGCCAACATCTCAAACAATTGGAAGATATTCTGTTTATGACGATAGCGGATATCATTTTACTGGTAAAATTGATGATATTCGTTTGTATAATAAAGTGCTTTCTCAATCAGAAATTAATGAGCTTTATAAATTAAAACCAGCCACAATTAATTCTAGCCAAAACAATAAAGTAACCAGTGGACTTATTGGACTATGGTCTTTCGATGGTAAAGACATGAACTGGGGATCAAATATGGCGCTTGATAGAAGCGGAAACGGAAACAATGGAAGGCTTATGAATATGAGCACAACAACTAGTCCGACTCCCGGTAAAATTGGTTCAGCTTTAAAATTTGTGGCTTCTTTTACTCGTTATGTTTACGCAAGTAATAATAGTTCAATTAATACTGGTACTGGAGATTTTTCTTTTTCCGTTTGGTACAAGGGTTCAACAGACGCGACAGGTAATGATGATATTTTACAAAAAGGAGCAGGCTCTTTTAATGTTGGTGGAAATGGTTGGGAATTGAGGTCAAGAAGTGCCGATGCGGCGTTAGAGTTTTGTGTTAATGGTGGTTCTGGAAGTTGTCCGCGTATTGCAGTTGCTGGATTAAGCCCGTTTGCTTGGAAGCACGTTGTTATAGTAGTGTCTCGAGCAAACACGTTGTCAACAATGTATATAAACGGTGTTGCTGTTGGGAGTATGGCTCATGCACCAACTTTTACGGATTCATATCAATTTAATATTGGTGTTGGTCACGATACTTATTATCGTGGAACAATTGATGATGTTCGTTTATATAACCGCGCGCTTTCAGCGACAGAAGCTAAACAGCTTTACTATCTTGGACGTTAAAATAAATTTATGAAAACAAGAGTTACAACAATAAAAAAAATAGTACTAGTCGGTTTTTTGTTTTCTGTTTTTGTTGTTACTCCAATCATTACTTCCGCAGCGGCGATAAAAAATGCCGGCAAAAATGGATTAGTTGGTTATTGGACAATGAATGAAGGGGTGGGAACACGCGCCGACGATGTTTCGGGTTATAAAAATAATGGAACTTTAGTAAACAGCCCGTCTTGGGTCGCTGGTAAAATAGGGAAGGCCCTTAGCTTTAATGGTACTAATAGTTATGTGGCGGTTCCTAGTATTGATTCAAGTGGAACAAACGTCGTTTCTGTTTCTTGGTGGATGTATAAAAGCTCTTTCAATAATAGTATTAGTATTATTGCTGAAGCTAGCTCTAATTTTAATGTTAGTACCACGGGGTGGGTTATTGGACCGGATGATAATACTGGATATTTCGCGGTCGGTTTAAGGGGGAACGTTGGTTATTCAATTGGTTATTATAATCGTCCGTCTCCTCTAATGTGGCATCACTATGTCGCACTTTTTGATAAGAGCAAGACGTCAAACGAGGTTAGCTTTTATATTGATGGAGTTTTACAAACAGCAGCTTCCTATGCAAATAACAACAATAATACGAATAATTTTGGTAATGATGTTTTTTACATGGGGATGCGCGCTGGGGCGCAATATCCATTGGCGGGGAAAGTAGACGATATGCGAATTTATAATCGCTTACTTACTTCCTCTGAAATTTTAGATTTATATAAAGCAGGCGGTGGTACAACAATAAAATCAATTGCGTCCGGTAGGAATGGATTGGTTGGATATTGGCCGATGAATGAATACGCAGGGTCAGAAATAAACGATGCGAGTGGAAATAAAAACAATGGATTAATATCTAGCGCCTCTTGGGTTGCGGGAAAGTTTGGGAAGGCACTTTCGTTTAACGGCTCTTTCTCCTATGTTGATGCTGGAAACAAAATTGACACATCAAATATCACAGCGATGACTATTTCTGCCTGGGTTTACAATAACGCGGTTGCAGCGAATAAAGGAATTGCTGGGTGGTGGAATGGAACTAATGGAATTTTTATTCAAAATGAAACAGCAGCTACTGACGGTGTGGTTTTTATTGCCGGTGGAGGTACTTCTTTTGGCACTGTAAATTACACGACGGTCAATAGATGGACACATGTCACTTTGGTTTACGACGGTTCTCTAACTGGTGATGCTAACAGGCTAAAGGGTTATGTAGACGGAGTTCAACGAACACTTAGTTTTGCAGGTGGAGTTGTTCCAGCGAGCTTTGCTACGAGTGGTAATTTTATAATTGGAAATGTTAACACACTGAGTCGTTATTGGAACGGGAAGATTGACGAAGTTAAGGTTTATAATCGCGCTTTGTCTTCAATAGAAGTTTTAGATTTATATAAATCAGGTGGACAGACGATAATAAGCGCTTCTAAAAATGACTTAATAACGAATGGTTTAGTTGGCCTCTGGTCTTTTGACGGGAAGGATATGAATTGGGGTGCCAATAAAGTGCTTGATAGAAGTGGGCGGGGGAACGATGGGACCCTTGTTGGAATGAGCACAACTTCTTCTCCTGTTATAGGTAAAATCGGGCAAGGAATTAAACTCAACAGTAATTATGCGGTTAGTGGTGGTGTTTTTAGTGATTTAGGGACAGCAAATAAACCATATACGATTAGTACGTGGGCTAAGTTAAGTCCAGGGACTACCGAAGGGACTATTGTCCATGTTTCTAGTGTAAGTACCGGTGGTGGTTGGTGTCTTCCAATGATAGCCCTTTCGACTAATAAGTTTGTTATAAATAGTTGGAAGGGATCACTCTCCTCTGCGACGAGTAATACTACGGCAGTTGCAGATACTTGGTACCATTTAGTACACGTATGGGATTCAAACGGTTTGCGTATATACGTAAATGGAGTTCTGGAAAATACGACCGTTCAAGCCACCTTTTCCGCAAGTGGAGGAAGTAATTATCTCTGGACTGGTTATAGAAACGTTGCCTGCTTCGGTACTCCGAGTACTGATTTTATTGGCGCGGTAGACGATATTCGTGTTTATAGTCGTGCTCTTTCTGCTACAGAAATTAAACAACTTTATAACACTGGAAGATGAAAAACTTAAATTTAAAAATTTATAAATTGTCGAACATTTTTGTTATTTGTTATTTGTTATTTGTCATCGTTATACCAGCTGGAGTTTCTGCTTCAGCTGTTAAATCTGTAAGTAATAGCGGTCTTGTTGGCTATTGGCCGTTGAACGATGGAGCGGGATCGAAAGCAAATGATATGAGTGGTAATAGAAATATCGGAACATTAACAGGTAGTCCAACATGGGTAGCAGGAAGGGTGGGGAAGGCTCTTAGTTTTGCTGGAGGAATGTACGTAAGTGTACCAAGTAATGACGTACTCACCATTCAGGGTAATTTTACTCTTTCGGTTTGGATTAAAACTAGTAACACTGGTACAGGTGGGACAAGTAATTATCGAGATATTATTTCTAAAGTTCCATCTGGGTCTCCGTGGCCTGGGTATGTTATGGCTATTAACGGGAACGGGGCTATTTCTGTTTGGACAGCTTCAAACGTTGCCGGGGCGTGGTCAGATGATTCTGGTTATAACTTAGCAGATGGGAAATGGCATTTGGTGTCTGTATCTTTGTCCGGAACTACTGCTCAGATATATGTAGATGGAGTAGCTAAAGGTAGTTTTACTAAGGCAATACCGGGTAGTAATAATAACGGAATCTTCTCTCTTGGAGCAGAAGTTGGGACGACTGCATCTCGTGATTTTATAGGGTCAATTGACGACGTTCATATCTACAATCGTGCCTTATCTTCATCTGAAATAAAAACTATTTATCAGTTTGGATCTGCTCAAAATAAAGTTGTAAGCAATAGTGGCCTTGTTGGCTACTGGTCATTAAATGACGGTGCAGGGTCTAAAGCAAACGATATGAGTGGAAGTGGAAATAATGGGACCCTTATACATAGCCCAACTTGGGAAAACGGAAAACTCGGGAAGGCTCTGTTATTAAATAATTCAAATAGTTATGTCAGTGTTCCAAGTGTTCAAGCTCTTAAATACACAGGAGGGGGGATGACTCTTGAAACTTGGATTTATCCAAATATTGGAGAAACAGCAGCTACTTTTATTTCCAAACCATGGAATGGTTCTGGTGTATATAATTATTATCTTACCTATGGACCAGTTATAACTTTTTACGTAAGAGGGGCTACTGCTTGTAGTATAAACTCTGGCGCAAACACTGCGCCACAAGGATCGTGGCATCATATAGTTGCCACGATAGCGATAGATGGAACAATGAATCTTTATATAGACGGTGCATTGGTTGGATCTGGGGCTTGTGGAATTGTGGACTGGACACCATCTCTTGGAGATTTGAGCTTACCATTATCCATTGGAACTCTTTATCCTTATGGTGCCGGGGCTTGGGACCAACCAACACATGCCTTTGGGGGCAAGATGGATAACGTTCGTGTTTATAGTCGAGTTTTGTCGGCATCAGAAGTTCAGCAGGCATATAAACAAAACGCGACCCAAGTTAATTCATCTAAGAATGATTTTTTAACCAGTGGTTTAGTTGGCCTCTGGTCTTTTGATGGTAAAGATATGAATTGGGGTGCTAATAAGGTGCTTGATAGAAGCGGACAGGGGAACGACGGAACTCTTTTTGGAATGAGTACAACATCTTCACCAACTAACGGAAAACTTGGGCAGGCTCTGAAATTTAGAGGGGTAAGTTCTGGTACTTATGTAAATCTTGGGACAAGTGCAACATTAACCCCAGTTAATTTTGCGGTCTCTGCTTGGGTTAACGCTGGTTCAGGAACGTACACTGGCGGTTACGGGTATGTTTATAGTAATGCTAGAGATTGTTGTACCGCCGGACAAAACGGAATAAATGTTTTCTTTACGAGTGGTATTCTTTATGCGGTAATCTGGAATGGGGGTTCGGCTGCCTCGGTCAACTCTCCTGTTGCCGTTGCTCAAAATTCTGGGTGGCATCATATAGTAGCTACTTATAATGGTGCAACCTTAGCAGTTTATGTTGATGGTGTTCTTAAAAATAGCGCTAGCACCGCCCTAGGTGTTGGCACACCTGCAACATACACAACAAATATAGGGAGTATGGGTTATGCTCCTGGGGTTTATACGTTTGATGGGAAAATAGACGATGTCCGTTTGTATAACCGTGCCATTACAGCTACGGAGGTTAAACAGCTTTATAACTTAGCCCGTTAATTCACTTGGCGGTGAAACCGCCAAGTAGTAGAATATTGGTATGAGTATAAGAAAAAAACCTTTTGTGAATGGAGAATTTTATCACGTCTATAACCGCGGTGTTGATAAGAGAATTATTTTTAATGATGATAAAGATTTAAAACGTTTTTTTCAAAGTATGGTTGAGTTTAATGTGATTGACCCTGTGGGGAGTTTACACGAGAATTCTTTCCGTAAACTTGGCGGTGAAACCGCCAAGTTAGAAAAAAGGTTAGTTAATATTGTTGCTTACTGCTTTAACCCGAACCATTTTCATTTTATATTGGAGCAAGTAACGGATGGTGGTATTAGTGAGTTCATGAAGAGATTAGGTGGTGGTTATACTTGGTATTTTAATAGAAAAAATAAAAGAAGCGGATCTTTGTTTCAAGGGGTTTTTAAGTCTATTCACGTTGATGCGAATGAATATCTTCTTCATCTTAGTGCTTACGTTAATTTAAACAACAAAGTTCACCAACTTGGAGGTTCAACCTCCAAGTTGGTGGGTAGTAGGTCTAGTTGGGGAGAGTATGTAGATAAAAATGTTGGTGGTATTTGTGAAAAGAAAATTATTTTAGATCAATTTAATAGCATTGATGAATACAAGAAATTTTCTTTGACATCTTTAGAAATGATTAGGAAAAGAAAGGAAGATATGAAAGACTTGGAAAAATTTTTATTAGAATAACCACTTGGAGGTTCAACCTCCAAGTGAGGTTAGTGTTTGCGGTCTATTTTTTCGTTCTGTGTTTTGGTACAATTGGGGAAATTAATCTTTGAACAATATGGATAAAAATGTACGAGTGGCGATAAATGGTTTTGGAAGAATTGGACGAGCTTTTTTGAAATTGGCGCTTAATGATTCGCGCATGACTATCGTTGCGATAAACGATTTAGGTGATGCAGAAAATTTAGCTTATCTCCTCCGTTACGATACAGTTTATGGCCGTGGGCGTACTCCGATTGAGATTTTAGATAAAGGTGGTGAAAAATATTTAAAAATTGGAGCAAAAGAAATTCTTCTTATAGCAGAGCGTGACCCAGCTAAACTTCCATGGGGGAAACTTGATATAGACGTTGCGGTTGAATCAACTGGAGTGTTTGAGGGTTTTGATAAGGCGAGAGCGCATATTGATGCTGGGGCAAAGCGTGTTGTTATTTCAGCTCCAGCAAAAGATGGTGAAGAGAACGGACCAAACGGAGCAACAGTGCTTATGGGTGTAAACGAAGTTGAGCTATCTACTTGTAAGGTTAGTTCTAATGCTTCTTGCACTACAAACGCCAGCGGTCCAGTAATTCAGATTTTGGACGATGCTATTGGAATTGAAAAAGCTATTTTAAATACAGTTCATGCTTATACTGCGACTCAACACCTTGTTGACTCTCCTGACGTAAAAGATTTTCGTCGAGGTCGTGCTGGCGCGCAAAATATTATTCCCTCAACAACTGGTGCCGCTGTCGCTGTGACAAAGACAATTAAGAGTTTAAGTGGAAAATTTGATGGTGTTGCTATTCGTGTTCCAGTGGTTTCTGGTTCTATTGCAGATATCACTTTTATTTCAAAGAGAGATACAACCGTTGAAGAAATTAACGAAGTATTAAAAAAAGCGACACAAGAATTACGATGGAAGGGAATTTTTGCTGTAACAGAAGAACCATTAGTTTCCTCTGATATTATTGGAGATACTCGCGCGGCAATCGCCGACTTATCATTCACAAAGGTTGTTGGCGGAAATTTGGTAAAGGTTCTTGTTTGGTATGATAACGAAATGGGATATTCAAAAACACTTATTGAACACGTAGTTAAAGCGGCTTCTTTTATTTAAACTATGAAAATTTATCTTGGAAGTGATCACGCAGGATACGATTTAAAAGAAAAACTTTTTCAGTTTTTGATTGACCTTGGATATGAGGTGACAGACGAAGGACCTTTCTCTTTTGATCCGGAAGATGATTACCCAGACCACGTGTCAGAGGTTGCCAAAGAAGTTGCAGGCGGGGGCGGGGAAGTTATGGGAATAGTTATCGGTGGTTCTGGCCAAGGTGAGGCAATTGTTGCCAATCGTTTTAAAGGAGTGCGCGCTGTTGTTTATTATGGCGGAGCGGGGACAATCGTGCGTCTTTCTCGTGAACACAATGATGCGAATATTCTTTCAATTGGAGCGCGGTTTGTTAGTGAAGAGGAAGCAAAACAGGCTGTTAAAATGTGGCTTGAGACCGAGTTTTCTGGGGAGGAGAGACATAAGAGGAGATTAGCTAAATTAGATAAATTAGGAGATTAGTAAGTATTAGTAAATTATGTCTAATCAATCTAATATAGAAATTATCCCGGCAGTAATGCCACGTAGTTTAAATGACCTAGAAGAACACATCTCGCGGGTGGTTGGTTCCGCTCCTTGGGTGCAAATAGATGTGATGGACGGAGTTTTTGTGCGTGGTAAAACATGGCCATATATTTCTTTTGATGCGAAAGCATTTGAATTTGAGTTTGAGGGGTTGCCACACTGGGAAGATATTGATTATGAGTTTGATTTGATGATTAAAAATCCAGAGAAAGAAATTGATCGTTTTGTAATGCTCGGCGCCTCAAGAATTATTTTTCATATTGAAAGCACAGAGAAAATTTGGGAAGCAATAAAACTTGCTCGAGAAAAAGATTTAGAGGTTGGACTGGCTATAAACATTGATACGGCGAATGAAACACTTGAAGAATTTATTTCCGATATAGATTTTGTACAGTTTATGGGTATTGCAACAATAGGGCTTCAAGGTGAACCATTTGATAAAAGGGTGGTTGAAAAGATATCCTCATTCAGAAAAAAATTTCCTGATGTTATAATAAGTATTGATGGTGGAGTAGGAATGGAGAATGTCACAGAACTTGTAAAAGCAGGTGTTGATCGTTTAGCTGCAGGTTCGGCAATATTCAAAAATGAAAATACTCATGGTGCGATAGGGGATCTTTATAACACAGCAAACAATGCTATCTGACAAAGAAATAAATTTTTTAGAACTTAAGGCGAATGAAATTCGTCAGTCTATTATTGATATGCTTATGGAAGCAGGTTCTGGTCACACAGCCGGACCTTTAGGCATGGCTGATATTTTTACAGCCGCTTACTTTCGTTTTTTACGTCATGACCCCAAAAGACCAGATTGGGATGAACGCGACAGATTAATACTTTCTAATGGTCATATTTGTCCAATACTTTATGCGACACTTGCGCACGCAGGTTATTTCCCCGTAGAAGAATTAAAAACACTACGTAAATTTGGTTCAAGATTACAAGGACACCCGCACCGTGAATGGCTTCCATTTGTAGAAACATCTTCTGGTCCTTTGGGTTCTGGGCTTTCGCAAACAGTTGGGATGGCACTTGCAGATAGAATTGACCACGGCCGTTCTACACCACACTTCTTTTATTGTTTTTTGGGTGATGGAGAGCTAGACGCTGGTGAAAATTGGGAAGCAATAATGCTTGCTGGTAAAGAAAAACTACGAAATGTTATTGCAGTTGTTGATAGAAATAATATTCAAATAGACGGATTTACTGAAGACATCATGCCGCTTGAGCCACTACACGAAAAATGGGAATCATTTGGCTGGCATGTGCAAGAAATCGATGGACATAGTTTTCAGGGGATTATTGAAGCAGTAGAACAAGCCCGTGCTATTTTTGAAAAACCGTCGGTTATTATCGCGCACACAATTCCAGGCAAAGGCGTGCCAGAGTTTGAACGCGATTTTCGTTGGCATGGAGTAACTCCAAATAAAGAACAAGGAGCTCAGGCCTTAAAAGAACTTCGAACTTTACACGGAAAAATTGAAAGTGAGACAAATTAAAATATGTTAAACAAAGACGCAAAACTAAATCAAAAACTTTTCGACAAAGACGTTGAACAAGCGCCTATTCGTAAAGGTTTTGGAGAAGGGTTACTTATTGCTGGGACACAAGACGATAAAGTTGTTGGTTTGTGTGCCGATCTTACGGAATCAACCCAAATGCATCTTTTTAAAGAAAGATTCCCAACTAGATTTATAGAAATGGGGGTTGCTGAACAAAATTTGGCGGCGGTTGCTTCAGGAATGGCCGTGATGGGGAAGATTCCATTTTTCACATCATATGCAATGTTTTCTCCGGGAAGAAACTGGGAGCAGATTCGCACAACTATTTGTTATAACAACGTTAACGCAAAGATAGTTGGTTCTCATGCTGGGGTTTCCGTGGGTCCTGACGGTGGAACACATCAAGCAGTTGAAGATATTGCCCTAACCCGTGTTATTCCAAGAATGACAGTGATTGTACCTTGTGATTCTATTGAAGCAAAGAAGGCGACAATTGCTTCGGCAAAATTTAATGGCCCTGTTTATATTCGTCTTGCTCGTGAAAAAACTCCAATAATCACAACAGATGATACGCCGTTTGAAATTGGTAAAGCTCAAATTTTTTACGAAACCGAAAATTCTTATGATAAAAAAGTTGGAATTATTGCTTGCGGAGGGCTTGTTCACAAAGCTCTCATTTCTGCTCATGAACTTGAGTCCGAAGGAATTTCAGTTGGGGTTATGAATCTTGCGACAATAAAACCGCTTGATAAAGACTCTGTCCTATCCTTTGCTCGGAAGTATCGCGCGATTGTAACCGTAGAAGAGCATCAAGTTGCTGGAGGAATGGGTAGTACCGTTTCTGAGCTTCTATCGGCAGAATTACCAACCCCAATAAAATTTGTTGGCGTTAAAGATTTATTTGGGCAATCTGGAAAACCAGAAGAACTTATAGAACATTATGAAATGGGAGTTTCTTCAATTAAAAAAGCCGTCGGAGACGTCTTGTCTTTGGCTCGTAGATTAAAGCTGTAGCGAAAATATTATATTTTTTGTGGATGCCACTCTTCGTCAGCGATAGCTTTCTTTAATAATTCCTCTAGTTTCGTGCGGGATAGTAATCCTTCTTGTGCTCCGATTTTTTGTACAACAGACATTGAGTTTACTGGCGCCCAAGTGAATGCTTCAAGCGGGCTTTTTCCCAAAGCGAGTGCGGATACAAAAGTTGAAGCAAAAGCGTCTCCGGCCCCTGTGCGTTCGTACGCTTCTCTGTGGTCTGGATATAATGGAATAAACCAATTTTCGTCAGCATATGAAAGATATGCTCCGAGTGGTCCATCAGTTAAGACGACAATTTTTGGCCCAAGCTCTCGCACCATAGAGAGTAATTTCTTTTTATCTTTTTCGTTAGTATTTAAAATTAATTGCGCCTCTTCAATATTGCAGATGAAAAATTCGGCACTTTTATATATGTGACGTAATGATTCGTGTCCAAATTTCATTTGGTATGTGCCTGGCTGAAAGGCAAGCTTAACTCGTGGATTTTCAGCGCAATAATCGGCGATAGTTTTGTGGAAAGAGAGTGAATGTTCACCAAGAGAGCTTAAATAGAGCCATTTAGGAGGCTCAAAAGACGGTAATTCATAAGGGAATTCTTCGTGTTTGATTAAAATCGTCCTGTCATTTTCAAACCACAACACATAGTGATAATTGGTTTTTTTGCCTTCGTGTTGGCGAACAAAATTTGTTGAAACAAGTTCTTTTCGGAAGGTATCAAGACAGAGTTTCCCGTTGATATCATTTCCAACGTTTGTGATAATGGCGGTTTTTAATCCAAGCCTTGCCCCAGAGACTGCTGCGTTTGGACTGTTACCAACAGCTGAAACTAATTTTGAAAATTCAAATGGAACTTTGTTTCGGAACGGAATACAAAGGAGGTTTTTTTCTTCATCTACTTTGCCGTTAGAAGAATCACCAAGACGAATAAAATCGTCTATGACTGTATCTCCAATTGCGATGATGTCGAAGGCCATGTGTTTATTTTAACATTTTTTTAGAAGGTATTAAATGTAAAACCTCTGCGAACAAAGAAACTTGCTCGCAGAGGCGGGTGTTCGGCGTGAGGTTGTGAATCTTTCCGAACCACAGTTTTGGTTTTATCCCGAACCACGGGGCTAGCGAAGTAGCATTTAGCGACTATGACTTAACCGGTATTTACTCTATTTCTTTCGCAAACAAAGTTTTTACGGAACGTCACTACTATACATTCTGATAGACGTGTCATTTAAGTATTTTAACAAGTTTTAGTTTAATGACAAAATTTTTTAAAAACTGGCTCTTCATGGTGCATGTATTAGTAATATGGTTTCGGGAAAACCCCGTGTTATAATAATTTTCAAATGAAATCACTACGCGAGGTTATTAAAGAAGCTGACGAGAAGGGTATTGCGATTGGTCATTTTAATATTTCAAATTTAGAGATGTTAAAAGGTGTTTTTGAGGCTGCAAAAGAATTAAACAAACCCGTTATTGTTGGTGTTTCTGAAGGAGAGAGAGATTATATTGGAGTGGAGCAGGCTGTTGCTTTGGTTCGTAGTTTGCGGGAAGAATACGATTTCCCAATTTTTTTAAATGCTGACCACTCATATTCATTTGAACGTACTAAAGAAGCAATTGACGCTGGCTTCGATGCTGTTATTTTTGACGGGGCAAAATTACCACTTGGGGAGAATACCGCTATTACAAAACAGTGTGTTGATTATGCTCGCGCAAGCGGGAAGGATGTTCTTGTTGAAGCAGAGATTGGTTATATCGGAACATCATCTCAGGTAATAGATAAAATTCCAGAGGGAATTGATTTAAAAAACTTTACCAAAAAAGAGGAAGCGGAAAATTTTATAAATGCTACTGGGATAGATCTTTTTGCGCCGTCAGTCGGAAACATTCATGGTTTTATCAAAGGTATTGGGAATCCCGCTCTTAATATAGAAGCTATTCGAGACTTAAAAAATACCATTAAAATACCGCTTGTTTTGCATGGTGGTTCTGGAATATCGCCGGAAGATTTTAAAGAAGCTATTCGCGCAGGGATAAGAATTATTCATATTAGTACAGAGATGAGAGTTCTTTATCAGAAATCAACAAAAGAAGCGATTGATGAAAGTATAGAGAAAAACGAGGTTGCCCCATATAAGTATGACGCAGCGGTTGTTGAGGATCTTAAAAACTTCGTAAAAAATTACATAACGATGTTTAGTAGTGTGTAGTTTTTCTAAAAGCGTAGTTATTTTTTGAAGACTTCACAATTTTATTTGGTTGTGTATAATGTCCGCCATGTTTGAACTAGCAATAGAAGAAAGAAATATTAAGGCGGATCTCGCAAAAGTAAGAAAAAGCGGGCGTATTCCTGCTGTTTTCTACGGACCAAAAGCAAAGGCAACTTCGTTTTTTGTAGACACGATTCAGTTTAAGAAAGTCTTGAAAGATGCAGGGGAGTCATCTATCGTTCGTCTAAAGGGCTCAAATGGCAATACAGATGTCTTGGTACACGAGGTTCAGTATGACCCAATCCGCCACGAACCAGTCCATGTTGATTTTTACGTAGTTGAAAAAGATAAAAAGACTCAAGTTGGAGTTCCTCTTGAATTTATTGGTGTTTCTCCTGCGGTTAAAGATTTTGGTGGTGTTTTGGTTAAAGTTTTACACGAAATTGAAATTGAGGCCCTTCCACAGGATTTGCCACACAACATTTCAATTGATGTCTCTTCGCTTGCAACTATTGATAGTCATATTGTAGTTAGTGATATTGTTATGCCAAAAGGTGTTACGGCTATAACTAAAGGAGAGGAAATCGTTGCTTTGATTTCAGAAGCAACAAAAGAGGAAGAGGCTCCAGTTGCATCTATTGACCTATCTTCAATTGAAGTTGAAAAGAAGGGTAAGAAAGAAGAAGGAGAAGCTGGTGAGGAAGAAAAATAATCCAAATAATTTTATTAAAAAAGAAGGCCAAAAGCCTTCTTTTTTAATTTAGGGCTAATACAATTTTCTCAAATTGTACGCCCTAGGGCGTCTGGGTACAAACACCCGGGCTAGCCCGAACATTTTGTCATACAAAAATGTTTTAGGGCTAATACACTCTGTTCCAGGTTGTACGCCCGAACATTTTGTATGACAAAATGTTTTAGGGCGGTGGCTTCAATGGGGTGGTTGGGATAGAATATAGAGACAGGAGGACAAAGAGTTCCTTGGATTTTTGGTTTTTTCTTATGAGATTTAATTTTTTCTTTTTAAAATTATTTTTATCGATATTTTTACTCGGTGGTCTTTTTGCGCCGTCAGCACTAAAGGTTGAGGCTCAGTCGGCAGGTCAGGTGGCAGAGCAGGAGGCAAAGCTTCAAGCAGAATACAACGCTCTTCAAAAAGAGATTGATACTTGGCAGAGAGTTTTGGATGAAACCCGCCAAAAAGCGAATACAATTCAAGGAGATATAACTATCCTTACTGCAAAAATAAAAGAAGCGGAATTAATGATAAGGCAGAAGAATTTGGCAATTTCAAAACTTGGTACTCAGATTGCAGATAAGAGTAAAAAAATTAAAACTCTGGAGGTGAAGCTTGATGATGGGCGCCGGTCACTTGCTCAGATTATAAGAAAAACAAATGAAATAGATTCAAAAACTTTAGCAGAGGTGTTTTTTGCTGAAGAAAGCGTTTCAGAATTTTTCCAGGATATTGATTCATACGATTCAATAAAAAGCCAAATGAAGGAACATTTTACGGTTGTGCGAGAAGTTAAGGCTACGACCGAAGAAGAGCGTCAAAAGTTAGACCAACAAAAGAACGAAGAAGCTGACGCGAGGTATGTTGTAGAAGTGAAGAAAAAAACAATTGCTCAGACAGAGTCTGAAAAGAAAAAACTTTTAGCTGTCACAAAAACCGAAGCGAGTGGGTATCAAGCGGTGTTGAGCGAAAGACAGAAAAGGGCAGCACAAATAAGAGCGGCTCTTTTTAAGCTTCGCGACACCGAAGGGATTCCTTTCGCAAAGGCGCTTGAATACGCGAACTTTGCAGGCAATAAGACTGGTATTCGCCCAGCGCTTATTTTAGCGATTCTTACTCAAGAATCTGATCTTGGTAAAAATCAGGGTTCTTGTATCTTATCTAGCATTGATACGGGAGACGGTGTTGGTAAAAATACAGGAACGTTTTTTGAGAAGGTAATGAAGTCTCCCCGAGATACAGAGCCGTTTAAAGATATTACGAATAGATTAGGATTAGATTGGAAAATTACACCGGTATCGTGTCCACCTAAAGCTATTTGGTCATCATCGCGCGGTTATGGTGGGGGAATGGGTCCTTCACAATTTATTCCTTCAACGTGGGAAATTTTCAAGAAGCGAATAGCAAGCGCTGTTGGTGTTTCTCAGAATGAAGCAAATCCATGGAATCCAGAACATTCGTTTACGGCAACGGCGATATATTTATCAGACCTCGGGGCGGTGAGTGGTAGTTATAGCGCTGAAAGAAATGCAGCCTGTAGGTATTACTCCGGCAGGAAATGTGATAACCAAAAACCAGTCAACTCTTTTTATGGAACACAGGTTTTACAGAAAGCTGAAGATATTCAAGCTAATATTGATTTCCTAAAGGGGGTTTAGGGTACTTTGTTTTTTTCTTTAATTTTTATTAAAAAATATAGACTTTTCCTTTTTAAAAATCTTACGGAGCGCGATGAGCGCGAGTAGAGAAAAATTCAGCAGAATTTTATAGTGTTTTTAAAA
>CAYPVT010000006.1:0-25681 GCA_964414265.1 uncultured Candidatus Saccharibacteria bacterium | reverse complement strand
GCTATGATGAAGGGATTAAACAGAGAGGAGTGCCATATGTGGTGGACGCATACAAGGCCTTGCAAAAATAAGGCTTTTTTGTTATAGTTTGCGACATGATAACGAAGAAGAAAAAAGCCGAAATCATGTCAAAAACGCAGGTTCACGACAAGGATACTGGTTCTGCAGAGGTCCAAATCGCTATTTTGACCAAGAGAATCACCGATTTGGCTGCCCATCTAAAGAAAAACCAAAAAGATAACCACTCCCGCCGTGGCCTTATTCAAATTGTTGCTGATCGCCGAACACATTTAAAGTATTTGGAGAAGAAAAGCAAAAAGCGATACGATTCTATCGTTAAAAAATTGGCTCTAAAGTAGGAAATCGCCCGTCTTAACAGATGGGTAATTTCATTTTTAATAAAATAGGTTCCTTTAAGATTTAAATTTTATATATGTCCGTCATAAAACATAAAGACCAGAGAGTTGGTGTTTTTATTGATACGCAAAACCTTTATCACAGCGCGCGTAATCTATATCACGCAAAAGTAAATTTTGGAGCAATAATGAAAGAGGCTGTCGGAGTACGACAACTCGTCCGAGCTATTGCATACGTCATAAAAACAGAAGGGGATGATGAAAAAGGCTTTTTTGAAGCATTAGGGAAGGTTGGAATAGAAACAAAGGTTAAAGATCTTCAAATTTTTTGGGGAGGCGCCAAAAAAGCAGATTGGGATGTTGGACTTGCTGTTGATGCCATGAGACTAGCACCAAAACTTGATGCTGTTGTTATTGTTTCTGGAGACGGGGATTTTTGTCCTTTAGTTGATTACCTAAAATTAAATGTCGGAGTACAAGTAGAAGTTATTGCCTTTGGTAAATCAGCTTCAAGTAGTCTCCGGGCTGTCGCCGACGACTTTATCGACCTTTCAAACGATCCAAAAAAATTCCTCATAATGCCAAGACGTGGAAAGAAAGGGGAATCAGAAAAAAATTAGAACAAAAAAGAGACCAATTTGGTCTCTTTTTTGTTCGCATTGAAAAGACGCTGTTTCCGTGCGAAACTTAGAGAAACTTATCATTAATAAAAGTCGCCGGATACGCAGAGTTGAAAGCATTTATAAAACTTTCAATCCTGAAGTTCGGCGGGTTTAAAACAAAATGCAAAAGAAAAATTTCTCGTGTGAAATTGGAGGGAAAACACTAACCGCAACTTTTTCTGATCTAACCGAACAAGCAAATGGTTCAGTTATTGTCTCCTATGGAAAAACTATTGTTCTTGCGACTGCAGTAATCTCAAAAGAAAAACGCGACAACATAGATTTTTTTCCACTTACTGTTGATTACGAAGAACGCTTTTATGCTGCTGGGCAAATTTTAGGAAGTAGGTTTGTTAGGCGTGAAGGAAAACCATCTGACGAAGCAATTCTTTCTGGAAGAATTATTGACCGCACAATTCGTCCACTTTTTGACGACCATATCAGAAACGAAATACAGGTTATTATAACTGTCCTCGCAATTGATAAAGATGATCCTGATATTTTAGCAATCAATGCCGCCTCTCTTGCTCTTGCAACTTCGGACATTCCTTGGAACGGACCCGTCTCAGCAATTCGTCTAACAAAACATTCTAAATCTGATGCTCCAGAAATAAATCCTGATTACGATTTCCGTCGTCACGATGACGCCGAACTTGAGCTCGTTATTTGTGGACGCGATGGAAAAATAAACATGATTGAGGCTTCTGGGGAAGAAATGCCGGAAGATATTATTACGGATGCGCTAGAAAAATCTTTACCAGAACTTAAAAAACTACAAGAATTTCAAGAAAGTATTGTTAAAGAAATAGGTAAGAAAAAAATTACGATCGAGAAAGAAGAAATCAGCGATGTGGCAAAAAATATTTTTGCTGAAAAAATTTCTAGTAGATTCAATGAGATCCTAAGTGGTGGAGCTGGGGGGAAAGTTATCAATGAAATTCTAGAAAGTTGGACGAGCGTTGCTAAAGAAGAATTACCAGAAGAAAAAAGTTCTCTCACTCTTTCGTATTTTGAAAAAGCGATGGATGATTTTATTCACCAAGAAGCTGTAAAAAATAACAGGCGTCCAGATGGGAGAGATTTTAAAGAGGTGCGCTCACTCTTTGCTCAAGCTGGAGGAATTTCTCCTGTTCTTCATGGCACTGGAATTTTTTATCGAGGAGGAACCCACGTTCTTTCTGCATTAACTCTCGCGGGACCAGGTGAATCACAAACAATTGATGGTATTGAAATCAAAACAGAAAAACGTTACATGCATCATTATAATTTTCCTCCGTTTTCATCTGGGGAAATAAAAAAAGTTGGAAATATAAATCGCCGAGAAATCGGACATGGCGCACTTGCGGAAAAAGCCCTACTTGCTGTTTTGCCTAGCCAAGAAGAATTCCCTTATACAATTCGTATTGTTTCCGAATCAATGTCTTCAAATGGCTCAACTTCAATGGCTTCTGTTTGTGGTTCAACGCTCGCTTTAATGGATGGTGGTGTGCCAATCAAAAGACCAGTCGCTGGAATCGCGATGGGTGTAATGATGGATGGTGAAAAAAACTATAAAATTCTAACGGACATCCAAGGACCGGAAGATCATTATGGCGATATGGATTTCAAGGTTGCTGGAACTGAAATCGGAATTACGGCAATTCAACTCGATATTAAAGTTGGCGGTATTCCCCTTTTAGTTTTAAAAGAAGCTCTCGTTGACGCAAAAAATGCCCGTTTAAAAATTATAGAAAAAATTAAAGAAGCCATACCAGCACCTCGCCCAATGCTTTCAGCTTCGGCGCCAAAAGTTTTGCGTCATAAAGTTAAGGAAGATCAGATTGGACTTATTATCGGACCTGGAGGAAAAACGATAAATGGCATCAAAGACGCAACCGGAGCAGAACATATTGATATCGATGAAACTGGTGGGGTTTTGATTGTTGGTAAAAATGGTAGCGCTGAAAAAGCTTTGGAGAAGATAAAAGAACTAACTAGGGAATATAGAGTTGGAGAAAAATTTACTGGGACCGTCGCTCGTATTATGGACTTTGGTGCTTTTGTTGAAATTGGACCTCGTACTGATGGACTTGTTCACGTTTCACAAATAGCTCCGTTTCACATTAATCGCGTAACAGATGTTTTGTCCATCGGAGAAAAAGTAGAAGTCGTCATTAAAGAAATTGACGAAAAACACCGCATCAATCTTTCCATCAAAGATGTTGACCCTGAGTTTGCCACAAGAAAAGGGCTAAAGCCGGAGGAGCCAACAATTCCGAAAAATAGTGCCTAAGAGAAAACCTTATATTCTCCACAAAAGAAGAGAGTGCAACTCTTACGCGCGTGTATAATATGTTAATGGATGAGACTACCCCACAAAACCAAGTGCCAAAAGAAGGAATGGGCTTGGGTATGGAACCTATTCAACATACTTCTCTAAATGACTCTCCGGCGAAAGAAGAGCCTATGGTCAGTGTTCCACCAAAAATATCGTCTATTAGAACTTATCAAACTGACGCGGCAAGATCTGTTCAAGAAAATAAAACTTCTCTTGTAAGGATGGTTATTGCAGAGCAAGGGAAGCGTGATGTCCAATTTAGAGAACTCTCTCCTCGTTCTTCAAAAAACATCGTCTTAATTTCTTTAAGCGTTATTCTCCTAATCGCCGGTGTTTTACTTGCCACCTTCTTTTTTGTTAAAACACTGAATACAGGGGGAGAAGACCCAAATACTGTTCCACGTATAAAAACTTTTATCTTAACGGAGCAAGATGTTGCCGTTGACATAACAGGAAACAACCGCGAGAACATCTGGAAAAAAAGTACTACTGTTGTTAAAAACCTAACTCCTCGCCTTGATACACTAGTCAATGTATATTTTACGGAAACAAAAGATTATTTATCTCAGCCTGAAATAATAAACACCGAGCGACTATTTTCTTTGCTTGAGTCAAGAATACCATCAACTCTTCTTCGTTCCCTTGATGCTTCTTTCTTGTTTGGGGTTCATTCCTTTAACGGAAACCAACCATTCTTAATACTTAAAACAAACTTCTACGAAAACGCAGTGGCGGGAATGTATTCTTGGGAAAACGACATGGCAGAAGAAATTCTTCCACTTTTTGGTATTGCCCCAAATGGCAAATCCAATCTTTATGAAAAAGATTTCGTTGATGCTGTCGTAAAAAATAAAGATGTCCGAATGCTAACCGATAACGCAAATCAGCCTCTCCTTCTTTATTACTTCAAAGACAAGAAAACAATAATCGTCACAACAAACGAGGCAACCATAAGCGAGCTAGTCACCAGACTCTCTGTTCCAAAATCACAAATATAGTTAGTATTCAAAAAAAGGAGGATTGTGATAAAATAAAAATATGGAAAAAAATTACGAAAAATACATACAGAAATTAACCGAAGAAAAAAAGCTTCTTGAAGAAGAGATGCAGTCACTCGGAAGAAAGAACCCAAGTAACCCAAAAGACTGGGAACCAGTTCCATCTGTAATGGATGCAAGCGTTTCTGATAAAAACGAAATGGCTGATTTAATGGAAGACTTTGAAGAGGTCACCGCCACTCAATCAGAACTAGAAAAAAGATTGAACGAAGTCGATGCCGCTCTCCTTCAAACAAAAAATAACGAATATGGTATTTGTTCTGTTTGTGGAAAAGAAATAGAAGAAAAAAGACTTGATGCGAATGCAGCAGCAACAACCTGCATGGAGCACTTATAATCCGTCACCAAAATTATGAATTTCGCGCGTGTTTATGGAGCTCAAATACAATTTCTAAAAGCACACGTGGTTAATGTAGAGGCCGATATTTCTCGTGGCCTCTTTTCGTTTTCAATTGTCGGATTACCTGATAAAGCAGTCGAGGAATCTCGCGACCGAGTTAGCGCCGCAATTAAAAATTCGGGGCTCAAACCACCGAAAAGTAAAAACGAGAAAGTAGTCGTTTCCCTTGCTCCTGCTGATATGAAAAAAGAAGGTCCTGTTTTTGATGTCCCGATTGCACTTGCTTACGCCCTTGCCTCAGGAGATATTTCTTTTGATACAAGTAAAAAATTATTTGTCGGAGAACTTTCCCTTGATGGTAGGGTTATGCCGGTGCGGGGAACTTTACTTATTGCAGAAGAAGCAAAACAAAAAGGTTTTGAAGAACTTTATGTTCCAGAAGAAAACGCAAACGAAGCAGCTCTCATTAGGGGAATAAAAATTTTCCCAGTTAAAACATTAAAACAATTAATAATCCACCTTTCTTATAATAAAGAAAAAAATCCCCAGGAAGAGCCGAGTGTTATAAAAATTTCTGAACCAACAGAAATTTCTCAATCATTTTCTGAGATAGACTTAGATCTTTCAGAGATTCGTGGACAAGAAACAGGAAAGCGGGGTTTAGAAATAGCTGCTTCCGGTGGACACAACATCGCTCTTTATGGACCACCTGGAACAGGTAAGACAATGCTTGCTAAAGGATTTCGTGGCCTTCTCCCAAATTTAAGCGAAGAAGAAATGCTCGAGGTCACCGGCATCCATTCTGCGGCTGGCGTATTAAGAGAAACAATTATTACGACCCCACCATTTCGTTCTCCTCACCACACCGCTTCTTATGTTTCCGTTATTGGAGGAGGGGCTATTCCTAAACCAGGAGAAGCAACCCTCGCACATCGTGGAGTTTTGTTTCTAGATGAATTCCCTGAATTTGAAACTCGCGTTTTGGAATCACTCCGACAACCACTTGAAGACCGCGTGGTAAATATTTCTCGCTCTCGCGGTTTTGCCCTTTTCCCAGCATCTTTTATTTTGGTCGCAGCCCTAAATCCTTGTCCTTGTGGTAATCGTGGAAATAAAAAACAACAATGCACTTGTACTGCTTCTGCTATCGCTCGCTATGAAAGAAAATTATCAGGCCCAATTGTTGACCGTGTAGACATGTGGATTGAAGTCGGAACAATTGATTACCAAAAACTCTTGGGCGTTGGCGACGGAGAAAAAAGTGAAGACATTCGTACCCGTGTTACTCGCGCCCGCGCTCTACAAAAAGAACGTTTTTTGATTTTCAATAAAAAAGGCAAATTAAACACTGATATGAAAGCAAAAGATATAATAGAAATGTCTCGTATCACAGATAATGCAGAAAAAATTTTACGCCAAAGCGCAGAACATTTTAATTTTTCCGCGCGCGCTTATCACAAAACAATTAAACTCGCCCGAACTATCGCTGATTTGGATGAAAGTGACGAAATTTTAGATAAACATATCCTAGAAGCTATTCGCTATCGCCCAAGGGAATCATTTTTATCTCGCACTTAGCAAACAAAAAATCCGCCTGAAATTGCGGATTTTTTGTTTGGTCGATTATCTAGATCGCAAATTATATTTTTGGGCAATCATCCTTACCCGTCATCCTTCCTTTAAAATGGATTCTTCGCCCTAAACCTCCTTGGTCGGACGAAACCCTTTCTGGATTAGAAAGGGTTTTTAGCCCTAAAACGCTTCGCGTTCGGGCGAAACCCTTAGAAAGGGTTTTTAGCCCCACGAACTTCAAAGTGTAAGTGTGAACCAGTTGAACGTCCAGTTGAACCCATGTAACCAATAAGTTGGCCTTTACTTACATACCAACCTTCCTTAGCCACAACACCACTTAAGTGACCGTAAAGAGTCTGTGTCCCGTTGTCGTGAGAGATAACGATATATGAACCATACCCTCCGTTCCATCCACCTTGTTTTGAAACAATAACTTCACCTGAAGCTGCGGCAACAATCGGAGTTCCTACTGCTCCCGCAATATCAACGCCATTGTATCCATGCAAGCCTTGAGATTTTCTTCCGAGTTCGTATTGGACTGGTCTCATGTAATAACCGCTATAGTCTGGGCCACTCGTACCGTGAGCGCTGCTGGTAGTTTTTTTAGTTTGTGTCGTACTTTTTTCTTCCACTTCAGCAAAAGGAATGATTATTACCTCGCCAATAGTGAGGTCTTCTTCACTCGAAGAGAAGCCGTTGAAACCAACGATTTCACCAATATCAACTTTATACTTCTTAGCAACAGAAGAAATCGTATCTCCTTTTTTTACAGTGTATTGAACACCAGAAATAGGCAAGATTATAAGTTTCTGCCCAACAGACAAAGTATCTCCTCTTTTTAGATCATTGGCACTTAAAATTGTGCCAGCGCTAACATCAAACATTTTGGCAATACTTGAAATGGTGTCGCCTCGTCTAACAATATAGGTACTAACCTGGCCAGAAGCTGATGATGGTTTTTCATTAACCTCAACTTGTGTCCCAGAAGGACCAGCATCTGGAAGAAGAGCCACACCTCCAACAATAGTAATATCCCCACCACCCGATGGTAGTTTTTGCCAAGATGGTCCTGATGATGCTTCTAAAATTGCCAAGTTCTGGGAATTACCTCCTTCCTGTACTGAGTCGTTCTTTGAGAAAAAATCTCCTATTTTAGAAAAAACTCCCGCAGAAGCTATGGAAGGTGACGAAGACACTAATAAAACACCTATAAACAGAAGTACAAGCCTCTTTGAGAGAAGCCCTAAAAATAAGGGGTTTTTCGCCTGGTTAGCACAACCAGGGTCTTTTTCTTTATGTTCGATAAGCCTATTTTAAAAATTGCCCTTTTCCTGTATGACCCGAGTGGGTAAAACCGTTGAAAAACAAGCAATTTTGCTATCTTAAGGCCCTAAAAGGGCTAAAAATGGCCTAGCAGAGCCATTTTTCTATTTTAAAGGGGATATTCCCCCTTCACCTAAAATGGTATCCCTCATGGAGAAGGAAGTCAATGAAGGTGGGGATATCTTTGGGACAACCTAAAAAGCCTTTTTGAAAATCGCGTAGTGTTATTTTTTAAAAAATTTAACAATTTTTTCTTTAATGGATGGCTTGATGTTATAGTTCCATCCATGCCTTCTTCAAAAAACGACCTAAATCCACAACAACAAGAAGCTGTCGCTCAGACGACTGGACCACTTTTGATTATCGCGGGGGCCGGAGCGGGAAAAACAAAAACCATAACCCACAGAATCCTTCATTTAGTAGAAAGCGGGGTAACCCCGAGTTCAATTTTAGCTATCACTTTTACAAACAAGGCGGCGGCGGAGATGGGACAGCGTGTTTCCGCCCTTCTTTCTACAAGACGCTCGGTTGCTGATTTCGGACTAAAAGATGGCCCGCTTGTTGCAACCTTCCATTCCTTAGGAGTAAAGATATTGCGGGAAAATGCCTCATACGTCGGTCGCACCGCCCGCTTTTCTATATTAGATGAACAGGAAACCGTCTCTCTTGTTAGGAATGCCATTAAAAGTCTAGATTTGGATCCAAAACAATTTGATCCAGCGCGACTACGTTGGGCCATTTCAAGACACAAAGGAAATGTTGTTTCGGCAGACGAATACGCCGAAACGGCGGAAGGTTATTTTCCAAAAATACTTTCTTCTGTTTGGAGAAAATACGAAACTCTTTTAAAAGAAGAAAATGCTTTTGATTTCGATGACCTCGTCACTAAAACCGCAATTCTTTTAAGAGAAAACCAAGATGTTCTAAAAAAATATCACGATACTTGGAAATATATTCATATTGATGAGTATCAAGATACAAATACTGCTCAATATGAACTATCACACCTCTTGGCAAAAAAAGAAAAGAATATTTGTGTTGTCGGTGATAGTGATCAAAATATTTATGGTTGGCGTGGAGCAAACTTACGAAACATTTTAAATTTTGAACATGATTATCCTGGAGCAAAGGTTGTTCTTCTTGAAGAAAATTATCGTTCAACTCAAAACATTCTCCAGGCGGCAAATGACATCATTAAGAAAAATAAAATCCGTAAAGAAAAAAATCTTTTTACAAAAAACGTTGAGGGTGAGAAAATTTCCGTCTTCGAAGCATACGATGAAGCCGACGAAGCTCGTTTCATTGCTGCAAAATCAGCCGAGTTAATTGGGAGTGGGGTACAATCAAACGAAATAGCCGTTTTATATCGAGCAAACTACCAATCACGCGCACTTGAGGAAGGGTTTCTTTCTCTTAATGTCCCGCATAGAGTTTTAGGTGTGAAATTTTTTGAGAGAAAAGAAGTTAAAGACGTGCTCGCATATATTCGTGCCGGAAGAAACCCGGCCGGACTTTCCGATATTAAACGTGTTATTAATGTTCCACCGCGCGGAGTAGGAGACGCAACTATCGCAAAAATCTTTTCTGGTAAGGAAGACTCGCTCCCACCAAAAATGAGGGAGCGTATCTCAATTTTTTGGACGCTTCTCGAAAAGGTAAAAAATTCATCAGAAACAATGAAAACTTCTGAGTTGGTGCGATTTGTAATTAAAGAAACTGGTTTAGAAAAATTTTTCAAAGAAGAAGGTGGGGAGGAAGACTTGGAGCGCCTTGAAAACATGATGGAACTTGCTTCTCTTGCTACAAAGTATGATATTTTTGAGCCCGACGAAGGGGTGGAGAAATTACTATCAGATGCCGCCCTTGCGAGCGACCAAGACTCCATGGATCAGAAGAAAAACAAAGACGGGGTTCGTTTAATGACTGCCCACGCTTCAAAAGGCCTAGAGTTTGACTATGTTTTTATTGTTGGACTCGAGCAGGGATTATTCCCACATGCAAGAGTTAATCTCCCAACAACAACTGAGGAAGATTCTGAGGAAGAGCGTCGTTTGTTTTATGTGGCCATTACTCGCGCCCGCAAAAAAGTTTTCCTAACCTTTGCGACCGTTCGTACTATTTTTGGCTCTCGCCAAGTCGAAACTCCTTCTGAGTTTATCTACGACATCGCCCCTACACTACTTGAACAAACAGAAAGGAGTGAGTCAGCTGGAAAAGTAATATACTTAGATTAACGTGAAACCAAAAAAATCACTTGGTCAGAATTTTTTGACCGACAAAAAAATTGCAGAGAGTATTGCCCTATCAGGAGATATTTCAAAAAAAGACGTTGTTCTTGAAGTTGGTCCTGGTAAAGGGATACTCACTGAATTTTTAATTAAATACGCGAAAAAGGTTATTGCTGTTGAAAAAGACCGTGAACTCTTTTTTTTTCTTTCAGAAAAATTCGCGGGTGAAATAAAAAATGGAAAATTAATTTTAATTTCTGGAGATATTTTAAATTTTGATTTCACTCCATATAAAATAAAAGAGGGCAGTTATAAACTAATCGCAAACATTCCGTACAATTTGACAGGGATGCTCTTCAGGCTTTTTCTCGAAACTGGTCCTCGCCCAAAAACAATCATCTTCATGATTCAAAAAGAAGTTGCTGAAAGAATAATTGCGCGCGACAAAAAAGAAAGTGTTTTATCTCTCTCAGTAAAAACGTACGGTACTCCAAAAATTGTGCGCCGCGTTTCAGCGGGAAGTTTTTTTCCAAAACCAAACGTTGATTCAGCAGTACTCGCAATCGAAAACATAAAGTCACCGTTTAAAAACAAAAAAGAAGAGGAAAAATTTTTTGAAATACTAAAAGCAGGCTTTAGCAGTAAGCGTAAAAAAATTTCTAGTAACTTAACCAGCGTGGAAAAAAAAGAAAATATTTCAAAGGCGTTCACAAAACTAAAATTAGATACAAACACAAGAGCAGAAGATCTTTCTCCTGAGACCTTCTTTCTTCTTGCAAAGGAGTTGTAAAAACTACCGAGAATTAAGATGTTCCAATCTTAATGATTGTTCCTTGTATTGGTGGGTATGGAGCGCAGGTTTTCCCAGCAATCTGCATACAAACACCACCAGAAGAGTAGTCTCCTAAGGTCCACGACCCTGGGAATAATCGTCCATTACTAAATAAACGCGACAAACCAGGGACAAATAGAAGGATTGCTGGTTTTGGGGGGCCAACGATTATCCCCATTCCGGGCGAACAGGTGCATGGAATAATCGCCTTAATTTTTCCACCAAAAACAGAAGCGGCGCTAACCGACAAAGGAGAAGTGAGTGAAAATATTATTCCTGTGGCGAACAAAAGGAGTGCTACTTTTTTCATGAAATCATTATAGCAATACAGGGAGTTTTTGTCTTTTTGATTTTTTTTATTAAGAATCTAAATTCTTTCTTTTAAAAAGATTAAACGTGTTTTTTGAAGTTATTTTAAAAAAGAGATATATCCACATAAACACAAAAATTCACAGAAAAACTACAATTTCCTTGCTATAATCAAGTAATATATGAATTCTCAATTAGTGCGTAGCTTTTTTCAGAACAAAAAATTAGTCGGGGCATCTATTTTGGGTGTAAGCATTATTGTCTTATCACTTTTTTCAAAGTACGAAGATAGTAAAACGCCGGTCACGAACACAATGGGGGAGGAACGAAGTGTTTTAGTAATCAACGGAGGAGCTGATTCTTCTTCTGTTGCTGATTTAGTAAACAAAGACAGCGACAAAGATGGTTTAAAAGATTGGGAGGAAGCGCTTTACGGGACAGACCCTGAAAAACAAGACTCAAACGACAACGGGGTAATAGATTCAATTGAAGTTCGTAAACAAAACAGCAGTAAAGTATCAACCGAAGGGGCTATAAATACAACTGACCAATTTGGGCAACAGTTCTTCGTTGCTGTTTCTGCTCTTAAAAATACAGGTCAATTAAGTGCTCAATCCATAAAAGATGCCACAGAAACCATATATTCAAACGTAAAACAGGAAAAAGTAGCTCTCTTGTATACGATGGCCGATATTTCAGTCTTAAAAAATGCTAGCGACGCAGAGATTTTGGCATACGGGAAAACTCTTGGGGTGGTAATTCAAAAGTACTCAAAATATAATCTTGGACAAGAGCTTCCACTTATTTCAACTGCCCTTGAAACAGGGGACAAAACATTACCTAAAAAGCTTGTCCCTTATATAGATGCATACACCAACATAGCCAAAGAGACACTAAAGATTCCGGTGCCAGATAAAATTGCCACAATTCACCTCGATTTAATAAACAGTTACCAAGGAACCGCCGATTCTTTAAAAATAGCTGGAAAAATTTTTGAAGACCCTCTTCTTTCTATGCAAGGAATCAATCAATACCTTTCCTTTAGTAATAAAATAATAGAAACAGCCAAAACACTAGAGATATATTTTAAAAGTGGTGTTATACTTAACAGCACAAAGCCGTAAAAACTATGGTTCTATTTTCTGCTAAAAGAAATATGGTAAAAAAAATAATATCTTTCTTTCTTGTTTCTTTATTTATTACCTCTGCGTTATTTTCTACTACAGGCATATCTGAAGCACAAACAAATGAGTACTATAATCCAGCAACCGGAGAAAACGTAAGAACTTCTGACTATACAGACTCGTACTATAATCCAGCAACCGGAGATTACACCTCAACAACAAATACACAAAACGGCTCCGAAGCGGGGAGTGTAAACCAAAAGGAATCACTAAACTCATCTAATGAGTCAATGGCGACCACTCTTGGTAACTCTGGATGTACCGCTCTTGGCGGAGCTATTGGTAATACGCTTTCTTCTCTTGGACAACAACTCATTAGTGGAGCAGGGATAAGTGGGCTTGGTTCTTCTGCTTCTGGTGCTATAAGTGAAGCCCTCGGTGGTGGCCAAATAGGCAGTAGTGTTGGAAATGCTGTTGGTTCTATTGTAGACAAAGCCGCCAATACCGCAGTAACCGGAGCAACAAGCGCCATAAACCAAGGAATTAACCAAGCGGTAAGCGGGGTGGATAGTTCAGCTGGTGGTCTTAGTGGCGCAATTCAGGCAGGCACAAGTGCTATTGTTGGCGGGGCAGATAAATTAGTAACAAGCGCTTTATCAAGTGACCTACTTTCTGGTGCAACAAACGCTGTTTCCAATGTTCTTATAGATTTAGGTGGAACTATTGGTTCTGGTAGTTTAGTTAGTCTTGGAAATACTCTTGGTGGAATGTCTGCTGGATATACCGCAGGGGAACTAGGCTCTATGTTTGGTGGTGCTAGCGCTATCCCTGGGGTTGGCTCAATACTCTCTTTAATAGGAGGCAGTGGTCCTGTTCCAACAGACCCTCAAACAATTGTTAAACAAATAAATACTCTTCAACAAGACACTAGTATTCTTAAAACAAAAGAAACTTGCTTAAACAGACTTTCTTACACGAGCTCTTTAATAACAAGAGCTAAGATGGAAAACAATATCCGCAACTGGTTAAACACAGGGAATAATGGTAACCCTCTTTATGTAACAAACATGAACGATTACTTGCTTAAGCAAACCCAAAACCAAACAAAACTTTTCCTCTCTGACTTATCAAAGAGCAACTCTCCTTACAAAAACGAAGCGATAAAAAATATCGTAAGCGGTGAACAAGCAAAAAATACTACAAATAGCGCAAGCGCCTTAAATGACAGCCTCCCAAATATTATTGGTTCAGCGAATGCTGTAAGATACCGCAACGGTGATTCATCCGCTGGTGGATGGAAAGCTTGGAATGCCTCAACTCAAATCGACCCAAACAATAGATTTGGATTCTATCTTGACGCCGAAAGAATTTACCAAGAAGACCAAGCTAAAAAAGCAGAGGAGGCAAAAAACAAACTGGTTAATGGTGTTTCACCAATAGAAGAGTGTGTGGAAGTAGACGCCACTTCAGGGGCCTGCCGAAAATCTAAAGTTGTTACCCCAGCATCGGTTATCGAAGAAAAACTTCGTTCTGCCGCAACAGCCCCGGAGAGAAACGCCGGAAACATTGGGGCAGATTCAAACGAAACAATCTCTACGGCAGACTTAGCCCTCCAAAACTACCTCACAGACTCAAACTCGTCTTTCTGGAATATTACAGATGATAATGCCACAGCAAGAGAAATCTCAAGCCAAGAACTAAATTCTTCAAATGAAGTTATTGGTAGTATAGAAAAAACAGCAAACTCCTTAGTTGCTTATGTCACAATCGTAGACGAACTCCGTAGTGTTACCTCCGAAGCAGCAGTAGCAACTGATTCCCTAATAAAGTTGGGGCCTGTAACTTACTGTCCAAGCAATCTTGCAAACCAATCAAACTCTGGAGTAGCTTCTCTTTTCGACAGAGCAACTTTATACGGCCAAGCAATAACAAGCCTAGACAGCGAAATCGAAACAGCAGCAAGAACAATGATTGATCTATACGCCCTTAAAAATTCCGTTACCCAGGAAGGAGTCGACTACCAGTCCGCAGCCGGCGAATTGATAAATATCTCTACGTCAGGAAGGGTACCTAGTTCTGATGTAGTAACAAATGCTTCCTCTCAATTGTCACAAGCAAGGACGATTCGTGACACAACAAAAAGTATGATTACCTCTTGTGAAGCAGAGCACAAAGAAATTTTAGCGGAAGAAGAAAGAAAGAAACAAAACCTTCCAACAACATACTAAAAGCATGCTATCTTTTTCATTCAAAAAACTAATAAATTTTTCAACAACACTTTTTGTTGCTCTTGTTTTATTTATTTTGTTTTTCACAAACGCACAAGCGCAACAAAACTGTGAAACAATTCAAAACAAAGGTTCAAATGAATATTTAAACTGTATCGCAGATTCAAACAACCAAAGAGATGTCGTCCCAAAAGCACCTTCTATAATGGCTGAATCTGAGTGTAGTTTAATCAAAGATAAAGGATCAAATGAATACTTAACCTGTATTGCAGATTTAAACGACGCCAACTACGCATACAATGCAAATATATACGACGACGCGGTGAACAAAAACACTACGAACAAAGAAGGTTCTATTTCTTGCTCTAGTTATTCTGATTTTTTTAAAAACTTTGGAGCTTGTTTTGCCCGTGGTCTTGGTTATGTTTTTTTAAAAATTCTTACTTATTTAGTAAGCTTTGCCGGGCAAATATTTGATTTGGCTGTAAAATTCAGCCTGTTTGAAATGGGTATTCTTATTGGGCAAGCTAATAGTGGGATCAATATCGCATGGGGCACAATCCGAGATTTGGGAAACATTCTTTTTATCTTTATGTTGCTCTGGGTTTCTATCAAAAACATCCTTCAAATAGACGACGCAAAAAAATTTATACCAACACTCATTCTTGCAGCACTACTTGTTAATTTTAGTTTATTTTTTACGAAAGTAATTATCGACACCTCAAATATCGTCGCCGTTCAATTCTATTCCTCCATAACAAAAGACTTGCCAGCTGGTACCGGTATTAGTGGGGCATTTATGGAAAAATGGGATGCTGAAACAATGTTTACAGGAAAAGAAGCGGGTGGAACAGCTTGGGGTGTCACTGTGCAGTTATGGGCAACAGCTGCTTTGGTTTTTGTTATGTTTTTCATCTTCCTTCAAGCATCGTTCCTTTTCATCGTGAGAACCGCTGTGCTCATTTTTCTTCTTCCATTTTCCCCAATTATGTTTTTGGGAACAATTTTACCAAGACTAAAAAAATTCACAGATAAATGGTGGGAGGAACTTATTTGTAATTCTCTGTCCGCTCCAATTTATTTTTTACTTATTTGGGTTTCTTTACAAATTCTTTCGTCTATTAGTGTTGCAAAACCAGGCAAAGGTATAAACGATGCCCTTACTGGGCTAGGTGGTTACGGCACCTCAATGACCGAAAGTACTGGGATTATTTTCAATTATCTTTTAGTGTGTGTTTTTCTTATTGCGTCGTACCGAATGGCAAAATGTGACGGAATTAGCGGAACAATAACTAGCGGCCTAATGACAGTAGCAGGGGCCGCAGTGGGCGGAATTGGTGGTTATGCGGGAAGACGGATAATTGGAGGCCTTGCGGCAAAAGCTACTGACTCCGAGTGGCTAAAGAGCAAGGGGGATAGTAAATGGGGTCGCCTAGCCCTTAGAACAACTGAGGGGGTCGCTAAATCAAGCTTTGATATTCGTGCTGCAGGAGAAACACCACTTGTTGGAGGTATGGCATCAAAACTCGCTGAAACTGCTGGCGTTAAATTAGATTTAGGTAAAAAACCAGAAAATCTTAAGGACGGGTACAGAGGGGATGTTAAAAGAGGAGAAGAGGCACTAGGAAAAGAAAGGGCCGAGATGGCAAAACTTCTTGAGGCCAAAAAAGTCGGGTTAACAGAAGAGGAGAAAGCCATTGCTAAAAAAGTGGCGGCACAAAAGAGTTTTGAAAGCGTCCAATTAACAGAAGAGGAAAAAGCGGGCAAAGACGCAAAAGCTCAACTTGCTCTCAGGTTGGAAAAATTCAAATCAGCTAAACCTGCGAACGAAGAGGCTGAAATAAAAACAATGGAGGCGGATAAACAAAGAACCACAACCCAGGAAAGACAAAAGGGATACTTTGACCAATTAAAGAGTAAAGGCTGGGGAGGTGAAGTCGTACCACAAATATTCAAAACTGGAAGTGAGGGCGGAACCAAAAAAGCAGAAAAAGAAATAGACCAGAAATATAAGGCCGACAGAGAAATCGCTCAATTAGAGGAAACAATAAAAGAATTAATGGGTAACCACGGTTCGGTAAAAGAAGCCATTGATAATTTCACAAAACAAGCCGCTATTATAGGCGTAGAGCTTGAAGATCTCGGGAAAGGGGCAGATAAAGATAAGCGCGCAAAATTATTCCTTGAGAGAGAAATGGCAAAAACAAACGCGCGAACACTCCAAAATTATATAAACAAACTTGATTTAATAAAAGACAGGGAAAGCAAGAAAAAAGACGATGGGGGAAGCGAAAAAAAGAAATAAATTAAGGTAAACTAAACCTTCCTATGGATTACACAAATCAACAACTAGAACAAATGCTTGAATCTCTCCCTGAGGATGTTAAAGGTGTTCTTTTTGGGTTTGATACTGGCACAAAAATAAGAGATATTGGAGCAAAATATTCCCTTCATATAGACAAACTCTCAATTTTAGTCGACGAAACAAATTTAGTTATGTTTGGCCTTACAAAACCTAATGATTTTTCTGAAATTATTCAATCAAAGCTTAATGTAACAAATGACGTGGCGGAATTAATCGTTCACGATATTAATGAACAGATTTTTGATTCAATTCGTGAATCACTAAAGAAAATTCACAACACGGACGAGATGGTTGAAATAAAACATAGCAGTCTTCCTGAGGGCTCCTTACAACAAGAAAGTGGTGTACAAATAACCTTAGAACCTATTGATAAAACAATACTTAAGGAAAGCGGAATAGAGATTGTTGACAATGAACAACTACTTACCGGGGTAAGTGAAAACCTAAACAGAGAAACAGTCTTAAAAGACATCGAAACTCCATCAAAAGCAGAGGAGAGAAGCTTGCCTCCAAAAAAAGAAGTGTTGCAAATAAATCAGCCCGACATAAAGATTGAGCTTGAAAGCGGGAAAGAAGAAACGGAAAAAATAATACAAGAAACACCTGTAGTTAAAAATATTGTTGCCGAAAAACTAACTAACAACTTTACCATCCCTAAGAAAGAGAGCACCTATCAACTAGACCCCTACAGAGAGCAAGTTTAATTTTCTCTCCTACAATTATAACGCTATAGCGTTATAATTGTAGGAAACGATCGAGAAATTACTCTGTTTTTCCAGAAAACTCAGGTTTGTTGCTTTTAGAAATTAGTAGGTATGCTGAACATGCTTTATTTTTTTCTTTAAACATAAAAGCAAAACGCCCCTTTTCCAAAAAAGTTTGATGTTAAACGCATAAATTCTAAAGTGCATAGATTTCTCGCTCTATATTAACAATAGGCTATAATAAAAAGATGCAATTCCGTGTTCCTCAATTCATAGAAGTAGAAGACAAGATTTTTGGCCCTTTTACTTTTAAACAATTCGTTTACTTAGCCGGTGGAGCCGGTATGGCGTTTGTTGTTTATAAAATTTTAGATGTTTTTCTTCCTTTGATAATAACCTTATTTTTTGTGATACCAGTAGTAGCTCTAGCTTTTGCTTTAGCTTTCTACAAAATAAACGAGAAACCATTTATTAACAGCGTTGAGGCAGCTTTTCGTTATTATTTTGGGGAAAAATTATATATTTGGAAAAAAGAAAATCGCCCAATGGAGATAACAAAAAAAGCCAGTAGGGAATCTCCGGAAAATTCTTTGGTACCAAAACTATCCGATAGCAAATTAAAGGATCTTTCTTGGGGGCTTGATGTTCTAAACACTAGCAAAGGGGAATAAAAACATCATTGTAAACACGTGTTTTGGTTCAAATTTGCTATACTGATTCAAAATAAACAATGGCCATTCAATCAAAAGCAGCTCAAGATTTTGTTCCAATTAAAGAAGTGCGCGATGGCGTAGTTATTTTAAAAGACGGCTCTTTAAGAGCTCTCGTTATGACTTCTTCCTTAAACCTCTCTTTAAAATCGGAAGACGAGCAAACCGCTACAATTCTTCAATTCCAAGGATTTCTAAACTCTTTAGATTTTTCAATTCAGATATTTATTCAATCTCGAAAATTAGATATCAAGCCATACATAACAATGCTTGAGGACAGAATGAAGGAACAACTAGAAGACCTCCTCAAAATACAGACTCGTGAGTACATCGATTTTATAAAGAATCTAGCGGAAACAAGAAATATTATGACTAAAAATTTCTTTATCGTTGTTCCGTATAGCGCGCCATCTCTTGGCGGAAAGGGAAGTAGTGGTTTTTCTCTTCCCCCTATTCCTGGGATGGACAGCAAAAAAGAACCTACCGCGGAATCAAGAATTGCAGAATCAGAGCTTTTTGAAGAGAGCCGTTCTCAACTCGACCAGCGTGTTTCAGTCGTTGCTCAAGGGTTATCCCGCTTTGGGGTTAGGGCCGTCCAACTTGGAACAGAGGAGGTTATTGAGGTTTTTTATAAAATTTTTAACCCCGGAGAAACGGAGAAAGCTATAAAGCTTAATCAATAATTATCATGGGAATATTTGATTTCATAACTGGAGACAAGAAAAAAGAGGAGGAAATCACTCCTATTCTTCCTCAAGAAATATACCAAGCAGCAACACTTGAGCTTCGTGACATTATCGCTCCATCCGCCTTAAAAATAGAACCAAGGGCATTAAACCTTGGAGATAAGATAGCACGAACATTTTTTGTTATTTCCTACCCAAGAGTACTTGCTGATAACTGGTTTTCTCCAATCATAAACCTAGACAAGGTTTTTGATGTTTCAATCTTCATTCACCCAATTGAAACGGCAAAAATACTTCATACTTTTCAAAAAAAGGTTGCTGAAGTTCAGAGTCAAATTCACATGAGAGAAGAAAAAGGTATGGTTCGTGACCCAATGCTTGATACCGCATATCAAGACCTAGAAGCCTTGCGCGACTCCCTACAACAAGCGCAAGAAAAAATATTCGATGTTGGTCTTTATCTCACTATCTATGGCGCCACAGAGGCAGAACTTGATAAAACAGAGACGGAAATAAAATCTATTCTTGAGTCAAAGCTTGTTTATGTTAAACCAGCTCTTTTCCAACAAGAACAAGGGTTTAAAAGCGTTATTCCAATCGCCTCAGATGAATTAGGTGTTCATTCTAAACTAAACTCTTCTCCGCTTTCTTCTCTTTTTCCTTTTGTTTCTTTTGACCTCACGTCTGACCGTGGAATTTTATATGGAATAAACCGCCACAACTCGAGTCTCGTTCTTTTTGATCGCTATTCACTTGAAAACTACAACTCAATTATTTTTGCTAAATCAGGTTCTGGAAAATCATACACCACAAAACTAGAAATAATTCGTACTTTAATGTTTGATACGGAGGTTATCGTGATAGACCCAGAAAGGGAGTACGAATATCTAGCCGAGGCAACAGGTGGGCGTTATTTCAATATTTCCCTAACCTCAGAAAATCATATAAATCCCTTCGATCTTCCTATTCCAAGAGAAGACGAGTCTGCGGCTGATGTTTTACGTTCAAATATCGTAAATCTTGTTGGTTTGTTTCGTATTATGCTCGGTGGCCTTTCACCAGGAGAAGATTCACTTATAGACCGCGCAATCACTGAAACATACGCCTTGAAAGACATTACCGCTGATTCAGATTTTTCAATGATAGAACCTCCACTACTTTCGGACTTTGAAATGGTGCTTGCTGGAATGGAAGGAAGTGGGGAGCTTCTTCAAAAACTCTCAAAATATACAAAAGGAACTTGGTCTGGTTTTATAAACAAACCTACCAACGTTGATATCAACAAAAAATTTGTGGTCTTTTCCGTTCGCGACATGGAAGACGAGCTTAAACCTGTCGCGATGTATATTGTCACCCACTATATCTGGAATGCCGTTCGTAAAAACCTTAAAAAACGTCTTCTAGTCGTTGATGAAGCATGGTGGATGATGAAATCTGAAGATACCGCCTCTTTTCTTTTCAGTATTGCAAAACGTGGACGTAAATACTATTTGGGGCTTGCCACAATTACCCAAGACGTTGGCGACTTCCTTAAATCTCCTTATGGTCTTCCTATTATTACCAACTCCTCCATTCAGCTTCTCTTAAAACAGTCACCTTCTTCTATTGATGTAGTCCAAAAAACATTCAACCTAACAGATGAGGAAAAATATCTTCTCCTTGAATCCGGAATAGGGGAGGGTATCTTTTTCGCCGGACTAAAACACGTGGCTTTAAAAATTGTCGCTTCCTACACGGAAGACCAGATAATTACCTCCGACCCATCACAAGTACTTGCTATTAAAAAAGCTAAGGCAGAACTTGGTACCGCCGAGGAACAAACTAACGCAAACTAACTTGTTTTGTTTGGTTAGCAGGGGATTTTTGGTTATAATGAGTAGCAAGCTTTAATACGTTTTTTGTGAAAAATAACTATTCTCTCAACTTCATAAAAGCAGTAATCCCTATCTTTTTGTTTTCGTTTTTTATTATTGCCGAAGCACAAACCAATAGTGTCCTATTTATTAAGATTTCACCTGAAATACCTGGCGCTTATGAAGAAGTTACGGCCTCTGTCTCTAGTCCTTCTATTAATTTAGATATCGCAAGTATTTCTTGGTCTTTGGATGGAAAAAAGTTTTCTTCCAACGTTGGGCAAAAATCAATCACTTTCAAGACAAAGGGTGTCGGCGAGAAAACAACCGTAGTTGCCACCGCAACGCTTGGAAACACCTTCTTGGGCGATACCGCAACCATAAACCCATCAGAGGTTGATCTTCTTTGGGAAGCAACCGACCTCTACACCCCACCATTTTACAAAGGAAAGGCTCTGCCGACCTCAGAGTCATCAATAAAAGTCACGGTTGTTCCGAGTGTCTTTAGAAGTAATGGTGTCGCTTACAAAACTGGAGAGCTTTCATATAAATGGAGTCGTAACGGCGAAATACTCGGTTCTCTTTCCGGAAGAGGGGCTTCAACACTATCTTTCAAAAACGATTACCTTAAAAGAGAAGAGTCTATTGGAATAGAAACAAGAAATACTTCTGCTGTAAAAATAGGGAGAGGGGAGGTTGTGGTTAGAATTGTTGATCCAAAAATTTTATTTTACGAAAAAAACCCAATATTAGGAGTTTTGTACAATAAATCTCTATTTAATTCTGTGAATCTCTCAAACGAAGAACTTTCTTTGGTGGCAGAACCATATTTTATTTCTCCGAAAGACAAAAACAGTAGTAAAATAAAATATACTTGGTCCCTTAATGGGGCCACCGTAGCAACGAACAGTAAAAATCCAAACATTTTAATTGTTAGACAACAAACAGGAGTCGGAGGAGAAGCAAATGTCTCCCTTGAAATAACAAATCCATCTAAAATCTTACTCTCGGCAACTAACAACCTTATGTTAAACTTTAAGGGAAGATAAAATGAAAAATTTCTTTTTAACCACACTACTGCTAACTTTTTTTACTTTACCTCTTTTTATTTTTGCTCAAACAGAATATACCTTACTTGAACCAAGTGTTTATAACGGTACATACAACACGACTGGGGGTAAGCCTTTTTCTGACTATCTCAATCTTGTTTTTAAAATTGGTATTGGGGTGGCTGCTGGGCTTGCGGTTGTCCAGATTGTTATTGGCGGAATTCAATACATGGCAAGCGAGTCTCCGTTTAAAATAGGGGATGCTAAATCAAAAATTGAAGGAGCAATATTGGGTCTAATTCTCGCGCTCGGTATTTACGTTTTCCTATACACAATAAACCCAGACATCGTCAGTCTCAAATTAGATATTATTAAACCTCCTACTGGTGCACCGTCTAGTGGAATAACAACTAGAGCTGTTTCTGCCACCGAAGAAGAGAATCAAAAGAAACTAGAAGAAATCTTAAAAGATGATAAGAACATTAGAGACAAGCTATTGGCCGTTGGTGTTGGTGTTAACAGTAACGCCTGCCAAACATATGGTCAAAAAAGGTGTACTACTGTTGGCCTTTTGCCTACACGAGTAGTAGCTCAATTAAAAGCTCTTGCGGACGCTTGTGGCTGTATTATTGTGGTGTCCGGCGGAACAGAGTGGTGGCTACATGCAACACATGGTCCAAAATTACCAATCGTTGACATAAGAAAAAACCCAGCCCTTGATAGGTGGGTCAAAAACAAGGACCTTAGCACTCTTCGTGAAGTTGGAATAACAACAAAAAAAACTTACATAAAACAAATCCCAAGTGGTGGTGGTGGACATTTTTACGATGAAGATCCCCTCCATTACCATGTCACCTTTTTTTAAAAAATGTCTACAAAAACAACACTCGCAATAATTCTTTCTTTGATTTTAGTCGCATTCGCCGGAGCAGGTTGGTTTTTCTTAAGCCAAAAATCAAATAACGGAGAAACCGGCACAGGCGACGGGTTTTTTCCTTTTGGTATTTTTGAAAAACAACCAACAAGCGGAGGAGGGAGTATAACAGACACTAGTGACTCATCACAAACAACAAATAACCAGAACCAAAGCGAACATAAAAACGTTAAGCTTTTGAAGATATCGGATACCCCAGTAGCTGGTTTTATTGTTTTCGAAAAAGGAAGCTCAACTATTGTCCGTTATGTAGAAAAAGGAAATGGCCACGTTCAAGAAATAAATACATCTAGTCTTGAGAAAAAAAGAGTAAGCAATACAACTATTCCACAAATACACGAAGCTATTTTTTCAAACAAAGGAGAACAAGTCTTGCTTAGATACCTAAAAGAGGGTAGCGATACCATTCAAACATACTCTGGAAAAATTTCACCGAAAGCAACCAGCACAGACGAAGGAATTCTTGTTGGAGCTTTCTTAGATGAAGATATAAAACAAATTGCAGTTTCTCCTGATAGGCTAAAAATCTTCACCTTATCTAATTATGGAGGATTATCTGTCGGAACTATTTCTTTATTTGATGGCACAAAAAAATCACAAATATTCCAATCCTCTTTCACTGAATGGCTTCCGCAATGGACAGAGCTTGATTTAATTTCGCTTAACACCAAACCCTCTTCTTCTGTTTTTGGTTTTGCTTACTCAATAACCACAAAAAATTCACCTCTAACAAAAGTACTAGGTAAAAAATACGGGCTCACAACTTTAACATCGCCAGACGGGAACAGGGTCCTTTTCTCAGAAAATACCGAGTATGGATCACCTTTGTCTGTTCTTATTAAAAAAACAAAAGTTTCATATTCATTCGGATTGGCAACACTTTCTGAAAAATGTGTCTGGCGCTCAAACAATATTGATGTTTATTGCGCTGTGCCAGAATCTACCCCAAGAACTGCCGACGGCTATCCCGACTCTTGGTATCAAGGATTGGTTAATTTCTCCGACACGATTTGGAAAATAGACACTGAATCAGGTGCCACTGACCAACTTATAAACCTACGCGAAACCTCAAGAGAACAAATAGACGCGACACTTATGCAGATAAATCAAAATGGTGATACTTTAGTTTTTGTGAACAAGACCGACAACTCACTCTGGCTTTTGTCTCTCTAGATTAGAGCTAAAAATGCCTTACAGAGAGGCGATACCTGGCGCCTCTTTATACTTAACAACAACCCTTCTTTCTCCTCCTGTACCAATAGATTCAGTATCTATATCTGGAATTGTTTTTAAAAAATTGTGAACAATCATTCTTTCATATGAAGACATTGGCTCAAGCTCAACGTTTGATTTAAAAAAACGAGCTCTTTCAACCATCATTTTTGCTTTATTTTTTATTTCATCAATCTTTTTTTGCTGATAACCATTAACATCAACAATAAAAGAAAAAGGTGCTTCGGTTTGTGTTTTGTTTAACTTTTGATCAAAAATTCTTTTAACAAGATGGTTTAGCGACAAGAGGGATGTCCCGTCTTTACCAACAATAAAATCTGTTTCTTTTGTTTTGATTGAAAAAACATAAGAACCATCTTCCATTTTATTTATTTCTATTTCCTCAAAAGAAGTTGTGAGTTTGTTTAGAACTTCCTCTATTATTTTTTTTACATCCTCTGGTTTCATTTTTGTATTTTAAGAAACAACTTGTGGGTTTTTCATATCATACTTCTCTAATCCTTTCCTTATAACAATTTCTTGTCCGATAGAAAAGAGGTTACTCACAACCCAATAAAGAGCTATGGCTGCAGGAAATCTTGCTGCAATAACAAGAATAACAAAAGGTAAAACATACTTCATTTGCATGTGCATATTCCTAGCCAAATCTTCTTGAAAAGTAGGTGCTTCTTTCCCTTCTTTTTTTTGCGGAGCAGGTAAAAGCGCAGCCAAGAAGTACTGTGAGATAGCCGCAAGAAAAGCGAGAATGTAGCTCGGGGTGTGTGTATCAATTATTCCTAAAAATAAAGAATTTATTATTTCTGGGAAAACAACAAAGGAGTATAAAGAGTCTTGGTCTAAAACAATCCCAGCAGATAAAACACGGTAAAGGCCGATAGCTATAAAAACCTGAATAACCGCAATTAAACAACTAGAAAATGGGTTAACGTTGTGCTTTTTATAAAGCTCCATTGTCTGGCGAGCTTGGTCTTCTTTATTTTTTACTTTATTTTTTATTAAAACAAGCTCCGGTTCAAGTTTACGCATTAGAACCTGAGTTCTAATAGATTTTTTTGTTAACGGGAAAATGGCAAGCTTAACAACCAAGGTGAGGATAATAATTGCAACGGCAACATTTCCACCAGGAATAATGTTAATTAAAAAAACAAGGCCGTTATATAACGGCTGATGAATTAAAGTTTCCCACAAGTAAGACATACTCCTATTCTACGACCAATGTGTCTTATTTAGCAATACTCTTTCTTAGTGTCCACCCTTAAAATACGCGTATAATTTTCTGCTGAAAATTTACTATACTCGCCTCGTCAGGCTCCGTAATGTATTTTAAGGGCGAACAATGATATGTATAAGAAAAAGACATCTGGATGATAGTTAAAAACCCTTACGTCACCTTAATTCTCGTCCAAATGCGTAAATTCTATAAGTCTGGAACTGGGTCTATTTTAAATTCTGCTCCTGGGCGACAACGCACTATCCTTTTCAAAAAAAGCCAAAAACCTCGTAAAATTCCATATTTTTCTACCGCAGAAATACAATACTCTGAACAAGCAGGGTAAAAAACACAAGTCGGTTGTCTTACAAAAAAAGAAAATACCCCTTGATCGGGGGATAAATACCTTTGATATATACGAACTATGTAAACAAAGGCTTTTTTCATACAATCCCGGCTTTTTTTACTATCTGGCTGAAATTTTCCTTAAGTACTGAAAAATCAGCCTTCATTGCTTCTTTTTTTACAAAAATCAAACAAATATAACCATTTTTAACTTCTGGTAATATTTTTTTTACTATTTCATAC
>CAYPVT010000005.1:0-28246 GCA_964414265.1 uncultured Candidatus Saccharibacteria bacterium | reverse complement strand
TATTGCCATTTCTGGAGTTTATCCAGAAACCGCCATATGTGTGTACACATTACCCACGGCTCTTGCCTTTTACATAAGGCTGTTTTCTGGTGTGGTAAATAGGTAATTTTGTGGATAACTTTGCTATGAAGTGGAGATTGGTGGGGTATAATGGTATGCAGTGGGATGAAGTGGAAAATCTTTGGATAATCTATTTTGCCCCATACACCGCTTCTGTTTTTAGCCATTTAACAGAAACGATGGGTACGAAATTAAAAGCCATGCTTATAGGAGAATATGTCCATACATTGGACGATAAAAAAAGAGTTTCTTTGCCCGCTAAGTTCAGAAGAGAAGTGGGGAAGAAAGTGGTAATAACGAACGGGCTTGATAAATGTCTTTTCGTTTACACCATGCCTCAGTGGGAAAAACTCGCGGAGAAACTTTCCGAGCTTCCTCTAGGTCGAGGTGATATGCGTGGCTTCTCTCGTTTTATGCTCTCAAGTGCGTATGAGGCAGAAGTTGATTCATTGGGTCGAGTTTTGATACCAGACTCACTGAAAGATTTTGCCGAGCTCAAGAGCAAAATCGTCATCGCGGGCGTTTATGGACGCATCGAGATTTGGAACGAAAAACTTTGGAGCGAGTATAAGGCGAATATCGGTAAGCAGGCAGATTTGTTAGCAGAGAAGTTGGGTGAGATAGGGGCGATTTAGCAGTTTCTTAGAAAGACAGCTTGTCAGCTAATTAGGTAAGAAAAAATGCAAAAGAAAATAATCAAAAGCATTTCACTTAACAAGTTAGAAGCTGGTGGAGCTAAAAGCTTGCATGTATCAGTTCTTTTACAAGAAGCAATAGAAGGTCTCAATCTAAAAGAAGGTGCTGTCGCGCTTGATGCCACACTTGGCGTTGGTGGTCACACCAAAGAGATTGCCACCCGCGTTCTGCATAAGGGCACCATTATTGGCATTGACGCTGATAGCGCAGCCATCACGAGAGCAAAAGATACACTTTCTAATTTTGGTTTTAAGGGCGAGATAAAATTTTTCAATACAAACTTTCGAAATCTCGACTCTGTACTAAAAGAAGCAGGTGTAGAAAAAATCGACGCAGCATTATTTGATCTTGGGTTGAGTTCTCCGCAAATAGAAGTTTCTGGAAGAGGGTTCACTTTCAAACAAGAAGAACCGTTGGTAATGACCTTCGCGGAAGAACCAAAAGAAGACGAGGTGACAGCGCTTGAAGTGGTTAACACTTGGAGCGAAGAAACACTCACACTCATCATCTCTTCGTACGGCGAAGAAAGATTTGCGAAAAGAATAGCCAAAGCAATTGTTGAGAATAGGGAATTGGGACCAATCACAACCACTTTTCAATTAGCAAAGATTATTGAAGAGGCGATACCTTATGTTGCGAGAAAGAAGCAAAAGATTCATCCGGCAACACGCACTTTTCAAGGAATTAGGATGGCAGTAAACGACGAGACGGGGGCGCTCACCGAAGCTTTACCAAAAGCATTCGACGCACTTAATTCTCACGGACGAATGGCAATTATTTCATTTCATAGTATCGAAGACAGAATTGTAAAAAGATATTTTCAAGAAAAAGGAAAGGAGGGCACTGCAAAAATTATTACAAAAAGACCTTTGATTGCAAGCGAAGAAGAAACACACGAAAACCCTAAATCCCGCAGTGCCAAATTGAGAATCATAGAAAAAATTTAGTTCTTTATGAAAAAAAATATTTCAAAATTAAATACAAGAAGCGCCACCTTAATCTGGGGTGACGTTGATCCTTTTTATATGCATTTGGTGTTGGGCGCTTTGGCTCTATCCATGGCTTTATACTTCTATTTTGTGGCTAGTACAGTCTTTAATGTTGCTGGAAGGGCAAACGTAGAAAACGAACTCAGGGTTGTTAAATCAAACCTAAGTGAGCTTGAAATTGAGTATTTGGCCACAGGGAACTCTATTTCCCTTGATTTGGCTCGTTCTATGGGCTACGAAGAGGCTAATAAGGCTGTTTTTGTCTCAAAAAACGCCTCTGCAAAAGGCCTAACATTGGGAAATGGTTCACGTTAATCCAATAGGTAGAATCAGGGTAATTTCGCTATTTTTAGCGGCTTGTGTCTGCTTAATAATTATTAAGCTTTTTTTTGTGCAGATTGTTAATGGTTCTTACTATAGCGAGATAGCTGATCGTCAGTATGCAACCCCACGTGGTTCAATTTTTGACCGTGGCTCTATTTTTTTTAAAGAACGAAGTGGAAATCTTATCTCCGCCGCTGGCTTAAGGTCTGGCTATATTATTGCGGTAAATCCTCAAAAAATTACCGACAAAGAAGACACTTATTTGAAACTAGAAAAACACATCAAAGATCTTGACCACGATATTTTTATGAAAAAAGTTTCAAAAGAAAAAGACCCATATGAAGAAATTGCGCATAGAGTTTCTCGCGAGGATGTTGATGTGATAAGCGCGTTAGAAATTCCTGGCGTTTCAGTTTATAAAGAAAAGTGGAGATTTTATCCAGCGGGCACGATGTCAGCTCAAGTAATTGGTTTTACCGCATATAAAGGCGATATTATTGCTGGACGATATGGAATAGAAAGACAATATAATAATGTTCTTGAAAGAGGGAAGAATGGTCTTTATGTTAATTTTTTTGCTGAAGTATTTTCTAGTTTGAGAAGCACTTTATCAAGCGACGCGATAAACAAAGAAGGTGATTTGATATTAACAATAGAGCCGTCTGTTCAAAGTTATCTTCAAAAAATGGTTAAGGGTATAAATGAAAAATATTCTTCAGAAGAAACTGGAGCAATAATTATTAATCCGATGGATGGAAGTATTTACGCTATTGAAGTGACACCTGGTTTTGATTTGAATAAATTTCAAGAAGTAGAAAATGTGGCGCTTTTTTCTAACCCATTAGTTGAAAATGTTTACGAAATGGGCTCGACCGTTAAAGCGCTCACAATGGCGGCCGCGCTTGATAATGGGGCGGTTAAAGCAAGTACAACATACAACGACACAGGGTCGCTTACTTTCAATGGGTACACAATCTACAACTACGATAAGAAGGGACGCGGGATTACAACCATGCAACATGTACTAGACGAGTCTTTGAATACTGGCGTTGCTTTTGCGATGCAAAAAATGGGGAAAGATGAATTCAAGAAATATTTCTTATCTTTTGGTTTTGGGGAGAAAACTGGCATTGATTTACCAAATGAAGGTAGAAATCTCATTTCGAACTTAAATACCAATCGCGATATTGAATTTGCCAATGCATCTTTCGGGCAAGGAATTGCTATGACTCCAATCAGCACGATTCGAGCACTCGCGATTTTAGGAAACGGCGGATATATAGTTACCCCACACCTTGTTTCAGAAGTAGAATATAAGGGTGGAATTAATAAAAAAATTGAAGCTCCGCTCGGCGCTCAAGTTATAAAAAAAGAAACGTCGGAGGAGATAACAAGAATGTTGGTGCAGGTTGTCGATAAAGCGCTTTTGGGTGGGACAGTAAAAATGCCACACTATAGTATCGCGGCGAAAACTGGAACGGCTCAAATTGCACTTCCAAATGGCAAAGGTTACTATGACGATAGGTACCTCCATTCGTTTTTTGGTTATTTTCCAGCATACAATCCGAAGTTTTTGATTTTCATTTATACCAAGAATCCAAAGGGAGAGAAGTACGCATCTCACACCTTAACCTATCCGTTTATGGATATGGCAAAATTCCTCTTAAGTTATTACGAGGTTCCGCCCGACAGGTAGTAAAATAAATAAACATGAAGTTTTTAAAGACACTTTTAAAGAAAATAACAATCGCGGTTCTAACACTAGAAGCGCGACTTATTTTAAAAAAATATAAACCACGAATTGTGGCGATTACCGGCACCGTTGGAAAGACTTCGTCTAAAGATGCGGTCTATGCAGTTTTGTCTCATTTTTACGCGACTCGAAAAAGTGAAAAAAGTTTTAATGGTGAAATAGGAATACCGCTCACGATAATTGGTTGTCCTAATGCTTGGAATAATCCACTTATGTGGGTTAAAAATTTCCTCGATGGTATTTCGCTTTTGATTCAAACAAAACAATATCCAGAGTGGCTTGTTCTTGAAGTTGGCGCTGACCGCCCAGGAGATATTAAAAAAACTACCTCATGGATTAAACCAGACATAGGTATCATTACCCGTTTGAGCAAAGTGCCGGCACACGTGGAGTTTTTTGAGTCACCTGAGGCCGTTAAAGCTGAAAAAGGGGAGCTTGCGCATGCTGTGTCAAAAAACGGAACGATTATTTTAAACGCGGATGATGAGGACGTGATGTCACTTAAAGAAAAAATAAAAAACCGAACGGAGAGCTATGGTTTTGGTAAAGATGCGACACTCGTGGCTTCATATGAAAATATTGAATACAAAAAAGATGAAAATGACGGGTATCCACTTGGTATAACATTTCGTGTTGATTCAAAGCGGGCAAGTATCCCAGTGCACCTTTCTGGGGGTTTTGGGATGAATCATATTTACGCGGCGCTTTCTGCTCTTGCGGTTGCCGACGTTTGTGAATTGAATATGGTTCGCGCAGCGGAAGCGCTTCACACATACGAAATGGCGCCAGGACGCTTGAGACTAATTAAAGGAGTGAAGGGAAGTATTATTATTGATGATACGTACAACGCATCGCCAGTTGCGATGGAATCAGCGCTTGAAACACTTTCTAAATTAGAAGGAAAAGCAAAAAAGATTGCAGTTTTGGGAGATATGCTTGAGCTTGGTAAACACGCGAGCGTGGAACATCGTCGAATGGGTGAAATTGCGGGCAAGATTTGCGATATGGTCATTACTGTTGGAATTCGCGCAAGACATATCGCCGAAGGCGCGCTTATAGCTGGGCTATCAGAAAAGAAAATTTTTCAATTTGAAGATTCTAAAGAAGCTGGTAAATTTTTGGAACAAAAAATAAAAGAAGGGGACATAGCGCTCTTTAAGGGTTCACAAGGAATGAGAATGGAACGCGCTGTTCTTGAAGTAATGGCAAACCCAGAAAAAGCTAAAGAACTTCTTGTAAGACAAGAAGAAGAGTGGACCTCCCGTTAGAATCTCCCTTACTAGAAGGTGAGTGCGGGAGCCCCTTGGGGCGGTAACTTCTGATTGGGAGGGGAAGCGTTGACTCCTAGTATTTAGCATTGTAAAGTAACGGAAGTAAAAAGTTCCAGCTATTTGAGATTGGCTCAAGTGGCATAGATAATCTGGAGGGAATATGGAAACGGACATGTATCCCGGGGAAGAAACCTGGAAAACTGAAAGCAGGAGAGAAGAGAAGCGTCTCGAAATCCTGATGATTTTCCTCATCGCTGGGGCGATTCTGATGACGTTCGTCCTCTACGAAGACCCGTTCGGGATTCACGACAAGATTGTCGAGACCTACAAAGACATCTGGGAAATCCTTTTTCCCCGTTGATCGGTCGTCCACCCAAACGAAAGCCCGCGTTACCGCGGGCTTTGTCATTTGGTGCTTTACGAAAGCTATGTACTGCGTATTGCGGTCTGTCGCAAGTACTGGAACAGAAGCACCACCCCTTTTATTGGGTGGATTTTGTATCGTGGAAAAACCGACAGCTTCTCACATGTCAGGAAACGCTGATTTACGTGTCCGTCGGCGAGTTTCCTTATCTCTGCCACCCAAGCCTTGTCGAGGGTGGGGTACTGTTCATCAAACATCGGTTCGATTACTCCCTGTTTGCACAGGAATTGGAAGAGTCTACCAAAGAGCTTTTTCATGGCTATCTCCAGAAATTATTACTGTTGGGATTTTAGCATAATAATCTACAAACGAAACCTTCTGGTTTTGTGGTGTCTGGAAAGGTGGTAGAAGTGTTTAAATTTGTTATATTATGGAAGTTCTCATGGCCCTATCGTCTAACGGTTAGGACACCGCCTTCTCAAGGCGGTAATCAGAGTTCGATTCTCTGTAGGGTCATAAATTAAGTAAGTAAGGAAACTGCTTTGCTTACTTACTAATTTATGAAGACGGAAGCGTATTTTTTCAGTAGAAAAAATGGCTGAGTCCGGGTCTGGAAAATTCATTTTCGACGGAAAATGAATTATTGTGGACCACGTAGATTGTGCAGGCGTAGCCTTCAATGTAGCGTAATTGTGAGCACTTACGTTTTTTGGAGTATTCACTGGGAATAAAAAAACGGACCGTGTTGTAGTCCGTTCCTGTGTGGCAGGGATAGTCAAATGGTATATTCTCGGCGGAGAAAGCCCTGCGGATCAGCCTCTTTGCGTTGTCGATCTTTTTCAAATCCAACCTCAGCTATTCGGAGCCGTTCCTCCATCTGAGTAATCAACTCTGGGGTAATTGTCGTTGCTTGTACGGCAACCAACAAATCATCAAGAGTCATTTTCATATCAATCCTTTCGTCTAAGTTCAAAATCTAAATAGATAGTAAGCCATAAAGCAGGGTTGGGCAAATAATACACACTCTTATTGGTAGGGTTACAAAAATTTAGCAAAATTTTATGCGTGACCGATTCCCTGTAGAGATTAAATTTAATAACTTGTGATAATACAAATTGTAAACGTAAAATACTTTTGGGGCGCAATAATTCAAGATCAGGAATTAGCTTGAAGCCATTTTTAGGTCAAGGAGGAAGTTTAGAGTATTGTGATGGGGATATGACACAGACTATCAGTGGTATTTATGGTTGGGTATACCACTGACTCCCACTGGTATACCGTTAGGTGTCTTTTTGCTGTAGAAAACGGTAAAATAAGCCCTGATTATGAAGATAAAAGAAATCAAAATCTCAAACATCCTAAGTTTCGGCTTGAAGGAAGATTTTGATAATTCTCCACTAGATATTGTGTTCGGGGGTAATCTAAACATTGTTGTTGGAGCAAATGGTTCAGGAAAGAGTAATTTTGCAGAAATTGTTTTTACTCTCTTTCAAACTTATTTTGTAGAGCCGTATAATTACAACTATGGTTATGAGACTGACAAAGTTGGCAACCCCACATTTTTAACTAAAAGAAACGACGCAGGAGCTAATCTCCGACTTAATAAACACGCTGACTTTGAAAAGAACGAGTCTCACATTTTTCTTAAACTTGGGTTGGCTGATAGCGATAGGACGAATATTCAGTTTATTAAGGATAACCTTACGAGACTTGACGAAATAGTAAGTGAGTTTTTACCTGGCTTCCTGTTACCATCGGCAACACCTTTTGTGGAGGTTGATGTTAACTCAATTCAAGAAGCCTCATTTAAGTTTGTGGTAAATAACACAAACAAACTTATGAAAGTAGATTTTAATCTTATTGCAGAACACGGTAATCAAATTCAGTTCGTGGTAAATGCGTACTTAAAGAATTTTGACCTATATAGGAAACTAGTTGAAATAGGTATAAGTAAAAAGAAATACGAATGGGAAAGCTTAAGTGTTTCTTTTGAGTTCTTGGGTTCACACAGATTTGTTGGTGGTTTTCCAACTAACGTAGAGTTTTCACCTGGGCAGGAAAACAACATTGGGAAATATCTTTTCAATAAAAAGAACCAGAATATAAAAACCAATTCTGATAGTGGCTCCGTGTTCAGTATGACCAATGCAAAAGTTGGGAATCAGATTAGAAAAGACTCGCGTTCCACCCTAACTTTGGAGCAAGCAGTTGAAAAGCAATTTACTGAACCTACCGCACTCTTTTTTAGGCTAAACGTTCTTTTGAAGGAATACTTGGGTCTTTCAATACGGTATCAAGGAATACCTTCTATAAATCTTGATGTACTTAGTACCGAAGTATATAAGTGCAAGACTGATAAAAAGGTTGATTTTGAGCAACTAAGTAGTGGCCAGAAAAGTATCTTCACTCTGATTTTTCTTGTTGTTACCTCAGAACTTGAGAACGGGTTCCTAATGATTGACGAACCTGAAATACATTTACACCCCAAACTTCAGAGGAAGTACTTCCAGTTACTTAAAGATTTCTCCAAAGATTACAATTTGCAATCAATACTGATTACTCACTCTCCTGTCTTTATTGACGAGAAGACCATTAAAACCACCTACAGGTTCTTTATTGAAAACGGAGTAACTAATGTAATTAAGGGTGAAGGGATAACTGCTTCGGAGGAAGAGTTAATAAAGTTTTTAAGTTATACAAATTCGTCCAAAGTCTTCTTTACAAACAAAGTGATTTTGGTGGAGGGAGACACAGATAGTTACTTTTTTACATTCCTACTGAACAACCACATAAAAACAACCGAGGACATTGAGTTCCTTGCTATTGGAGGTAAAGGTAGCCACAGGAAGTGGTTTGATTTCTTGGATAAATTTAAAATAAAACACTATTTAGTAACTGATTTTGACTTCATTAATGATCCAATAGAGTTTGCCGACCTTGGTATACAAGAAACACACGAGCAACTGGCTTCTCAAGGTTTAACGCCCGCCAGCGTCGCAGAAGCAAAGATAACGCCTCCACAAACATCGCAACAGGCTCAGGAAGTCTCAAGCGCTGTGTTTGATAGTCTTCTTGGTAAATCTCTCGCTGACATAACCGAGACAGACCTAAACACTCTTAAAAAAGGTGCGTTCCTACAGAGACTCAAGAAGATTAAATTCGTTGCAGTTACCGAAGAGTTGGATAAAATGCCAGACTTTAAGACCAGGGTTGAGGCCACTATTACAGACCTCCGTACTAGAAATATTTATGTGTTGAGGTGGGGTGATTTGGAAGATTACCTAGTGCTTCACAACAAAGGGTTACAGAATGTGGTTGACTATTGTGCTGACGGCAAGTACGCCACGATGGATGATAAGTTCAGATTAGACTTAGAAAGTATTTTTAATGAAATATTGGCGAGATAAATGAACGCTTCCCACCTGCTTTACTTAAAAGAGAAAGGACTTGTTTGGTTCAATCCATCGTATGGACTAAATAAGTTTTGGGACGAATATCGTAAACTTAAAGAAAGGTTGAACAAGCCACACGACTACGTTTGGGGTCATAGAGATTTGAAAAGAGCCAAGGAAATATATGCTATTTCAATAATCGCCAAGGTTATTGAGAAGAGAGAGAATATCGGCAAGTGGTGGATAGTTAAACCAAAGAACGACCCGCCAGACGGCGTTATTGGCACCATCGTTACTACTAACGGTATTCAGAAAATGCATATCCGTGAAGTTGAAGTTGTTGAACATATCGCAGGAGAGATACTTGATACGATTCGGAAAAAACTCTCTGGTAAACGATACGAACCAAATACGATATTAGTTTGTTACCTTTCTCAGGGAGGTGTATTTGATTTTGAGAAAATGTCAGAGGTAATTTGTAAGGAACAAACAAGCCTAGACCACATCTTCTTGGTTTTCGGGGGCACCAAGGTAAGCGATATTCCATTAGGAGCTAGTACCGAGGAAATAGCGAGGGCAATGTTTAAGGTTTCATCCGTGCAGGTTAAGCCAGTATTCTCATTCTTTAATGTTGATCCAATTGAGGAGTGTAAGGAGTGGAGGACCGGTAACGAGGCTAGTTTTTATATTTTTGAAGGGTTGGGCAGAGGGAGCTCAAGACCTGTAACACTGGAGAATCCACCTCAACTTTTCTAGGTTACCCCCCTTCCCACCCCTCAATTCTCGTGGTACTGTAAATAAAGCAATTCTGCACAAACAAAGGGGGATAGCCATGAAGTTTTTACAGAAGCTATGGAAATGGCTTCAGCTGGAATATCGCGACTTTTTCGAGGACCTCATCGCGACTGTATGCGAAGAGGGGGAAGAAGAGTAGTCGGACAAACCGGAATTCAAAACGCATTACGCTGGTTACACCGATTAAGGGCTTTGATTTTTTAAAAAGCCAACTCAAGAAAACGCAGATTCGCCGCCCTCATCGGGTGGCTTTGTTTTTGTATATTTTAAAATTAGGTAAAAAAATAGACGCCCTGATGATTTGGGCGCCGTTTGCATATTCACACCGGTGGTCTTGTTATTTCGCCCAAGATTCGGCGAATTGAAGCTCGTGTTGCTTCACAAGGCTCTGGTGGTTTTTGAGTTTCTTTTCCACCAGTGGTTTGATTGCCCTCCAGTGATACGTGCGGCTTTCTGGTACCGCACCGCTCGCCGTGAGGAGGGGGTAGAGGATTTGACTGTACCTCTTTTCATCAAGGGAAGTCAGATGCTCTTTCATCATTTGATCAAAAACTTTTCCAGCAATTTCTTTTTGGAAATCGGTGGCCATGACAAATCTCCTTTGGTGAACTCTTTCTAGCATAACAGAAAACAGAGATTTGTCAACCCCATACTAGAACAAAGTTCAATACAGGGGAGGCTATAGAATTAAAATTCAAACTAGAAGTTCGTCGATAACGTCTTTAACGTCGTTGCCGTCTGCCACGCCTTTTAGCTCATTCATAACCATACCCATAAGCATTCCTTTTTTAGACTTGTCCACGATTCCGCCGAGGTCTTGAATTTTTGATTTAACAACACGAGCGATATCATCACGGCCCATTGTAGGTGGGAGGTATTTTTCAAGAAGGGAAATTTCTTCCATTTCAACTTGAGCAAGATCAGAGCGGTTTCCTTTCATGTATTGCTCAACTGAATCTTTGCGTTGTTTGACGGCGCGTTTTATTACCACCGCAATTTCCTCGTCGGTTAAAAAATCATGTGGGGTACGTTTGGTTGCGACGAGCTCGTTTGTGCAGGCGGAAAGTATTCCACGAACGGTGTTTAATGCAATCTCGTCGTGCGCTTTCATGGCGGTTTTTAGTTCTTCTTTGAGTTGTTCGTAAAGTGTCATTTTTTTATATTTTTATATATGTGAAATTAAGTATACAATAGTGGAAATTATAAAACCACAAAAATGTCACAGTATTACAACCCCCGCCGAACAAAAAATAAATTTAGCCCAGAGAGCACAGAACCATTTGCACTTTCCCGTTCGAAGATAGATTTGTTCCTAGAATGCCCTAGGTGTTTTTATTTAGACCGAAGACTCGGGGTAGGGAGGCCACCAGGGTTTCCTTTTTCTCTTAACTCAGCTGTCGATAAACTTCTCAAAAAAGAATTCGATATTTATCGCGCGAAGGCCTCGGCTCATCCTTTGATGGCAAAGTATAAAATTGACGCTGTGCCATTTAAGCACGACAATCTTGAAGATTGGAGAAACAATTTTGTTGGCGTGCGTTTTTTACACAAGAAAACAAACTTCATCGTGACTGGCGCGGTGGACGACATTTGGGAAGCGCCATCTGGCGAAATTATGGTTGTTGATTACAAGGCGACAAGTAAAGAGGGGGAAGTTTCTTTAGATGCAGAGTGGCAAGATGGATATAAGCGTCAAATGGAGGTGTATCAATGGCTTCTTCGTCAGAATGACCATATCGTCTCAAGTACGGGGTATTTTGTTTATTGTAACGGTATTTCAGATAAGGAAGCTTTTGACGCCAAGCTTGAGTTTGATATTAAGGTTATCCCATATAAAGGTTCAGATGAATGGATAGAAGAAGCGCTTATTGGCGCCAAAAAGTGTTTATTACTTGATGAGCCACCAAAGGAAAGTGAGAGCTGTGACTACTGCTTATATCGTGAGGCTGTGACAGAAGTAATGCCGAAGAAAAAGAGCGTGGGGACAGCATCGTTGTGGTAAAAATAAGTTTTTATTAAAGATAATGATTTATCAGTAAAAAATAACAAATAAAAAATGATAACAAATATACTTCTTATATCTTTGCTAATTGGGATTCTTGTTATTCTATTTAAAAAGAATGGGGATTCAGCTGACATTAGGGAAATTGTAGAAGAAAATGCTCGCCTAAAAGCAGACTTAAGCCAAAAAGATCGAAGCATTGGCGAATTAACTAGTGAGCTTCATAGTGAAAAAAAGGAGAAAGATCAGTTATCTGGGAAAAACAAACAAATATTTATCGAGATTACTAGTTTAAAAGCAGAAAGCGGGAACATTTCAAACGAAAAAGAGCGTTTAGTAAAGGAAGTTAGTAATTTCAAAGCAGTCGAGGATATTAGAAAAAATGAATTTGATGAAAAAATTCAAAAGCTAGATGAGGTGAAAACTGCCCTTGAAGACGAAAGGCAAAGGATTCGAAGGGAAGATGAAGAGAAGCTTCAAAAAGAAAAAGATGAAAGAAATCGAATGTGGGCTCAACATGAGGAAAATGTTAAAGTTCAATTAACTGAGTTGTGTAAAAATCCACAATACGCATTTCCGTATTATGATAATAATAATTTACCTGCTGGTTTCGGTGGGCGCTTTAAACCAGATTTTCTTCTTGAGTTTTTGGGGCAATATGTGATATTTGACGCAAAGATCTCAGAATCTGACCTACAAACCTATATTAACGGAAACGTAAAATCAACGGTTGAAAAAATAAATAGTGATCCTAAAATTTATTCCACCATATTTTTTATAGTGCCAACCGATGCTATTAAATCTTTAACGAAGATTCGTTTTTATGAACAAGGGTATGAATTTTTCGTGATTTCACCTGAAGCTATGGAAATTGTTTTGGCATCATTTAAAAAAATAAACTCTTATGAGCTTGCACAACACCTAGATCCACGGGATAGAGAAAATATAGTTAACCTAATCGCAGAGTTTGATTTCCATATCAACATGAGAAATGCTCTCGATGTTTTAGCATCAGAAAGTGGTGTTTCAGTTTTGAGAAAGGCGGGTTCATTACAGAACGATATTAAAGAAGAAATATCTTTAAAGAAGGATAAAATGCGTTTACAGAATTTTACTCCCACAGATATCAAGACCTTGATGGTTAGTACAGAAATTCAACAAGAGAGAGTGAACGAACTTATTTCACCCAAAGTAGCTATTTCTGAAAATAATTTAAAAAACGTAAGGCCTGTTTTGGAAAAAAAGAATAAAAAATAAAAAAAGCCCCGTCGCCCAAACAAAGGGGAAAAACGGGGCGACGGGGCAAAGTGTGCCCGCATGGGAGGTGAAGGCCTTCGGTTCTCTGCTTCCGAAGGAGCTGGCACCTACCGAAAATAGCACATAAAAATTAGCCTGTCAAAAACAGGTTCACTAGATTTGTGGTGGCTTGCGTTTCGGCGCCCTTTATGTAAAATAGTGTGTCTATGGTAGTTAGCAAGAAAACCCCAGCAAAGAAGGCAGAATCAACAGAATTTGCCGTAATAAAGACCGGTGGAAAGCAATATCGCGTTGCGGTTGGCGATGTTGTTACTATTGAGAAGATTCTCGGGGAGCACAAAGAAGGCGATGCTGTCGTCTTCGACAAGGTTTTATTGGTTGATGATGGAAAGAATACCACTATCGGGACTCCTTATATTGATGGAGCAAAGGTTACAGGAGCTTTGACTAAGATTGGGAAAGCAAAGAAGGTTGAGGTAATGAAATACAAGGCAAAGAGCCGATATCTAAAGATTAGGGGACACAGACAGCCATTCTTTAAAGTTACTATTGAAAAGATAAAATAAAAAATCACCCAAACGGGTGATTTTTTATTTCCTGTTTTCAATTGCGTATTTTAGGGTTTCGCCGTCAGAATATTCAATTTCGGAACCAGTGGAGAGACCACGACCAAGAGTGCTTAAGCTAATAGAATATTTTTGAGTTATCGGCTGGAGAATTCCCTTAATATACTGATAGGTATTTTCACCTTCTCCGTTTAAAGAAAGCGCAATAATTATTTCTTTTAGATTTCCAGTTTCTGCTTGGCGGAGAACTTCAGCGACTAATTCGCGAGCGCGTATTTTTTTTGCTGGCTCTTCTTCAAGTATTGGTAATAATCCGCCGAGGATAAAAAAGCGACCATTATAAAATCCGCTTTTGTGAACATTTTCAAAATCAACATCCTTCTCAACAATAAGAATTGTTTTCTGGTCGGTGTTTACGCTTCGGCAAACTTGGCAGGCGGTATTGCTATCGTTTGGAAAGAATCTATAACAAGAATTACATTGAGAAATATTTTTCTTAAGGTCCGAGAGCGCGAGAGCAAGCTCAGAAGTAAAACCCGAATTTCTGGTTAATAAAAAATAGACAAAGCGTTTAGCTTGGCGTGGTCCGATTCCTGGAAACATTGCGAAAAGGCGTTCTAATTTATCTCGTGAATCCATAGATAGTTAAAAATCATTATCTTTATCAAGTGTTGCGTAGTCTCCTTTATCAACCGGAAGGAAGGTAGTTTTCTTGTCGTCGAAATATAATTCAATTTTGCCAGTTGGTCCGTTTCTGTGCTTTTCAATAAGGATTTCGGCAATGTTTGGTCGTTCGGAATCATCTTTGTACTTATCTTCACGGTGAATAAACATAACCAAATCAGCATCCTGTTCAATAGAACCTGAATCACGTAGATCGGATAGGCGAGGGCGTCCACCGCGTGATTCCACGGCACGGGATAGCTGTGAGAGGGCCAAAACTGGGATATCAAGCTCGCGAGCAAGGCTCTTTAGGGAACGGGAGATTTCCGTCACTTGGTTCACCATAGAGTCATAATTCTTTGACGTGGTCATGAGCTGGAGGTAATCAACTATAATCATACCGAGACCGTGTTCGCTTTTTAGTCTTCGCGCAACAGAACGCATTTTAAGAATCGAGTTACCGGCTTGATCGTCGATATAAATCGGAGCTTTAGACAGAACGCTCATTGCATCACGAATTTTAGAAAAATCTTCATCAGCAGTAATTTTACCAGTACGTAATTTCCAAGAATCAACGCGTGATTCTGCGGCAAGCATACGGTCAGTCAATTGGTGCGCGCTCATTTCAAGTGAAAAAATTCCAACAGGAACGTTGTGTTTGGTTGCAGCCATTCGCGCGATATCAAGAGCCAAAGCAGTTTTACCCATCGATGGGCGAGCGGCGAGAATAATTAAATCTGATTTTTGAAAACCAGCAGTCTTTAAATCAAGGTCAGGGAATCCAGTTGGAACGCCACGAATTTCATCGCCTGATTTATGTAGATGGTCGAGTCTTTCCCAAGCTTCGACTAGAGTATCTTTTAGGTTTACGAACTTATGAACTTTCGGAGAATTTGTAATACCAAATATTTTTTTCTCGGCTTCATCTAAAACTTGGTCTAACTCTTTTGACTCTGTAAAACCCAAATCAGAGATGTGGTCGGCGGCATCAATGAGTCTTCGCAAGATACTCGTCTTATCTACGAGGTTTGCATAATGGAGCACGTTTGAGGTTGAAGGAACAGTATTGATTAACTCAATAAGATACGCGCGACCACCAATGCGTTCAAGGTCGTTTTTATCATTTAGGCGAGACGAAACAGTGATGACGTCTATTGGTTCATTTTTAGCAAAGAGTTCGCGAATTGCGTTGTAGATTATGCGATGCTTTTCTGCATAAAAAGAATCTGGTTCAATTGAGTCAACAACCTCATTGATTGCATCCGCACGTACCATGAGTGCCCCAAGAAGAGCCTTTTCAGAATCAATGTTTTGAGGTGGAACGCGGACTGAACTTCCTTTTGGTTGTGCCATAGTTGCCTTATCTTAACATATTGTCGTAATACACCCGCAAATCGGGTTTGGGGTTAAGCTGTGTGTAAGATGGGACAAGAAAAACCCTTAAATTTGAGGGAAATTAGCGTTTGGTCACCTTTGGTCCTTCTGGGGAATCATCAACCAAATAACCCATTTTGGCGATTTCTGCGCGTATTAAATCGGCTCTTTCGAAGTCTTGCTTTGTTCTTGCTATTTCGCGCTCGTCTACCAAGTTTTTGACGGGGATTGGGATATCTTCTTCCTTTGCGTCTTTGGCCATGAAAGCGCTTCGTCCTTTTTCTATATCAATACCGAGCACTTTATCAAAATCAAACAATGTCGCGAGTTTTGTTTCGGAAGAAAGAGGGGAGCGAATAAGGTCAAAAATAAGGGCGAGGGCTTGAGGAGTGTTGAAGTCGTTGTTTATAACATCACGAAATTTTGAACGATATTCTTCGTCTGCCACACCACCTTCTTTAAGGAGTGAAGCCTCGCGATAAATTCCTTGAAGGGTTTTTTCTGAACCAGAAAGCGCCGACCACGTAAAGTTGAGTGGCATGCGATAATTTGCTCCCAATAAGAAATAGCGAAAGGCGAGAGGGGAAATTTCACTATTTTCAATATCGCTAACGGTCGTAAAGTTTCCTAAAGATTTTGCCATCTTTTGTCCGTCGACAGTAAGAAAGGCAGAATGAACCCAATAGTTGGCGAGCGGTTCGCCGGTTGCGGCTTCAGATTGAGCAATTTCATTTGTGTGATGCACTGAGATGTGATCAACCCCGCCAGTGTGTATGTCAAAATGATTTCCAAGATATTTCATCGACATTGCGGAACACTCAATGTGCCAACCAGGGAAACCAATACCCCAAGGAGATTCCCATTCTTGCTGGCGAACTCCTGGGATGGGGGAGAGTTTCCAAAGAGAAAAATCTGTTGGGTTTCTTTTTTCTGGGTTAATTTCAACTCTTGCCCCCTCGCGTAAATTTTTTATATCAAGAAGCGCTAATTTCCCGTAGTCTCCGAATTTTGCGGTATCAAAATACATTCCTTTGCTCGTTTTGTAAGCAAAGCCCTTTTCTTCAAGAATGCGTACGAGTTCTATTTGTTCAGGGATGTGTTCTGAAGCCCTTGGAAAAATTGTGTTCTCCGTTATTATGTTTAACTTTTTTAAATCACTGAAGAAAACGTCGGTATAAAATTTCGCGACTTCTTCTGCCGTTTTATGTTCTCTTGTTGAAGCAGTTTCAATTTTGTCTTCACCATCATCTTCGTCTGAAGATGGGTGTCCAACATCGGTAATATTTATGATTTGTTTTACCTTAAATCCGTTCCATTCAAAGGTTCTTCTTAAAATGTCGGCAAAAACATACGCCCGCATATTTCCGATATGCGCATAGTCATATACTGTTGGACCACAGTGATACATTGAAACCTCACCAGGATTGATGGGCTCAAAAAAGGTTTTATCTCTCGTTAATGTGTTATAGATTCTTAAAGCCATTTTTTATATTTAAAAATAGCAAAACCTGAAATTCCAACAAAGGCCATAATTGAGATAATAATCCAAAATCCATTAGGAGAATCTTGAAGAGGTATTTCTTTAATACTTACACCAAAAACTTGTCCGATAAACGTCATAGGTAAAATAATAAAAGCCATGATGGTTAACGTCTTCATTACAGCATTTGTTTTACTGGAAAGAAGAGAATCGTTTGTGTCACGAAGCTCACTCACCGTGTCGCGGTGTCCTTCAAGGGTACTTGCAACTTTGTGATATTCCGAAAGCATCGACCTTAGGTGGTAATTAAAATCTTCTCCAAAGAAATGGCGTCCAGCAGTTTCAAATGATTCAAGCACTCCTTTATGGTATTGAATCGCTTGTTTAAAAGTGAGAAGCTTCCTGTTTATGTGGGAAATCGTTCGAACCATTGCGTGTTCTTCACCGCGGAAAATTCGGTCCTCAATATTTTTTAAATTCTTGTCTATGTCGAAAAGTTGTTCCATCGAGTTTTTGTAAAGTTCTCGGAGTAGATAGAACAACAGATAACCCCCGTGTTCACCCATATTACTTTTATCTAAAATTGAATTTACTTCAAAAATTTTTGAAAATTGATGAATTGGGTCAATTGATTCATAGTGGGCGGTAATAATGTAGTCTTTGGCAATAACAAAATCTATTTCATTTGAGTGGCTTTTTGAGTGTGAATGAGTAACGCAAGGGAAATGAAGGATGAGATATATACAATCATCGTATAAATCAACTTTTGGCCTAAGTGTCGGGACGAGTAATTCCTCGGCAATTAATGGGTGCACTCTGTAATCATTTATTACGTTTCTTATTTCCTCTTTTGTTGGCGACTCTAAATCAATCCAAGTAACATTTTTGTGCTTGTATACGTTTTGCATGTTGGGGATATTATATAATGACTCATCTGCTTACGCCACCTATTTTTCACCTTTCCTCATAAAAAACACGATAAAATTCTGCTGAATTTTTCTATACTCGCACTCGTCGCGCTCCGTAATGTTTTTTAAAAGGAAAGGTTTTAGATTTTTAAGAAAAATCACAAGTTAAAAAAATGATACCCAATTAATTGTTTAGATTTTTAGGAAAAACCATAGTTTAAAATTTGGGAAAAAGTTACCCCCCACTTTTCGTTAGATTGGTGGGGGGGGTGGTGCGCGACTCGTCTGCCGAAGTTAGTCGCTGTTGCTGGTACCGACGGCCAGGGCGCCGATCGGGTGGTCTTCGTTGGACTTGACGGCGAACGCGCTCGCGCACGGGCGGCCGGGGCGCGCAAGAGCCATGCTCTTCGAACTGGCGCCGGTGCTGATGATGCCGGGTTTCAACTTCATGATGCTCTCCTTTTCACTGTTGACGGGCTGTTGTGTACCATCGGTAAAACTATACCGACTTATATATCCTCACATATAGATAATAAAAGTCAATTTCTAATTGACCCGACATCTCTTCGTGTGAGATAATCCACAAATGTTCTTACACTATCGAAAATCTTTTTACGCCGTTTTGTTTGGCGTAGTGTTCGCTGTTATTTTTGGTTCTGGTTTTTATTTTGGTAAACAATCAGTTTTAGAGAGTAAGGAAATTTCTCTTTTAAATAAAGAATTACCCGCTGGTGTTGAAACAGACTTCACCTCTTTTTGGAAAGCGTGGTCTATTTTAGATGAAAAATTTGTTTCAAAAAAAGAGATGCCAACTGACGAAGAAAAGGTTTACGGAGCAATTGCAGGACTTACAAAATCTTTTGGTGATCCATATACGGTATTTTTTCCACCAGTTGAAGCAAAAGCGTTTGCTGAAGATATAAAAGGGGAGTTTGGTGGTGTTGGGATGGAAATCGGACTACGCGACGAAGTTTTAACAGTTGTCTCGCCACTGAAAGATTCCCCAGCTGAACGTGCTGGTATTAGGGCGGGAGATAAAATTTTCAAAATAGACGATAAGACGACTACAGACATGGCGGTTGACGCTGCAGTTAAACTTATTCGCGGAGAAAAAGGGACTTCTGTTAAATTGTTGATTGTTCGTAACGGTGATGTTAAGCCAATAGAAATTTCTGTTGTGAGAGATACGATAAACATTCCCACAATCGATACTAAACTAAGAAGTGACGGAATTTTCGTTATTAGTCTTTATAGTTTTTCAGAGAATTCACCAAGTCTTTTTACTAAAGCGTTACGCGAGTTTGTAATTTCCGGTAGCGATAAGTTGATTTTAGACTTAAGGGGTAATCCTGGAGGATACCTTGAAGCATCTGTTGATATGGCTAGTTGGTTTTTGCCAGCCGGGAAGGTCGTCGTCCGTGAAGATTTCGGAAAGAAAAAAGAAGAGGAAGTTTATCGAAGTAAGGGTTATGATATTTTTAGTGATAAATTAAAGATGGTTATTTTGATAAATCGTGGTTCGGCTTCGGCGTCAGAGATTTTGACAGGAGCTCTCGCAGAACACGGTAAAGCTATTGTCGTAGGAGAACGCAGTTTTGGTAAGGGGTCAGTTCAAGAATTAGTTAACATAACAAACGACACATCTTTGAAGATAACTATTGCAAGGTGGCTTACTCCAAATGGTATGTCGATTTCTGAAGAAGGTATTACCCCTACCTACGTGGCAACATCGTCTGAAAAAGACTTAAAAGACGGCAGGGACGTGCAACTAGAGAAGGCAGTTGAAATTCTTCTGAAAAAAAGCTAGACTAGCGCTCTAACTAAATCAAAACACATGAAAGTCATATTTTTACACGACGTGCCAAGACAGGGAAAAAAATACGAGGTAAAGGAGGTTTCTGACGGATTTGTTAAGAATTTCCTTTTTCCTAGAAAGTTGGTTGAGGTTGCAACAGATAAAGCTTTGGCTCGCCTTGAGTTAACAAAGAAATCTCTTGTGGTTGAGAAAGAAATCCAGGATGACCTTTTGGAGAAGAATTTTCACGACATTAATGGGGTTGCTTTAACCATGAAAGAAAAAGCAAATGAACAAGGTCATTTATTTGCTGGTATTCACAAAGAGGAGATTGCTAAAGCCCTCGCAGAAGCAAGCAGGCTTTCTGTTAAACCCGAGATGATTATGCTTGAAGAACCAATAAGAGAGATTGGTGAATTTTCTGTTAACATTACGATTAAGGACAAAAAAGCAAAAATTACATTGAAGGTGGAAAGTATTTAGTGCTGTTCTAAAAATAATAATAAAAAAGAGCGGTTTGTTACCGCTCTTTTTTATTATTTCTGGTTAAATCGATTAGATAATGTTTACAACCTTCTTTACCGTTGTTTTACCGTTGAAACCAACTTTTCTTGTCGTAGTAAATTTTACCTTTCCAGCTTTTAGAGCAAAAATAGTGTGATCTGTACCGAGGCCAGTGTTCTTTCCTGACATGATTTTTGTTCCACGCTGACGCACGATAATAGAACCGGACTTTGCGGTTTCGCCGTCATGAAGCTTAGTACCTAAGTACTTTGCATTGGAATCTCTAAGGTTTTTAGCTGTACCTCCAGCTTTTCGTGTTGCCATATTGTTTTAAAAAGTTAAAAAAAGCCTTTTCCCGTAAGGTCTTATGATAAGATTACGTTGATGCGGATTATAGATTATATATTGTTAAAAATCAAGGATTTAGCCCAAAAAGTGGGGGAGGAGAGACTATTTGTCCCAATAGTCATAATTCTGGTGGCCTTTGCTTCTTTTGGGTTGGGAAGGCTTTCAAAAATAGAAGAAACTAAAACTCCTGTGACAATAACGGGGAATAGCGAGGTTGGGAAAATTTCCAATTTTAATAACATCACAGCGGGGGAGAAACGTTTTGTTGCTTCCAGAAACGGTAAGAAATATTTTCTAGAATGGTGTTCTGGAGCAAAGACTATTAGTCCTCAAAATAAAATTACATTCTCTTCTGAGGAAGAAGCAAAAAGTGCTGGTTATACGCCGGCCGCTAATTGCCCAGGACTTACACCCTAAGAAATTTTATTTCAACTTATTCTTCCTCGACTTCTCCTTTTTTCTTGGTTGATTTTAGTGTTGCGAATTTTTTTGTAATTTTAGCTTCTTTCATTGCGGATATTTCTTCTTCGGTAAGTTCGTTTACAATTTCCTCAAGCTTTTTTGCATCAGGGGTTAGTAGTTGTTGCCAGTGTCCGTGCGCTTCTAATTGTGGTCGGATTTTTTCTAAATCATAAGATACGCGCTCTTGATTTGTCCGAGTAATAAATCCAGGACCACCAAAAACTCGTTCAACCTTTTCTTTATCCATGTAGTTGATGATTATCTCTCGCAGTTCTCCTAAACGATCTTTGTTTTTATCCTCACCTTCTTTTAACTCAAAAAATTCGTCAATTGCTGAGGTAACCTCTTTTTCACTAGGTTCATTTTTTTCTACCTTATATTCATGCGACCACATTGGGCAAATTGGGCGGAATCCACAATAATCACACAATGGCCCTGGCATTGGCTCAAAGCTATCTTTTTCGGTTTTTTCCTCAACTTCACGAATTGTAGAGAGTAATGCTTCGCGCGCTTTTTTTATCACCTCTTCGTTTGGGGTAAGTGATATTTTTTCGTTGTGTTTTAGGAAATATAAAGATAGTTTAATTTTTCCAGAAGTTATTGAGGGCCAGCGTTTCGTTAAGGCTAAATGGTACAAGTTTAATTGTAGGTTTTCTTCAAGCGTTGATTCCGCCGGCATTTTTTTTGCAGTTTTGTAATCAATTATTTCGTATGACTCGTCTTCTTCGTTTTTGTCGATACGGTCGATTATTCCAGAAAGGGTATGGGTACGGTTTGTTTTTTCATCAACGAGGTCTAAAGAGAATCTCGTCTCAAGTTCTAGAGCGTTAAAATTCCAAGGTTGATTTTTTTTGTAAAAATTACGCAACATTCGAACACCCTCTTCGAAATACATTTTTTCCTCAGCCTCTTTTGTTTTTGGATCGTTGAATAAAACACCCTCTGCTTTTTCGTTAAATTTTACAGTAAAGAAATTGATTACTTCGTCTAAAGTTGGATAGAGGGGATTGCGCTCGAACATGTATTTCAAGGCGCTATGAATTAAAGTCCCAAAAATCGCTTCTATTCTTTTTGGGGCTGGACGCCTTTCAATAACCTGATATTTGTATTTCAGAGGGCAGATCTTAAATGTGTCGAGTGCTGAGTATGAAGTACGCATCCCATTAGAAAGAAGTATTAGTGCTTCTGTATTTTGTTTTATTAATTTTTGCTGTAGGCATCTTTTTGTTGATTATAGCATTACGGCTTCTAACGGGACGAGTGTTTATCTATTCATAAAATGAGGTGGGGGAAGAGAAAAGAAATTAAAATATGTTATAATGTCGGTATTATTCGGCTAGATTTTTAATCTAATAATTTTTTTTATGTCCTTTTTATTGCGCTACCTAGAAATAATTAAAACTTTTTGTATTAAAAAACCGTGGCTTTCGGGGTTTTTGGCTATAGTTGTCATAATTGCAGGTTTTTATCTTTATAGAAATTTTACAAAAACTCCCGAAGTAAGTTATGTGACAGTTGCTCGTGGGACAGTCTCGCAGGTTGTTTCTGTCACGGGAAAGGTTAAACCAGCCCAAACCGTTGATTTATCTTTTGAAAAAATTGGGAAAATTGTTGCTGTATATCATGGTGTCGGAGAGCACGTTTATCAAGGAGAGGCGCTTGCGGCAATTAGTACCGCCGACATCTCAGCTCAGCTTGATGGAGCAATGGCAACAGTAAAAGCAGAGCAAGCAAAATTGGATGAACTAAAAAAGGGGACACGCGTAGAAGATATTTACGTTTCTCAGGTTGATGTTGATAGTGCAACCAATGACGTTATTAATGACGTTAAGAGTAGTTACGTATACGCTGATGATGCTATTCGAAATAAGGTTGATCAGTTTATGAGTAATCCAAAGAGCTCAAATCCACAAATAAACTTTGTTCTTTCCGACAACCAACTAAAAAGTGACATTGAGTCTGGAAGATTAGCAATGGAAGAAATGCTAATTGCTTGGAACTCTTCAGTTTCTAAGATTTCAGCATCACAAGATGTGGTTTCGTATGCTAACGAAGCAAAGACAAATCTAAGATTGGTACAAAACTATCTCGATAAAATTGCGTTTGCGGTAAATGGACTTTCGGTTAGTTCGACCTTAACCCAGACAACTATTGATGGTTACAAGTCAGCAATAGCAACTGGAAGAACAAACGTAACTTCTGCGCTTTCCACACTAACTTCTGCTTCTGAAACTTTGATTAGTAGTAAATCAAAACTCGCCCTAAAACAAGCAGGTAGTGTTCCTGAGAAAATTTTAGCGCAAGAAGCAGCTCTTGATGCGGCTAAAGCAAACGTGGCAAACCTAGAATCTCAATTGGCTAAATCTGTAGTTTATTCTCCAATAGGAGGTGTGGTGGTTAAACAGGATTCTAAGGTTGGAGAAATAGCTTCTCCTTCAGCGGTCTTAATGTCTGTTATTTCAGATGCACAATATGAAGTTGAGGCAAATGTGCCAGAATCTGATATTGCAAAGATAAAAACTGGTAATAAAGCAGAAATTACTTTGGATGCTTATGGAAGTGATGTTATTTTTGCGGCAACAGTGTCAAAAATAGATCCAGCCGAAACAATAGTCGACGGGGTTGCAACATACAAGACAACATTTAATTTTGATAAGAATGATTCTCGTATTAAATCTGGAATGACTGCTAATACAGATATAGTTGGAGAAAGAAAAGAAAACGTTCTATTTGTTCCTGGGCGCACAATCACTACAAAAGATAAAGTAAAGACAGTTACCCTTTTTGATGGGAAAAATACTAGTGAAGTTATTATTACGACTGGAATCAGGGGTTCAAGTGGCGACATTGAAGTGCTCTCGGGGTTGAAAGAAGGAGATATGGTTAAAACAAAGTAGTAATTTATAAATAAAATTAAATACTTTAAACGGAATGGCATTAATGGCAGTTAAAAATTTAGAGAAAACATATCACGATGAACAGGTCGCGACTAATGTTTTAAAAAAAGTTTCTTTCGAAATACCCGAAGGGCAGTTTGTCGCGATAATGGGTCCTTCTGGTTCTGGTAAATCAACACTACTTCATATTCTTGGGTTTTTGGACAAGCCTACTGGTGGGGAATATATTTTTGACGGTAAAAATCTTGAAGACTACAACGAAGAAGAGGTGGCTCACGTTAGAAATAAAAAACTAGGATTTATTTTCCAGTCTTTTAATCTTTTGCCACGAACTACTGTTTTAGAAAATGTAAAATTACCACTTACTTATTCAGGGGTCAAAGAAGAACTTTGGGACGAAATGGCAAAGGAAGCTATTGAATCAGTTGGATTAACACATCGGTTAGATTTTGAACCATCCCAATTATCTGGTGGAGAAAAACAGCGCGTTGCTATTGCTCGAGCCTTGGTTAATAAGCCTCAGGTTATTTTTGCAGATGAACCAACTGGTAACCTTGATTCAAAATCAGGAGAACTGGTTATGGATATAATTCAGAAATTAAATCGTGATAGAGGGCACACAATTATTCTTATTACCCACGAAACATATACCGCTGAATATGCAGAAAGGATAATTAGACTTCGTGACGGTGTAATAGAAAGTGACGAAAAGGTTAAAGAACGACGCACAGGGAAAGCCTTCTTAAAATAAAATGAGCTTAAAACATAGTATAAAAATTGCTTCGGGCGGGCTCAAGACCAATAAAACAAGATCTAGCCTTACCATACTAGGAATCGTTATTGGAGTTACCGCGATAATAATGGTTGTTTCGCTAGGGCAGGGGGCTGAAAACCTTATTTTGGGCCAAATACAGGGGATTGGGGCCAAGACGATTGGTATAGTTCCCGGGAGAACACCAAAGGGTCCAACCGATGTTATTGCAACACTAAGTGCTTCTTTAAAGCAAAGAGACTTAGATCTTCTTTCTCGAAAAGAAAATCTACCACACCAAGATGGAATTATGCCGATTGTTTTTGGTAGCGAAACTGCTTCGTATGAAGGGGAGACATATGCTTTAAATATTTTTGGGGGAACGGAAATGATGGCCGAAATTTACGACGCCTTTCCTTCCGAGGGTAGAAACCTAAATGAAGATGACGTGCGTGGATACGCTGACGTTGTCATTTTGGGAGCAAAAGCAGCAAAGGAACTTTCTCCAAATCAAAATCTTTTAGGTGAACGCATAAAAATTAAAGGTAGAAATTTTTTGGTAATTGGATTACTTCCAGAAAAAGGTGGTTCGTCGTTATTTAATTTTGATGAAATTGCGATGTTGCCATATACCACAGCTCAAAGCTATATTTTCGGAATAAAACATTTTAATAGAATAGTTGTTCGAGCAGATAGCGAAGCTAATATAAATAAGACCGTAGAAGACATAAAAACAACATTACGTGATGCACACAATATTACAAATCCAAGTAAAGATGATTTTGGAATTGAAACACAAGCCGATGCCCTAAAAACAGTTGAAACAATATTGAACACTCTAACTCTCTTTTTGGCCTTAGTGGCAGCGATTTCGCTTGTTGTTGGCGGTATTGGAATTATGAACATAATGCTCGTTTCTGTTACTGAAAGAACAAGAGAAATTGGTTTGCGTAAAGCGCTCGGTGCAACAAAAAAGAATATTCTTACTCAATTTTTACTTGAAGCGACGATCCTAACTGGTATAGGCGGTATAATAGGTATTGCGCTCGGCTCACTACTTTCATTTTTAATAGCTTTCATTATTAGTACTTTTTATGGAATGGCTTGGAGCTTTACGTTCCCATGGTTGGCGGCATTTTTGGGGATAGCTGTCTCTGCAACAGTTGGGTTAATCTTCGGTATCTATCCTGCGAAAAAAGCGGCAGCAAAAAGCCCAATTGAGGCCTTAAGATACGAATAGTTAATCCTCATATAACTTCTCAAAATGAAAAAAGTTTTTAAATTTAGTATCTATATTGTGGTAATTGTGGTTTTTGCTGTTACCTTCAAAGAACCTATAAAAGAGCGCTATCAGCTCGTAGTGGGCAGTATTCAGTCAATTTATGATCCATGCGGTACACCAATCGCGTATTCACTGGGTGCATTTGATTCACGTTTTGGTTTATCAAAAGAAGAGTTTTTGGGCGTCCTTAAAGAATCAGAAAATATTTGGGAAAAAGAGATTGGTAGAAATCTTTTCCAGTATGATACTCAAGGAAAGCTGAAGATAAATCTTATTTACGATTATCGACAAGAAGCAACAAGTAAATTAAAAAGTTTGGGTATGTCAGTTGATCAAAGTAGAAGCACCTACGATGAATTAAATGCAAAATATATTGAACTAAACGCGCTCTACAAAGAGGCAAAAGCAAATTATGATGCGCGTCTTGATATTTTTAATAAAAGGGTAGAGGAGTACGATAGGCAGGTTACTTTTTGGAACGCAAAAGGCGGTGCTCCTAAAAAAGACTATGAAAAACTTCAAGCAGAGAGAGTGGTAATTGAAGCAGAAATAAAAGAACTAGAAGTGCTTAAAAATATTGTTAATGAATACGTCTCCAATATAAGGTCGCTTGTGGTAGTGATTAATAGTATTGCGAATGAACTTAATTTAGGTGTTCAGGAATACAACCAAATTGGAGATTCCTTGGGCGATGAATTTGAAGAGGGGGTTTATCGTAACGACGGGAAAGGTGGAGAAGAAATTGATATCTACGAATTTAATAGTCGCGCTAAATTATTAAGGGTTTTGTCTCATGAATTAGGTCACGCCCTAAGCCTTCCTCATGTTGAAGATAAAACTGCAATTATGTATAAGTTGAATGTAAGTAAAAACCAAACGTTAACCGGAGATGATATTACAGCTCTTAAAACGAGATGTGGAATAAAATAAATGATTTACAATCCCACTTTAATTTTTAAAAAGTACATCGTAAAATACGAGCGTTATATTGGGATAACTTCAATACTTCTTGGTTTTGTTTGGGATTCCATTACATTTGCGCGCCCTGATCAATTACTAGGCAATCTCGTTCTCGTTTTTTATTTAATCTTATCGGCGTTTGGTATCTTACCTCTATCTTTATATAAGAAAAAAGGGGAGATGATACCAGTTGTTTTGCTTGCAATTATACAGTTTGCTTTTGGTAATATCGCCGGTAGCTTCCTCTTTCTTTATGGAAAAAGTGGAACATTTGAGGGTAGTTCGCTCTTTTTGTTGATATTAGGCGCGTTTGTTATCGGAAATGAATTTATCCGCGAGCGCTATACTAGAATTAATTTCCATATTTCTGTTTGGTATTTTTTGTCTTTACTTTACCTAACCTTTGTTGTTCCAATGATTTTAGGAGAAATAGGGAATTATGTTTTTGCAGTTGGTGGAATAGCGAGTCTTGTTTTAATAGGAGTTTTTTTGGGAATTATTTTTCTTACAAACAAGGAGGTTATTAGTAAAATAAAGAAAATATTTTTCTCAATACTTACAATCTTTGTTTTATTTAATGCTTTATATTTTTTTAATGTTATCCCGCCGGTACCACTATCTCTTCAGGAAATTGGTATATATCATCTTGTTGAAAAAACAAACAAGGGGAATTACAGAGTTTTATATGAAGAGCCGAGGTGGTTTGATGTATTTTATGACACCAATAAAATTTTTAACAAACAACGAAACGAAGCAACCTACTGCTTTAGCTCTGTCTTTGCCCCTGTTAAACTCTCAACGAATATAAATCATAAATGGGAGTATTACGACAACTTAGAATCTAAGTGGCAGATATCATCAATAATTAGTTTTCCAATAGAAGGTGGGCGGGAAGGCGGTTATCGCGGTTACAGTAAAAAACTAAACTTACGCCCTGGTCTTTGGCGATGTTCAACCGAAACAGCTTCAGGGGCGCTTATTGGTAGGACTACATTTACAGTAGTAGATTCAAATAAGATTCCAAACCTCAAAGAAGAAGAGAAATAACCAAATAGCTATATTTAAGGGTAACCCACAAAAAGGGAGGGGAAGCCCCCAAGTGAGGATTATTAGAGAAAGTATACCTAGTATCTATTTTGATAAATATTATTCAAATATATTGAAGTGAGAAATAAATAAAACTTACACGTAAAAGAATATAAAACATCAATAATAATTAAACCCCAACATACAGGCCTTAATACTTAAGGGGAGTGCTTTAGGTAGATTATATAGATGTCGCACAAATTAAGTTTTAAGAACTCGCGTCGCACAATGATCGAAAAGATCAGGAAATCTCGCACATTAACAATG
>CAYPVT010000004.1:0-30916 GCA_964414265.1 uncultured Candidatus Saccharibacteria bacterium | reverse complement strand
TGGCATAATGACCGCCTCTGGAGTGGTCAGACACGACTTAAACGAGATTTAAAAAACACGCATAATTTCAGCAGAAATTATGCGTGTTTTTTAATTATGCTTAAAAAGAAAAATTATTCGATATTTATAATCTCGTATTCAGTGGAACCTGCTGGGGTTTTAAATTTAACAACTTCTCCTTTTTTCTTTCCAAATAGCGCGAGGCCGAGTGGTGACATATTTGAGATTTTACCCAATGACATATCCGCCTCTTCCGAGCCAACAACTTCGTATTTCTGAGTAGTAGAACTTCCAGATTTTTTAACAACGACTGTACACCCAACCTCAACCATATTACTGTGATGCTTTTCAATAACAACAGCTGATTTTAGTATCTCTTCAATCTGAGCTATCCTCTCTTCTGTTTTTGCCTGATCTTCTCGCGCCTGAAGATATTCAGCGTTTTCTGAAAGGTCACCCAAGGATTTAGCATACTCCAACTGCTCAGCAATCTCCTTGCGTCGTGTACCTCTTAAAAAGAGAACCTCCTCGTTTAGTTCGTCGATTTTTTGTTTACTTAATTGGTATTCCATAATTTAGTGTCGCGGTATTGTAGCTAAATAAGGCCCTAAAAGCAACCACCAGTAAATCAGGTAATTACAGCTTCGTTAGGACAATTAGCTTCTTTAGAAAAAAACACTTTAAAAGATATAAGCTAATGAAACTAGAAGCTATTTAAGATATTCCGGTGTGTTTATCGTCATCCATTCAATAACCTGACGCATTACATAAAGCCCTCCAACAGTATTCTCGTGTGGACCTTTTTCCATAACCACCACAAAGGCGTAACGAGGTTTTTCGTATGGGAAAAATCCCATAATCCAAGCATTAACGAATTCTTTCTTTGCTCCAAGTTCAGCCGTTCCAGTCTTTGCCCCAATTGAAACACCATTAATCTGAAGTCCTTTTGCTGTCCCTTCATCAACTGCCATTTTCATCCCCTCTCGAATAATTTTAAAATTCTCAGATGAAATTGGGATAACGGTTGACGGTAAATTTTCTTCACCCATTTTTATGTGAGGAATATAAAGTGTTCCTCCGTTTGCAACAGCCGCCGTCGCGCGCACAAGCTGAAGTGGAGAAACTTGAGTTCCATATTGTCCAATTGAAGTGTGGTATGTATCACCTAAAAGCCATTTGCCATCTGCGAAATTTTTTATCTTCCATTCTGGACTTGGTATTGTGCCAGCAACCTCTGTCGCAAAATCAATACCAATTTTTTCACCAAACCCAAACATTCTCATTATTCTTTCAATCTCTTTAATTCCCAAACCTTTCTGGTCGGCATATCCCCCACCAATAGCGTAAAAATAGACGTCGCTAGAAACAGCGAGCGCACGCCTAACGTCGGTCCATCCGTTTGCTCTCCAGTCTTTAAAAATAGATGGCTGGTCTGGGAAATATCGATTAGGAATAGAAATATACCCGGGAGAATATATTTGTTTATTTGGATCTATTGTTTTGTTTTCAAGCGCGCCGGCGGCAAGAAAAGGTTTTACCGTTGAACCCGGTGTATACAAACCAGATGTCACTCGGTTTAGAAATGGTTTATTTTTATTTAGAAGAAGTGAATTTATAATTTTTGATTGATCTCCGTTTGAAAGAACCTGAGAACTATATTCTGGATAACTTGAAAGTGCGAGTATTTCTCCATTATTAATATCGATAATGACCCCCGCGCCACCGGTGAACCCAACTTGTTTTGAAAGAGCTTCCATTGTTTCATAAAGCTTCGTAGAAACGCGTGAATCAATCGAAAGCACGACGTTATCACCATCAATTGGTAATCTTTGAGAAACTTCTGATTTTAATTCCCCCATTACATCAGACTCAACTAAACGCACACCGTTTTCACCACGCAATACTTCATCAAACTCTTTTTCGGCGCCCTCTTTCCCTGTTACTTCTGTTTGCCAAAAATTACCCTTTGAATCAATTTTTGGATGACTCACATAACCAAGAAGATGCGCTATTCCGGGCGCTTCTCCATAACTTCTTTTTGGGAAGATATCTTTTTCGCTAACTGTGTTCCAGGCTAATTCTTTTTTGTTCCTATCATAAATGACTCCGCGCACAGAAAAAATAGGAATGTGTTTAAGATGATTACGCTCGCTTATCTTCACATACTCCTCACCCATCGCAACTTGAAACCAGTAAACACGACCAATAAAAATCATGGCAACGAGCGCAAAAAAACCACCTATCATAAGAATGCTTGTTCGTGAAATTGGTTTCTCTATGCGCCCCTCCATGTGATTAGTGTCAAAACCAGGCATATTAGCAGAATCAAGAAAAACCTCGTCCAAGTCGAAGTCTTTTGAAGACATTGGTTTTATTTTATGTCGCCTGTATATCATTTGTATAAATTAATAGAAAGATAAATAACGTTTGAGCCAAGAAACAAAATAATAAAAAATTACCGCAAAGAGTGTCGAGACTAATGGAAAACCATAAAACTTGGCCTCGGGAATACCATACAATAAATCTGTCAATAGAAGCGCGAAAATCCCTTCGTAAAAATTCTCAAACAAAAAAAGCATAGCAATATAAAGAATAAAACTAAACCACCACGGAGCAAAAAACACCGACGAAATAAGAACAACAAAAGAAAGTATTCTTACTCCGATAGCAAAAGGTAAAGATTTTTCACTTTTCATGTTGTTAATTGTTTAAAACCTCAACAAGTTTTAAGTCCTGCATATTAAACGGAGTTGTAAGAAGAATCGTTTCAAACGGATCGCGTGGGTCATTCACAACGGCCCCAACAATGGCAATTAAAAACGGATTAAGCCCTAAAGAAACAACCTGTGCTCCGATAGGCACTTCAACGTCTCGGGGAAGCCTAGCTTCAAAATTTCCATTACCTAAACCGATTAATGAAACATTCGTGTTCCCTCCCATAATTATTCCATCAGTTGTTTTTCCTGGAGAAGAAAATAATTCAACTTTTGAAGTCACGTCTCCCGTATACATAACTTCGCCCACAACAGTCCCGCCATATGTTAAAACACGGTCTCCGTTTTCAATACCACTATCAACTCCAACATCAAGGACGATAGTGTCGTAAGGAGAACGATTTGGTTTTGCTATTATCGCCGCAAGTACTGACTTTTTTTCGGTTTTTCTACCCAGAACTTCTTTAAGCTCCGTGTTTTCTTGTGCCAATCTATCTCTTTCTAAAGCAAGGGCCTCAAAACTAACGTGTTCTGCTTTTAGCCGTCCATTTTCTTCTGAAAGTGATTGTTTAAAATGTATTGCCGACCAAAAGGAAGCAAAAAAACCGCTAACATTATCTTTGCTTTCAGAGACAAGCGCTAAAGAATTCTGTGTGCTATTTCCAAATCGAGCAATGGAATCTTTACTATAAATTCCAATCGCAACGACAAGCACCAATACAAGTAGCGAAATTATGTTTCTGAAAAAATTTTTATTTTTATCTCGGTGGTAAATCATCTTGGTTTTCAATGAGAATGTCGCGATGAGTGTCAAGATCTTCCAAAATAATACCTGCTCCACGAGCTACAGCCGAAAGAGGGTCTTCTGCGATATAAACCGGAATTTTCAAAACATTATTAAGATATGGAGCAAGTCCTTGAATAAGCGCACCACCTCCAACCAAAACAATACCGCGGTTCATTATGTCTGAGGTTATTTCTGGTGGTGTTCGTTCAAGCACTTCTTTAACTGACTCCAAAAGATTTCCGATAGACGATGAGATTGCTTCTCTAATATCTGCGTCGGTAACAATAACTTCGCGCGGTAATCCTGTTATCAGGTCACGTCCTTTTATCGATGTTTCAATTGTACTTCCAACGTCAAAAACAGAACCAATAGCAATTTTCACATTCTCGGCCGTCTTCTCTCCTATTAAAATTTTAAATTCATCACGAAGATAAGAAATAATATCTTCGTTTAATTTGTCGCCGGCAATTTTTAGATTTTTTGAAGCAACGATACCACCAAGAGAAATGACGGCGATGTCGGTTGTGCCACCGCCAATGTCTATAATCATCGAACCAACCGGTTCTTTTATCGGCATACGAATTCCAATCGCAGCTGCCATCGGTTCTTCAACAATATGCACCTCACGAGCGCCGGCGTTCTTGGTGGCGTCATAAACCGCGCGAATTTCAACGTTCGTAATTCCAGAAGGTACTCCAACAACAACGCGCGGACGAATTGGTTTTTTGGCAATACGATCAGCCTTATTGATGAGGTAAGCAATCATTTCTTCCGTGACTTCAAAATCGGAAATAACACCGTCAACAAGCGGTCTAATTGCCTTAATGTGTCCTGGAGTGCGCCCAAGCATTTGTTTTGCTTCAGTTCCAACAGCCACCACCTGCCCAGTCTTTTGGTTAACAGCAACAACCGATGGCTCATTGATAACAATCCCGTGCCCCTTTAAATAAACAAGGGTATTAGCGGTACCAAGATCGATACCGATATCGTTTGAAAAAACTGCATACATTTTATCGAATAATTTCATCTATTTGTTTTGTGGAAATTCTGTCATTAGTTCATCGATAGAAACAATTCTTGATTCTTTCTCTGTACGTTTCTTTATTTCCACCCCGCCAGCTTTCAAACTTTTATCCGACACGAGCACGCGATATGGGATACCGATTAAATCTGAATCGGCAAACTTTTCTCCCGCAGTTTTGTCGGTGCGGTCATCATGTAGAGTTTCAATCCCTGCTTTGTTTAATCTTTCGTAAACCTCGGTCGCCTTCTTCGAAACCTCTATATCATTACTTGTAAGTTCTAAGAGATGCACTTTAAATGGCGCTATTTCTTCTGGCCAAACCATTCCGCGCTCATCAGATAAAATTTCAACAACCGTCCCCATCAATCTTCCGAGCCCAATACCATAACAACCCATAATCACATCCTTATCCTCCCCCGCTTCATCTTTGTATGTAAGATTAAATGGCTTAGAGTATTTTGTTTTCAATTCAAAAATATTTCCAACCTCAATTGCTTTTTCTTTTCTTAAATCATCAGCGTCACATTCAGGGCACGTGCTTTGATCAGCAATTATTTCTTCGTTTACCGCGATTCGACATTTATCACAAATATGAATTGTATCTTCACCTGCCTCTGAAACAGCCTGGAATTCGTGGGAATATTTAGAAAAACTACCGCCCGAAGCAAAGGTTAGATATGTATTTATCCCGATACCTGCGCGCTTAAAAACGTTCTCGTACGCAGTCTTCATTACCTCATAATATTTTTTTAAATCCTCCTCGTTTGTATGAAAAGAATACAAATCTTTCATGATAAATTCACGCCCGCGTAAAACCCCAGACTTTGCGCGAAGCTCCATTCTGAATTTATTTTGAATTTGATAAATATAAACAGGAAGGTCTCGATAGGAAGAAACGAATTTCTTCGCGAGTGGAACAACAACCTCCTCGTGTGTAGGACCGAGCGCGTTTTCGCGACCAGAAGTGTCCGACACTTTATAAAGATCGTCCATTGTTTCCCAGCGACCAGTTGTCTCCCAATTTTCTTTTGGATGAAGTGACGGCATCAAAATCTCAACACCATCTGCTTTATTCATTTCCTCGCGGATTATATTTTCAATCTTTTTTAAGACTCGTAAACCAAGTGGTAAATATGTATAAACACCAGCTTGTAATTTATCAACAAAACCGGCCCTGATAAGAAACTCTGCATTTTTAGACACCTCATCAGCGGGCGCCTCTTTGCGTGTTTTTGTAAAGAGTTTTGATTGCAACATAGTGCTATCTTACACTACTTTTTTAAGAAAAAGAAAAAATTGACAAAACAGAAGAAGCAACGTACTGTATTGAAAGTATGTAATCTTGAGTATTTAAATCGAAAACGAACAAGGAGGACGAAATGAAAAATCTTAGCGTCAAGTGGTTCCTCTTGATTGTGGCTACCACTATTGCAACCTTTGCTGCCGTGGGGGCTGGGGCAGGAATAGCTGGTGCCACAGAAAACGAACGTTTGATCAAGGTAGCAGCCTTCGTCGGTATCGTCGCCTTCTTGATTGGCGCGCTCTGGGCCCGAGTTCTGACTGGAGTAGAAATGCTCCTCAAGTTCAGTTCGCCCTTACCTCTCACCAAAGAAGGGCAGCTCCACCCCTTCATGTGTGTTGGTGAGCGCTATGTCGTGCTCACCTATATCTCTCCGTCCCGGGGGCCACGTGGGCGAGTTTATTTTCTCCAGTCCGAAAAGAACCCTCTCAACGTTTTTTGTGCCCTGACACATTCGGACTTTCGACTACCGAATTACTTTCAGGTCACCCAAAAAACATATATCGTGGGCGGTCCATCGTTCGCATTTGAGCAAGTGTGAGGGGGGCCAAGCCCCAAAACAAAAGCCGACCACTCTCGTGGTCGGCTTTTTTCGTTTAAATAATGCTCCACAAAGGACCGCCCTTTGTAGTTTTACTCATTTAACCAAACAGACGCGCGATATCGTGGTATGTCACGACGAGCATCAAAATAATCAAAATCGCAAAACCAATTAAATTAAAAGTATTTGCAACAACTGGTTTTATTGGCGAACCTTTTATACTTTCAATAATTACAAAAAGAAATCTTCCGCCATCAAGCGCAGGAAATGGTAGTAAGTTTAAAACTGCAAGATTAACAGAAATCAGGGCGGTAAAAGAAAGCAAATAAGCAAAACCAAACTTGCTTGCCTCCCCCACCATGCCGACAATTCCAACAGGACCAGTTAAGGATGATATTTCAGACTTTCCGTTAAACATTCCGCCAAGTAAGTCGGCCAAAGAGCTTATAGTGAGGTAGGAAAGCGAGCCGGTGGTTTTAAGACCCTGCCAAATCGCTTCAGGGGGAGAAAGTTTTATAACCCCAATTTCATCAATGACAACACCAACGGCATAACCAGCCCCTGGAACTGAAGCTGGGGTGATTAAAACATTCCTTCTCTCCCCGTTTCGAACATAACCTATATCAATAGCGTCCCCCTTGTGATCTTGAACAAAACTTCGGAAAAATTCTGGCTTTAATCCTTTTATATTTTCTAATTGTGAAGAAACTGAAACAATCTGATCCCCAGCTTCGATTCCTGCAATACTAGCGGGTGACCCGTTTGAGACATCAAGGATAACCAATTTTGTGTCGCGTAAACCTTCCGCAAACACAGACTGCGAAGAAGTTGGAAGTCCAATCATGTAGCTTGTTGAAAATAAAGCCCAAGCCAAAAGCGCGTTAAAAAATATACCAGCAAGTAAAACTCCGCTTTGAATCCATTTTGGTTGCGCCCCAAAACTACGAGACAAATCTCCGCCTTCAGCTTTTTTCTCTTCTTCTGTTTCTGCGGGATTTTCCCCAAAAATTTTAACAAAGCCACCAAATGGTAATAGGTTCAAACTATATTGTGTCTCGCCACGCTTCCACGAAAAAACTTTTGGGGGGAAGCCAATAGCAAATTCATCAACGCGAATTTTAGCCCATTTTGCTGTTATAAAATGACCGAACTCGTGAACTAAAACGAGGACGAATAAAATTACTAAGAATAGGATGATAGACATGTATTAATTAAAAATATCCTTTTCTTTTCTTTCTGTGAATTCCATAAGACGGGAGTTTGCTTCGTCGACTAATTTCTGAAGTTCATCTTTATACCTAAACCTTTCGTCTTCGGTGATTAAGCCATCCTTTTCCTGTGCTTGAATATCACTCCAAACTTTTTCTCTTTCTGTTCTCACAGAAATACGGGCTTCTTCTAGTTTGCTTTTTGATAATTTAACAAGCATTTCTCGGCGCTCTGAAGAAAGCTGTGGAAATGCCACACGAAGACCTTCATCGTCTGTAGAAACAGAGAGTCCTAAATTAGCAGCCGAAATAGCGCGCTCAACTTCTTTAACGTGAGTCTTATCCCAAGGAGAAATACGCAATGTTCGTGGGTCTTCAATAGAAACAGTTGCCACGTGTTCAATTGGAGTTCTTGCTCCATACGCTTCAACTAAAACACCGTCCAAAATTGCGGGGTTGGCGCGTCCGGTATGAAGAGAGGCAAACTCATGAAGTAGCCACTCATCTACTTTTTTTAATTCATCTTTAAATTGCTGAAAACTGTATGCCATGTTGAGCTGTAGTATAAGGTATTTTTACTAATTTAAAAAGGTTTCTTTTTTGTTTTTGTTTTTAAATATTTTTTAAAATACCCTCAAAAAACGCGTATAATTTTCTTTTGTGATACTTAGATTCAAAAAAATAAAACTGTCCAACTAAACAGTAATCGCCAAATATTCCACAATCATTTTTATTGAAGGTGAACGGTCGTTTAAATAACCGCGTAATTTTATTATTGTTTCAAGAGTAGTCACTTCTTCTTTTAATATCGCCTTGTCGTTTATTTTTCGACCAAGGGCAACTTGGAGATTATCCATAAAAATAACCGTCTTCTCGCGATCTTTATCTGTGATAAGTTTTTTTATAAATGGCATTTGTAAACGCGAGGTTGGTTCACTTTTCAAAAACTTTTCAACTATATCCCCCATCTCGCTGTTCTCAGAAAAATCCTTTTTATTTTTTGAAACAACAACCATCCTTGAACGTAAGGTCGGAAGGATAGTTCTCACATCTTTAATAACAACAAAAAAATGAGTCATTGCTGTTGGTTCTTCAAAAATCTTAAGCAGTGAGTTCTGCGCCTCCCTTGTAAAAGCTCCTGCTGAAACCACAAATATTTTACGCTCACCGCCAAAGGTTTTTCCTGATTGTTTACGCTTCAATTCCCTACTCTCATCAATACCAAGCGTCTCGTAATGAGCAACGAAAAAATCTGGATTGCCCAAACTAACGATTCCAAAACCATTTTCGATTTCCAAAATAAGTTCAGCTAAAGCACTTTCCTCTTCACCCTCAATTAAATAAGCGTGGTGTAAATTGCCGTTTTTTTTATATCCCTCAAAAATTGATTTCATTTTAAATTACAAGATCGAACCTTGTAAAAACTATCGCTTAGCGATTATCGATTTTTTGTAAACATCAAGATGCTCAAGGGCGATTCCTGTTCCTTTTGCCACGCAATACAAAGGGTCTTCGGCCATCATCGCTTTAACTCCAGTGCGACGGAAAACAAGTTCTGGAAAATTACGGAGCATGGAAGTTCCTCCCGTCATGATAATTCCGTTGTCTATAATATCTGCCGAAAGTTCTGGTGGGGTGTCTTGAAGAACATCTTTAATCGCCTTCACCATCTGTCTTAACTCTTTATCAATTGCCTTAACAATTTCATTAGTAGAAATTTGAGCAGTGCGAGGAAGGCCAGCAATAAAATCTCGGCCCTTTATTGTCATAGTGAGTTCTTCATCCATCGGCGTTGCCGAACCAATTTGAATTTTTATGTCTTCCGCGGTTTTGTCTCCAATCGCCAAATTAAATGTTTTTTTAATGTAATCAGTAATGGCAGCGTCAATACGATTGCCCGCGCACTTAACAGAATTCGAAGCAACGATTCCGCCAAGAGAAATAACCGCAACGTCTGTTGTTCCACCACCAATGTCCACTACCATATGCCCTCTTGGTTCGTGGATAGGAATTCCCGCACCAATAGCCGCAAGAATTGGTTCCTTAACAACGTAAGCGTTCTTTGCTCCAGCTTTAATTGCGGCCTCAACGACCGCGCGACGTTCTGTGGAACTTACTCCTGCTGGCACCGAAACCATCACCTCTGGTTTAAAAATACTAAAACGTCCCATCGCTTTGCCGATGTAATAACGAAGCATCGCTTCGGTCACGCGATAATCAGCGATAACACCATCTCGCATCGGACGATACGCAATAATACTGTCTGGTGTTTTTCCAATCATTTCTTTGGCCTCAATACCAACCGCCAAAATCTTATTTTCTTGTTCCGAAACAGCGACCACTGATGGTTCGTTCAAAACAATCCCTTTACCAGGAAGATATACGAGAGTGTTTGCGGTACCCAAATCTATTCCTAGTTTTTTTGTAAAAAATGACATTTTATATATTTAAACAATATCCGAATCAGCCACGTATGCCCGCTTTATCGAAACTCCGATTGCTTGTAGGCGTTCTTCAACCTTTTCGTACCCTCTATCAATGTTATAGACATTATGGATAACAGACTCCCCTTTAGCAACAATGCCCGCAATAACGAAGGCAAGGCCAGCACGAAGGTCTGGACTCTCAAGTTCTTTAGAATTAAGTTTTGTTGGTCCAGAAATTTTTACACGATGCGAATCAAACATTGTAATTTCCGCACCCATGCGATTTAACCATTCAACATAGTTAAGTCGTCCTTCAAAAATTGTTTCAAAAACCAAACTATCACCTTTTGCTTGCGTGAGATAAACAACCATTGGCGCTTGTACGTCGGTAGGAAACCCAGGATATTCGTGTGTCTTTATGTCAACCGCATTAAGTGAAATTTTTTTCTTACTATCAATTTTTACTGTTATGGTATTTTTACCAACCTTAATCGGCACCCCAGAATACTGGAGTACTTCAATTAATGATTCGAGGTGTTTCGGTTCACATTTTGTGATGGTGACATCTTTTCCTAAAAGTGCCGCGATAACGAGAAAACTTCCGGCCTCAATTCTATCTGGGGTCGTAACGTAAGCCTTTCCTTTGCTTTTCAATCTTTGCGTACCGGTGATAGTGATTGTTGGAGTACCAGCCCCATGAATCTTTGCGCCACAACTATTTAAAAAGTCTGCCAATGCTTCAATTTCTGGCTCAAGCGCAGCGTTTTTGATGATTGTTTCTCCTTCTGCTAAAACTCCCGCCATCATGAAAGTTTCTGTCCCTGTAACACTTTGGTTTCTAAAAAACAATTCAGCACCACGAAGTTTTCCACCCTTTGCTGAAATAACATAATGAGCTTTTCCTTTTTCTCCAGAGACAGATACAGTGGCACCCATTTTTTTAAATCCTTCCAAAAACAAATCAATGGGACGAGCGCCGATAACACATCCACCAGGATGAGGAAAATGTACCGTGCCAAATCTAGAAAGTAGTGGGCCAGTCAAAACAATTGAAGCACGTAGGCGTTTTGCAATTTCAACAGACATCTTTCCGTCATACATATCTTCCGTAGAAATTTCCAAAACTCCTTTACCTTTATGTTCTATTGTTGCCCCCAAATCTACCAACAAATCCCCCATCCTGTTGACGTCTTCAATCTCTGGAACATTTTTCATCACGAGCTTATCACTAAAAAGAATGGCTGAAGCCATTGCTTTTAAGGCGGCGTTCTTTGCACCTTTAACCGGAATTTCGCCAACCAATTTTCGCGCTCCGGCTAAACCTTTAATTAGAAAAACTTCTTTCATGGCACCATATTACTTGGTTTTTGGTACGTTAACAAATTTCCCTTTTTCTATTTGGGTTTAAAATGCACGCCTAATTTTCTGCTGATAATTGGCTATACTCGCGCCGGTCGCGCTCCGTAATGCATTTTAAGCCCCAAATAGAGGTATTTTTAAAAGATAAACCAAAACAGTTTTAAGGTGTTTTTGCTATACTAGACCACATGCAAATCAACCTCGTGACAGTTATGCCCATTGGCAAAAGTATTTTCAAAGAACACTTATCGTATTTTTCAATGGAAGATCTTCCGCTTGGTTCAGTGGTAAATGTTCCACTTCGAGGAAGAAGTATTCCCGCTCTTGTTGTTTCAGTAGAAAGCGCAGAAGACAGTAAGGCAAAAATTAAAGCGGCATCATTTGCTATTAAAAAAATTGAAAACGGAAAACCGCGACAACTTTTCTCTTCAGCTTTTATTAATGCTGTAGACGAAGCATCTTTGTATTTTGCAGCACCGGCTGGAGCAATTATTGAAATATTTTCACCGAGGGCAGTTATCGAAGAGAGCGCCACAGCCGGAGAAGTAATATCTGTTCCCAAAAAAGAACGAACTTCCACCCCCGAACAATTTGTCTTTCAGTCTGACGAAGAAGAACGCCTTGTTGCCTATCGCAGTTTATTCCGCGAGGAATTTGCTCGCGGTTCTTCTCTTTTTTTATGTCTCCCAACGATAGAAGACGTGGAGAGATATACCTCACTACTCGCCAAGGGAATTGAAAATTATGTTGTCACTTTACATAGCGAGTTATCAAAAAAAGAGACTGTCGCTCGCTGGCAAAGAATCGCCTCAGAAACCCACCCACTTTTGATAATCGGTACCAGTACTTTTTTTTCAGTGCCAAGAAACGACATTTCCACTTTTATCATTGAAAAAGAATCTAGTAGTGCTTATCGACGCATTGGTCGGCCACACGTCGACGCCCGCACTTTCGCAGAATTTTTAGCAAAAAAAAGTGGGGCACGTCTTATTTTTGGAGACACTATGCTTCGCACGGAAACTCTTCATCGTCACGATGAACATGAGTTTCCTGAATGGCGTCCCGTAAAACTCCGCTTACGCGCGCAAGCAGAAACAGTCGTCGTTGATATGAAAAAAGAAGCCGAGAAAGCTTCTATAAAAAAGGTGTATCCGATAATAAGTGAGCGTTTAATTTCAGAGATTGGCGAAACAATAAAGCGTAACGGGAATATCTTTGTTTTTGCTGGACGTCGCGGACTCGCCCCTGTCACTGTATGTGAAGATTGTGGGGAAACGCTTATGTGTAGTCATTGCACAAGCCCAATGGTTTTACATGAGGAAGGTTTGATTCGTTTTTATCTCTGCCACCAATGTGGTAAAAAAATTATTTTAGGGAAACAAACAGAAGACCTTTGTCGCGCATGTGGAAGCTGGCGAATGAAACCACTTGGTATTGGAAGCGGGCGTATCGAAAGTGAACTTGAAAAAAAGTTTCCACGATTAAATATCGTAAGGCTTGATAGTGACGTCGCCAAAACCAGAAAATCAATCGCCAAAGCTATTAAGGAATTTTACGGCTCAAAGGCGACCCTACTTATCGGAACCGAACTTGCTTTGCCGTATCTCACAGAAGAAATTGATTGCGTTGCTGTCGTTGGTATTGATTCATTGTTTACCATTCCCGATTTTCGTATTGAAGAAAAAATATTTCAAACGCTTTCTTATTTAAAAACCAGAGCAAGAAGATTACTTCTAATTCAAACGAGAGATAAAGACCGCGCACTTTTAGCTGATGTCGCAAAGGGTGACTTGGTTGGTTTTTATCGTCGCGAACTTGAAGAGCGCAAAAAATTTGGATACCCACCTTTTGCTAAACTTCTCAAAATTACCTATCGTGGCAAAAAAGAAGAAGCGATTCGTGAGATGAACCGTCTACACAACTACCTTCGGGTTGACGCCTTCCCTATCTTCCCCGCCTTCATTCAAGAGGTTAAAAAAGAATACCGTCTGCACGGCTTACTTTCCTTTGAACCTAAACAATGGCCACGCCTTCCACTTATTGAAAGATTAAAAGATCTTCCGTCACAGTTTGATATAGAAGTTGACCCCGAAACAATTTTATAAACAACATTAAAGATATCTGTCGCCTTTTCCAAAATCATACGTATAATTAAAAGATGTCTAAAAAGATAGTCCAAAATGGCGAACCGGTCTTAAGGGCTTTGGCTAAAGAGGTGCCAACCGCCGAAATTGATTCAAAAAAAATAAAGAAAGTAATATCCGACATGAAAGTAGCGCTTTCTAAAGAGCCGGACGGTGTCGCTATAGCTGCCCCTCAAATCGGAGAATCTCTCCGTATTTTCGTCGTGGCCGGAAGAGTCTATACTCTTAAAAATGGAGAAGAGGATGTAGAAAAAATTATGGATCAAAAACTCTATCCAGACAAAACATACATAAACCCAGAAATAATAAAGCGTTCAAAAAAAGAAAAAGAACTTTTAGAAGGGTGTCTTTCTGTTCGTCACATATACGGGAAAATAAAACGTAGCGAAAAAATTGGGATTAGGGCGCAAGATGAAACCGGAAAAATTTTCACCCAAACAGGAAGCGGACTTCTCGCAGAAATATTCCAACACGAAACCGACCATTTAAATGGGGTTTTATTTATAGACAACGCCAGAGATTTAAAAGAGCTCCATCCAGAAGATTTAAATAGCCATGAAAGCGACGAATAATATTCCATTTGTATTTTTTGGAACACCGCAATTTGCGGTATTTGTTTTGGAAGAACTCCTTCGCGAGGGATTAAAACCGTCACTTGTGGTGACGGCGCCAGATAAGCCACAGGGTCGCAGACTTCTTCTCACCCCATCCCCAGTAAAAGTCTGGGCAGAAGAAAACAAGATCCCCTTCCTTCAGCCAGTAAAACTTGATGCTGATTTTACTAACAAGCTAAAAACTGGAAGCTATAAGCTATTTATTGTTGCCGCCTACGGAAAAATAATTCCCAAAGAAGTTCTAGATATTCCATCACACGGAACGCTTAATGTTCATCCTTCGCTCTTGCCAAAATACAGAGGAGCCTCCCCTCTTCAATCGCAAATACTGGCTGGTGAAAAAGAAATTGGCGTCACAATTATGCTTATTGACGAAGCGATGGACCATGGCCCAATCATCGCGCAACAAAAAATAGATATTGAAGAAATGCCGAGTGCTCCAAAACTTTTAGAGATACTTGCACATGACGGCGGAAAATTACTTTCTGAAGTTATCCCAAAATGGATTGATAAAGAAATTAAACCAAAAGAACAAAACCACGAAGAGGCAACATTTACTAAAAAAATTACAAAAGAAGACGGATTAATTAATTTAAAAAACGACGACCAGTACAAAAACTATTTAAAATATTTGGCGCTAGACCCATGGCCAGGAATATATTTTTTTGCATTAAGGCGTGAGCAAAAAATAAGAGTTGCAGTCAAAAAAGCCGAATTCATTGACGATAAATTTATAGTAAAAGAAGTCCTCCCCGAAGGTGGCAAAGTAATGGCGTTTGACGATTTCTTGCGTGGTGGTGTTGTGATAGAATAAAAACTAGTAAAGCAGTTCCCTTCAACAAAATAGCAGGAGATCAAAAATGAGCACCAAAAAACGTAACAAGGCCACTCAAGCAGGGGCCGCAGATACGAAGGATGTTGTGATGGAGCAAACGGCTGGAAAACAACCGCTTAGTTCCCCACTCGTGCAAAGAGAGCGCCCTCCAACGATTGAAGTAATCGTCAGGGTGTCCAAAGAAGAAACACTCCCCGGGCAAACCGTCGTTGCTGGAAACTACGTCACCCCACGCATTGATGACCGAGGGAAACAACACGGCGGAGACGATATCCTCGTCATGATGAACGGCACCAGTCGCAAGGTCGACGAAGAAATCGATATCTCAGGGAAAGTACGGGTCCACACCGTAAACGGCCGAAACGGGACCATGCCCGATGAATTCCTCGGGGTCCAGATTCTCGGATTCATGGAAACCATCGGGAAAGACTTTGCGACAAACAAAGAACAGCTCCCGATTCCCGAAGGCATCACGATTCTCGGCCTTATCCAGATCATCCACGAAAAGGAGCAAATCGTCGTTGACGAAAGGCAACAACAGTTACTCTCGGCCCTCGCGAAAAGCGACCTCGGCAAGGTCCGGCTCGACATTCGGAAGTATTTCCATCCGTTGCCACGAGCATGAATCTTTTCCTCCCCCTGCTATCAAGTCAAAAGCCCGCACTCGTTGCGGGCTTTCAAGATTATATTTTTACTACTATTTGATTTCTATAGATTCAATGACAACCGGAGAAACTGGTCTGTCGCTTGCTTCAGTTTGCACAGCTTCAATTTTTAAAGCTGTTTCAATACCTGACACAACGTGACCAAAAACTGTATAACTTGGTGGCAATGGCGCTTCCGGTTGCGCGGTCACAATGAAAAACTGACTTCCGTTTGTGTTTGGCCCAGCGTTTGCCATTGCGAGTGTTCCTGTTGGATACTTCTCTTGTCCTGTTAGTTCATCGTTAAATTTATAACCAGGTCCGCCTGTTCCCCATTGGCTCTTAAGGGAATCATCTTTTGAAAACGGGTCTCCAGCCTGAATCATAAAACCTTTAATAACGCGATGAAATTTTATCCCATCATAAAATTTCTCCGAAGCTAGTTTTGCAAAATTTGCTACGGTGTTAGGCGCTTTATTATCAAACTCAACAACTATCGAACCGTAATTTGTTTTAATAGTTGCTTGTGTTGCTTTTGTGTTATCCATTGTACTTTCTGTTGGGTTATTATTAATTGTATTTTGTTCACTCCCGCCTGTGGTTTCTGTGGCAGATGTTTTATTATCTTGTACCGTCGTTTTTATTGCACCAAAATAAACGGCTGTGCCAATTCCTGCTATCAAAACCAAAAGTCCACCCCACACCGCAAGTGTTTCTTTGTTCATATTAAATTACTATTTTCTAAATCTTTTAATTTTTCCGAACTGTTCCCCAACCCCTTTCATTAAGTTTTTTACTATTGCCTGCCCACGTCTCAAAAACTTTCTTCTTTTACTTCTGTGTGAATTTACTTCACGAATGATTTCGTCTTTTACTTCGTCAATTGCAGAATATAAATCAGAACCTTCGGCCATAGCATAAAAATCACCGCCCGAAACATGTAGATTTACTTCGGCAAAGAAAATATCTCCTTGCTGGTGATGCTTTGTCTTAACACCAACCTCAACTGAAGCTGTTGCGCTCTCGTCATTTTTATCAATAACCTTATCCAAACTAGAAAGCTTCTTTTGTACGTACTCGGCAATAGCCGGAGTTAAGTCTGTGTTCGTCGCTTTGATTGTGTTTATTTTCATAAGATTAGAAAATTAATTATTAATAAAAATGATTACTGCCTATATTATAGCAAAAAATTACGGAGCTAAAAACTAGTCGTCCACGCGAAATATCTTACTCGGACTACGGTGCCCTGAAACAAGGCGCACCTTTCCGTAAGGCACTTTGAAATGCTCTGCAACAAGCTCCAAAACACGCTTATTAGCCAAATTGCGTTCCGCCGGCTCCTTTACCGAAACATTAAAATGGTCTTCACTTTTTTTTAAAAAAGATTCTTTTTTTGCACCCGGAACTACTTTTACTTTGCAGTACATCTATATGTTTTAAAGCACAGAAAAAATTTCATCAACAACATCTTTTATTTCCGACTCAGACATAACCCTCCTTTCGTTTCCGTCATGATCTAAATCACCGATTCTTACTTCTGGGATAACGTGATTGTGTAAATGTGGAATTGATTTTGAAGTGTTGTCTCCTTCTCGCTCCAATACAGACATATTTTTATATCCCAACTTTTTAAAAATCTTGAGCGCCTCCTCTTGTAAAAAATCCATATCTAAAACCTCTTTATCTGTAAGACCGAGAATAATTTCTTCGTGTCTAAATGGAACAATCAATAAATGATGCTTGTGGTATGGGGCTAACGCATAAGTTAGATAGGCGGTTTCTGTCTTTAAAAGATGTCGGCTATCTCCCCCGTCACAAAATGGACACTTATTTAAGTTTTTAAGAAAATCTTTATATAGCATGCCAACTATTATAACCCACTAAAAAAGACTTGGAAGCTTTTCCTGTTTATTTTTTGCACACTGCTCTTTTATTTGCTAGATTAAACTCCATATTCCGGAGTAGCTCAGCGGTAGAGCGGTCGCCTGTTAAGCGATTGGTCACAGGTTCGAATCCTGTCTCCGGAGCCAGTTGGGATTAGCGTCGCCAAAAGCGGCGCTTTTCCCTTTATTGGGGCCGTGTTTAGGAGGTTCGAACGCGTCGGATTTTTGCTCTGACGAATTTGAGACAAGAATCATCGGCAAAAGCGCAGAATCGGTGTCAATGCTTACTATTTTGTCTTTTAGCAGGAGGTTCGAACCGAGAGCGGACAAAATGACTTTTCGGGCATGCTGGCCTCTTTCGGTGAAGGCTTCTTTGGCATCGCTGGCGAATGTGAGCACGCTGTCAGCCGTCTGAAGCCAGCTGTCCACCCGAGCGTCGGTATCATTCAAAAGTTCGTGGAGCTTTGCTTTCTCTTGGTTGATCTCTGATTTCTTGCGCGTGAATTCTTCCTCGCTTATTTCTCCTGCAGCACGCATGTCGATGAGAGTATCGACCTTCCGCACGCACGCTTCGTAGTTTTTCTGCTGATTCGCGAGGGTCGCGTTACGATCGGATGCCTCGCGTCCGTTTTCGTTCTGCAACCACTTCATTGCCCAGCTGTGGAATTCTTCAGGGGGTCGGACTTTCCCCAGTGTTTTCACAACTTGTTTCTCCAACTCCTTTACCTCGATGCATTTCTGCTTGCAGGGACCTTTGCGCTTGGTGCAGTGATAGTAAATGTAGCGGTGAACCTTGCCGTTCTTGGGTCGCTTGGTCTTGTGCTCGGCCGTGACCATGCACCCACACTCTCCGCAGCGGATCATGCCGGTGTAGGAGAAGGTGTACGTCTCGGGTTTGGGTTTATTGCCACGGCCGAGAAGGTCTTGGACCTTGTCGTATTCCTCGCGCGTGATCATCGGTTCGTGCTTGCCCTTATGCCAGTTGCCCGAGCCTTGTGGCCATTCAAACCAACCGTAGTAGAAGGGGTTGTAGAGGACACGATAGAAACCGCTCCGCGCCAATTTCTTTAATCCCCACTGATTGACCGCGACCTCGTAGACTCTAGGCGATGTATAGGTACCACCAAGAATCAAGTCGTACATCTTGCGAATTATCGGAAACATCTTCGGGTCTTTGCGGATCGTCTTGAAGCCTTTCATCTTGTCTGGCGTATTCATGTAGCCGATCGGTGCCGGGCCGGGGTGCCAGCCCATCTCTACCTTGCGCCGGAGACCGCGCTTCACGTCGATGCCTTTGTTGTCGTTCTCAAGTTTCGCCTGGCTGCACAGGAGATTGAGAAGAAATTTATCGTTTGGCGTATTTCTATATGCTTGCCCGGGTGTGCGTATATCTTGCAGCTTGTTTAGATCCATCAGATACACGAGGTAGCCAGTGTCTACCGAATTGCGCGAGAGCCTGTTCGGATGCCACGCGATGATGCCTTCGGCTTCGCCCTTCTCGATGCGCTTCATGATCGCGTTGAATATCTCGCGTCCCGGCGCTTTGGCCGAGTAGGATTCTTCGAGACGCTCCACGATATGGAGCTTTTCCCGTTTTGCGAGTGCTTCCAATTCGCTCTTTTGCGAGTCTATCGAGAGGACTTGTCTATCTTCTTGTTCGGAGGATTTTCGAGCGTAAAGGAAGTACTTAAGTTTCGGTTGTACTTCCTGGTTCATAGTTATTGCGTGAGGTTAAATTCCTTCAGCGCGTTGCGGTAGAGGTCGATGGTGTTGTTGTAGCTGAAGATGTACCCGGTCGAGGTGATGCCGACTTGGATGAATGGTGCCCGTTCCGCTTCGACGCCGTTCGGCAGTTGCTTCTGATAATTGTTGTCATTCCAGGTAAAGAAGATGTTGCTGCCCTCGGGTCGGCCGGTCTTGCTGTTGTTTTCGAAGGTGAGCGTCGGCTCGACCTGCGTGAAGTTCGGGTACACCTTTGCGAGGAATGAACGGACGTCCGCTTCGAGTTGCGTCTGCGTCTTGGCGACATCGCCGTAGTTTGTTTCGCGGTGGAAGGACACCACTTGCCCGGTCTTTGGATCAACCTCTGCATTTTCGTTATCGGTCTTGCCTCGGAAAGTGAGCGCCATTTCATCCACGAGTCCGACGCTCTTTACTTCGTTGACCTGCTTCACGATGCCGAAGTTGGCATAGTGGCCGTAGGTCGGCTGTGCTTGAAAGCTGAAGGCCGCGCCCCCAGATGCCTCAATTGCGCTCTTGAGAGATGCTGTTGCCTGGCTTAAGTCTGTCTGGCTCACGGAGCCTTCTACTGGGGCCACGTTGCCCGAATGCGCTGTACTGCGTACGAAAGCGTAATAACCGCCGACCGCGAGTATCGCGACCGCTACGAGGGCAATTACGCCGTTTGTTGCTGTTTTTGTCATATATTTTCACTAAGTTAATTGTTAATGCCTGCCTCTCACAACACTGGTCCCAAGGTCCAAGGAAGTCAAATACTGGTCGCCTTTTGGTCGCCTGTTGTATAACCCCCTTCCGAGGGAAACCCCCGACATATACCCGTCGCGTCCCCGACGCGATACCGAAATCTGTACCGATTCTGTCCGCCTTTTGTCTGGGGTGCTTTGCGCGCTTTTCCATCCAAGTTTTATCCAACTTTCATCCAACCCTGTAGGGTCGATTTTCCACCCCCATTTCACCCACGTTTTACCCTCATCCATATATCGATTTCTACCCCAGTTTTGCCCAAGGTTCACCCAAGCCCGTTTTAAGGGTTTGGTTGGCGTTTTTGAGGCTATAGATATCGCTTTTTTCATGGTTATCCACAGAAGGTTAGAGGGTCTTAATAATTCTTTTTATTTCTTAAGTCTTAGTAAGGGGTTCATGGTGGTCTCGGGCGAGGGACCATAGTGGTCCCTGACCGGAGACCACTATGGTCTCCGGTGCTCATAAGGTGTGGACAAATGCGGTACTGCGTTCCGGGCCAATGGCCGTGTTCCGGTGAATCTTGTTTCGTCTCGATAAGGCCGAGCGCGACGAGTCGCTTGCGAACGCGTTTACAGGTCGACGTGCCGAAGCCATATGCCTCGAAGCCGCGCTCTTTGCCTTTGCGTGTATTAAAAGATTTATCCGTGTGCCAGAACCAGCCGTCATTGTCGGCATATCGATTCGAGAGGTGGCAGAGCGCGATAAGAAAATCTCGCTCAGCGTGCGTAAGTGTGCTACGCAAGCGGTCATCATCGAATACCGTGTGCGGAGCTATAAAGAAGTTCGAGTGCTTATTGTCCCGTTTCCGGTTCGGCTGATTCATATTGTTCACTAAATATTTCGGCTACTTTTTCACTAACAGCTTGCTCGACCAGCAAGCCGACTTCAGGGTTTATCGGATGAAAGACGTTGATGTTCTGCCCGGCTACTTTGCGCGTTGGGTACACAAGGCGGTACCCACCCTCTCTACGAGTGAACACAGCAACCGATCCCATCCAGAATTTGCCGTCGAGCACAAACGAAACAAACCCAAGCAGACCATCTTGGGGTTTGACCGGGTAGAACTGTATTTCGCTAATTGTGGTTAGTGTTGAGGTCATGACTTTTCACTACTTTTTCTTTGAAGTCACCGATGTTTGGCTCACCTAGATAGGTGATCTTGTAGAGCTTAAAAAGATTATTCGCACGCAAAGAAGCTTCCTCATCAGAAAGCTTCACGCCGTAGCGCTTTTCGTACAGGTCTTTGAATTCTTGGATTGCTTCTTGGGGTAACATAAAAGGCTAGCCCCTGCTGTGGTGCTAGCCTTAGTCGGTCACATCAAAATGGATCGGTTTCGAATCTGGGCCTTAGCCGCAGAGGGATTACAAACGAGAACGCAAAACGGGACCTCGTATTATCGGTGTCCCGTCATTCGTACCTATCAGCTTTGGAGTCTCACTCGGACCAATCTAGTACCTACATTCTAGCGAAGTCGCGCAGCGCCGGTCAAGGACCGGCTGTGGACAGATAATTTTGAGTAAATACTCTTATGACAATTTTTGCCATTTTTGCCACAAAGTAGTAGAATATTTTTGTGAAGGATTTGCAATATGATGTCTGCTAAACCAAACGAAAAACTCTTGACCATTGAGGAGGTGGCAACGATTCTCCGAGTCAGTACGCGCTCGGTGAATCGATATATCGAATCTGGGAAGCTTAAAGCTTCCAAGATCGGCGTATGGAGAATCAAGCAGTCTGACCTCGATAATTTTTTGGAGCAAACAAGCAATCAAAAAGATAATTGATATGGCAAAAATACCCTTCAACGTTTCAGCGAGGACGGCCCGTTTGATCGGCCGAGAAAACGTCAGTAACGCTGACGGGGCCATTATTGAATTGGTAAAAAATTGCTATGACGCTGACGCAGGTTCCTGCATCGTATTTTTTGACAACAAATCTGAAGCCAAAGCCAGCCTATACATAATTGATAACGGAGACGGAATGACTGAAGATGTCATCAAAAACCACTGGATGACAATCGGGACAAGCAATAAGCTAAAGGATTTTTATACAGGAAATAAAAGAGTTAAAACGGGTGCAAAAGGCATCGGTAGGTTTGCCCTCGATCGTCTTGGAAAAAAGTGCGAAATGCTGACTCTACCCAAAGGAAAACAGGACGGCTTCGAGTGGAAGGTAGATTGGACCGATTTTGAACAAGAAGGCGCACACCTTGCCCAAGTCAATGCGGACTTGTCAGATATAAGTAAGTTGAACCTGAAGGAAAAAATCGATGCTCTATTTACCAAAATCAAGAAGCCTCAAATACTAAAAAACTTCAATCACGGAACCGTAATAAAAATATCTGGCTTAAACGATGATTGGGATGATCAACTGGTTGAGAGGGTCTATAGAGACTTGGAACTACTTACCCCTCCTGAAGAGGAGAAGAATTTTAATATATTTCTATTCAGCACACTGAAGCCGGAGGCTTACGGGAAAGTAAGTTCGGTGGTCAATGAGGACTACGACTACAAACTGGTAGCAAATGTGGATAAAAATAAGAATGCGCGAATTGTGATTATTCGCAACGAATTTGATGTGAAGGCTGTTGACGACGACATCTTCAAACGACCAGAGATGAAGAAATTTCCTTACGACAGGAAGACTTTTCGTAAAAAATCGTTTTCTCTTAAGACCACTCTGAATGAGCTTCTTCCCGGATCAAACAGTGATCAACTTGACCTCATAGGACCCTTCAGCTTCACCTTCTATTTTATGAAGAGAACCTACGATAAAACTGAGCCAGAAAAGTTTTTCTATAAACATTTTGAGGCCAAGAACCGATCGGACTGGCTTAAGAGATTTGGAGGAATAAAACTCTTCAGGGATAACTTTTGGATACGTCCCTACGGGGAGACAGGCAGTGCGGCTTTTGATTGGTTAGGGCTTGGAGAACGTGCTGCTATAAGCCCTGCAGGTATAACGAAGCAAGGGGCTGGATGGCGAGTTCGACCAAATCAGGTTGCCGGTGTAATCAAGATTTCAAGAATAACGAATATCCGTTTTGAGGATAAATCCAGCCGTGAGGGTCTTCAGGAGAACCAGACTTTTGAGACTTTCAGGAATATTATTTTGAAGCTCATCAATAAGTTCGAGGAGGATCGCCATAAGGTCATGCGGCCGATGTTGCTGACATACGATGAAAAACATCAGACCGAGCAGATAAAAAGCGAAGGGTTAAATATCGCAACAACAAGCGCTCCCCAAGATGATAAGCCCTTGGGTAGTCTGACGACCCGAGAGAAGCTAGCGAAGGCGGTTATTGCAATCAATCAAGAGAAGGAGGAACTGAAAGAGGAGTTCAGACTTTCAAGGGCATTGGCGAGTGCCGGTTTGATTATCACATCGTTCTCTCACGAGCTTCAACATCTCAGCTCACTCTTGAAGGTTAGAAATACACAGATGGAGGACATCCTCCGGAGAGTCATCCCTAAGAAAAACCTGAAGAATCTTCCAGACCACGAAGATCCATTTGTAATGCTTAAAGACATGGCAGACGAAGACGCAAAGCTTCAAAACTGGATTCAATTTTCATTGAGTTCTGTCAGCAAGGACAAGAGGACTCGGATAAGCATTGACCTGCTTAAATACTTCAAAGCGTTCCATGGCATATGGAGCAAAACTTTGGAGTTCAGAAAGGTGACTTTGGTTTTACCTAGCCAGAAGCAGGGTAAATATTTATTGCGCGCTTTTCCGATTGATATAGACAGCATATTCAATAACCTCTTGGCGAACTCCTTGGATGCGTTTAAACGACCCGGCGCACAAGCCACTCAAAGAAAAATCTCAATAAAGATTGCCGAGACTAAGCAGAACCTGCAGATAACCTATGAGGACACAGGCCCGGGTCTGGACGTAAATATTAAAAACCCCTACCAGATTTTGGAGCCTTTTTTTACAACAAAGGTCGATAACACAGGCAAAGAAGTCGGGACCGGTCTTGGTATGTGGATCGTGAAAAGCATAGTCGACGAATATAAGGGGCAAATAGAAATCCTGAATAAAAGGCCTGGCTTTAAGATAAAAATTATCCTGCCAAAACCAAAAGGCCATGACTAGCGATAAATTCAAAATTGCATATATCGACGACAATGATGCCCAAATCAGAAGCTTTCAACGTTCTGCCGGGCAAGAGTTTGATGTGGTCAAGATTCCTCTGAAGAAGAATTTGGATACCGTCGTGGCCGACATATTTGATAAAAGGGTAAATGCTGCGGTTATCGATTTTGATCTCAGAGAAGGCAACAACACGATCAACTACCAAGGAGACGACATATTTAAAAAGATTGTCGAGAGGGTCGATAATTTTCCGGTTTTTATCCTAACTTCTCATGTAAATGAAGCCGAGAGACAGTCTATCGATATCAATGCAATCTATGACAGAAATGCCGAAAACTTCCTAAAAAGAGTTAAGAGACAGATAGAGAATTACCAGCAAAAGGTGAAAGCCATAGAAGGCGAATTCACTAAGTTGAAGGCACGGAAGAAGAGAGACTTAAAACAGGAAGAGAGAATGATCGAGCTGGATACTTTTTTGGAGCGCTCATTGGATAAGCGTTCTGAGCTTCCGAAAGCTTTGAAAAAGACTTCCGATTTGAAAAAACTTGATGAGCTAATCGGAGACACTGCAAAGCTTATCAAGGAGATAAAAAAATATGAAAAGCCGAAAAAATCCGCTTAGATCAGTTCGGCCGCAAAGAACTTGCACCAGAACATACGCTAGTTATAGAAATTTCAAGCGCCCTCTGCAGGCAGATTTTAATTCGCGCTGTGGCTATTGCGATGATCACGACTCCTGGGACGGTGGTTATAGGCATTACCACATAGATCATTTCGTACCGAAAACTAAACTGAGTAGCTTGGGAGAAAATGAATATCGGAATCTTGTCTATGCATGTTTTTGGTGCAACAACTCAAAAGGCGAGGACTGGCCATCAGGAGTAGAAACGGTCCATGTACTTAGAAATAAAGGGTATGTAGACCCTTGTGAAGCTAGATATGATAGGCAGTTTTATAGAGAGAAGCTTGGAGACATCGTCCCCCAAACAAAGGTTGGTCAGTATATGTTTGAAAAGATGAAGCTCGGACTGCGAAGGCATGCGATTATTTGGATGCTCGCCAAGTTGGATTCTCAGATTCAGTCCTTATCAGCCGAGAAGGATAAGAGTGGTTTAAGCTCCGCGCGCAAAAAGAAAGTAACGACTCATATTAAGAAACTGCAGAGCTACTACTACGAATACGCCGGGGCTTTAAAAAATGAAAACAACCAATAATAAAAAGAATACGGGGTCTTACTACACGCCACCAACGTTGTCGGATTTTATTATATTTCACTTATTTTCTAACTATAAATTCAAGAAAAATATTAAGGTGCTTGAGCCCAGTGTTGGAGATGGCGTTTTCTTTGATTCTCTTTTCAGTAATAAGACTTTCCCTAAGTTTGACCTATCAAAATATATTAAGACAGTAGATATCGATGCGGTTGAAATAGAACCGGAGGCCGTAGATGCATCAAAGAAGAAAACAAAAAGCTACACAAATAAGTCTCGAAAGATTACCTACTTGAATAAAGATTATTTGGACTACAACAAAAACAGTAAAAAGAAGTTCGACTTGATTATCGGGAATCCCCCGTACATCAAGAATCACCATCTTTCCAAGTCGCAGGTAAAACTTTGCGAGGAAGTCCAGAAGAAATCGAACCTTGGTTTAAAGAAAATCAAAAATATATGGCCAAGCTTTCTTATCGCTGGAGTTCAATCTTTGAACGAGGATGGCGTCTTGTGTTTCGTATTACCTGCGGAGCTACTTCAGGTTATATACGCAAAAGAGCTACGGGATTTCTTACGAGACAATTTCGAGAGAATAGAAATCTTTGCCTTTAATGAGCTTGTATTTCCTAGCATTGAGCAAGACGTTATCATTCTGATTTGTGCAAAAAAGCAAACTCCCGGCGTATCTTTCTATCAAGTCGATAAGTTAGATGATCTCAAAAAACCATCGTATGTAAAGGAAAATAGTAATATTCACCGGAAGACTCTGGACAAGTGGACAAATTATATTCTGTCTGACTCCGAGCTTAAATTTCTAGACTCCTTTAAACAGAAATTACAACCCATAAAGCATTACTGCAGGGCAGAAGTAGGTGTTGTTACCGCAGCCAATGACTTTTTTATTGTTAATCAAGATACAGTCAAGGAGTTTGGCTTACAAAAAATTGCCCAGCCTATTCTTCAGAAAAGCTCGCTAATGCCGCATACGCTCAATTACCTGAAGAGTGACTACAATAAAACCTTAAATGCCGGTAAGCCCTCGATACTCTTAACTTTCGAAAATAAAGACAGTAGCTCTTTTTCTAAAGGGATAAAGACCTATCTGAAGAAAGGAGAGGACGGCAAACTTCACAAACGCTATAAGTGTAAGTTGAGGGAACATTGGTACGTTATTCCATCGGTATGGAAGTCTGAAGGTTTTTTTTCCAAGCGATCCAATCTCATTCCTAAAATGGCTCTTAATAAAGCCGACGTAGTTGTAACTGATGCTTTCTATAGGATCAGAATGAAAGATGGTAATAAGATTGGTGATCTTGTGTTCTCTTTCTACAACAGCCTCACATTGATATTCGCAGAACTGGAGGGTCGTTATTACGGTGGCAGTGTCTTGGAATTGACTCCAAATGAATACAAAAACTTGTCTATTCCATATTGCCCAGACGTTCCAATGGCCCAACTAAACAAGCTCGACTCCTTGCTGAGGCAGCGGGCCAGTATAAGTAATATTCTTGATTACACTGATCAGTTGATACTAAAAAAACAACTTGGACTGTCTAATGAGAAAATATCCAGAATAAAGAAGATTTATTTTAAACTTCTTAGGAGAAGACTGAAAGGAACCCAGTTGAACAAAACAATAAATTTAGGATAAGTTATACCTCTAACTTCGAGCTGCCTCTGCGGCGAGATGTCCGGCGAACGTAGTGATGAACATTTTGAGGTTAGTGAGATCGCTCATGTCTGCGTAGTCTCCAGTATCCTTTGCTGATTGGGGCGAGAGCATTATGCATGCAGATGTGTAGAGTTGTTCCTGCACGAGTTTCTTGCAGAGGATGTTGTAACGATCGGCATACGATGCGCCCTTGAAGTCTGGCATCAACGGAAAATGTGGCGAGTTATCTGTTACCGGCGAGCGCGAATCCGGCGCATCTTCGAGAAGCATAATCCAACCAACAAATGGCTTTGACTGTTCTCCGAACGCTCCCTCTCGGTATGCGGTCCAAAGATCATGTGCGGTTCCAATTGCTTCTTCGGTGCGATTGTTGAAATTGTTTCCGAATGAGCCGACCTGCGATTTGAATTCTAACGCTGCAATAAGGCGACCTTCGCGGAGCACTAGAAAATCCCACTGCTTCGTTGGTCTGAAAAAGCCTGGGAGAGTAACGAGACGTCCGCCGTGTATGACAGTGGCATCTTTGAGGCCATTGGCTTCTACCAATTCGGCCATGAGTTCTGCAAAGCCGTCCATGTTCTTGCCAGCCGTTACTGCTCCACGCGTGCCTGCATCTGCTTTGCCAGATTCCAGCTGCTGCTCTGCTGCAGCACTACGGTTCCCCCAGAACAGCTTGACTGCCTGCTTTGCTCGTTGTTCGTATTGTGCGAGATCGATAGCCATTATTTTTTGATGGTAACACGCTCGGCAGCGGAAAGGCCATAGAGTTTAGATACGACCTCGTTACGCGCCACAGGATCGTCGCTGAGGGCCACCTCATGCAATGTCTGACGGATATCGGCCGGTATGGTTTCCCATTGAGGCACGCGGATGCGTCGCAAATACTGCGCTTGGAATCGAAGGCAGTCTCCATGCATACGCGTGGAGTAGGCTTCGATAAAAAGCTGCGCGATGCCGGAGAGTAGAACGACTCTCAGTGCCTGCAGATCCCACCGCTCCGAAGTAATGTGATAGAGATTGTGGTGAGGATAGAACGCACCTTTTTCGTAAACGATATGAGCAGCACCTTTAATGTCAGGGATGAGAAGTTTTGGCTTTGCGACAAGCTCCGGATATATGCGGTCAATGGTTCGGTACCATCCACTTGGATTCTTTTTGGAGACGTGCCGATTTTTTATTACGTCCTTATGTTGTTCGAGATACGCCGCGAGCCTGGGATATTTTTCAAGGGAGACAAGCTTCCCATCATCACCGAATGGATTCACGACACCGTAACCTCGCCATGCAACTTTTCCGCTCTGAATATCTTTGGTCATCGCGAGCGGTAACTTACGGTCGTCCTCGATATCCAATGATTCGAAGGGGGCTATAAAAACACTGTCTGCCCCGGTTGCTACACCGATGCCGACTTTACATCCTGTTTCCTCAAGAGAAGGAAAGTCACTCTCAAGGCGACGCACAAGCGTGAGAGAATCTGATTCGTCGAGAGTCCATGGGTTGCCATTCGTTACAGTTGCCATTTTTGCAGGCTTACCGCTCGATGTTCCGCGAAGGACTTCTGTAAGACGTTGTAAAGACATTGCCTCAATCTCGGGCTGTTTTGCTGTGTAGGTCGGGCCGGATGGCTCGTTGGCGATAATTGTGATTGCAGGGTATGCGATAACCTCCGAGTGGAAAGCGGGGGTAGAGATCATATCGACATAGGCGCGGAGGTGGAAGTCTCGCGAGACCATCTCGCGCAAGGGACCGCCGTAGCGGTTTTTCATCCATCGGTCGGCGCAAATAAAACCGAGTACACCTCCCCACATGAGAAGCTTCAACGAGTATTCGATAAATGGGATGTATATGTCTGCGCGATCGTAAATCGTATCGTAGCGCCGACGGTATTCAGTCATCAGCACGCTCGGCACCATTTCCTGTCGTATGTAGGGAGGATTGCCAATGACATGTGTAAACTTTTGTTCAAATGCAGTGAGGAGGAAGTCACCCTGAATTAGCCACGATGCGAGTATGCTATCGGCTTGTGCTGCGCGAAGACCATTCTCTTGTAAAATTTTGTTAAGGGCAGCTTTTGTTTTCTCGAACGATTCAATATGGAGTTCGACCGCTCTGATACTATTTTTTAGAAGCTCTACGGTCGGTTTTATTTTTTGGTTGCGGAGAGATTCCATTAAACGCTCCACGGCCGGAATAAGAAAGTCACCATGCCCGAACGAAGGTTCAAGCAAGCTCGTGAACTGCAATTTCTGCGACGGCCAATACTCAACAAGGTCGAGAATAAAATCGACTACTTCGCGGCGCGTAAAGACTGCTCCACGATCTTCGGTGTTGGCTTCCGCGAGCCTCGCAACGGCAGACGCAAGAAGCTCGTTTTCGAATGGGAGTCCTATTGTTCGTGCCTTTGTTGTACTCACGTTCATTATCAATATTGTATCACTTTAGCCTGTAGCAAAGCTATGAAATCAATTTACCTTTTAACGCTTTTTGAACTGGAAGTTACCTTTAAAGTAACTTCCCATAAACATACTGAGAGTTATTTGAGAAAATACTATTGACATATATCCGTAGCGGATATAGTATAGCTGTATGGCAAAGAATATAACCAATGCACCCTTAACCCCTGCGGTGCTCCACATCCTCCTCGCGCTCGCGACATATGAGCGTCACGGCTACGGAATTATGAAGCAGGTGGAGTCGGATTCGCAGGGAAAAGTAAATATGGGGCCGGGAACACTCTACGGTTCACTCGGCCGCATGATCGAGGGAGGCTTGATACATGAGAGCGATAAAAAAATAGACCCCGAAATGGATGACGAGCGCCGCGTCTACTACAAAATCACTGGCGAGGGAAGCAAAGCACTCGCGGCGGAATTGGAGAGATACCGCGAGGTCGTGGCGGTTGCCAAACGCAAGACGCTTTCGCCTGTACCGAATACTTATGCGTATGGCATATGAACACGCGATTGCACGATATCGGCATTGGTACGCCGAACTTCTCCGCTTCTATCCGAAGCCGTACCGCGAGCGCTTTGGCGAGGGAATGGAGCAGACATTCAACGACCTCTGCCGCGAGCGTCGAGAAGCGGAAGGTGGATTGTTCGGCTTCGTGCTCTGGGTGTTTGTCGAAACATCCACGGGAATTATTAAAGAAAATCTAACTTACAATTATATGAAAATGATTAAACTATTGGTCGCCGTTCTCGCGATATCGTTCGGTGTGTTTATGGTCGTGTTCGGTGGATACGATGATAGCCCAGGCGGACAGATACTCGGACTCATTGCAGTTATTGCTGGCATTGTTGGCGGGATAAAGGTCTGGAAGAAAAACCCTGATTCAACCAAGTCCTAATGTCCCTCTGCAGGGAGCCGACCCAGCCGTTTTATAATGTTTTCTAAAAACGGCGTGGTACGGGTGGTAAAATGAAAGTCCATAGCGACGCGAATGCCTCCGGCCGAGCCGGGGCATTTTCGTAAGCGATAAATCACACTGGCCCTGGCCTCTCCATACTCCTCATCGTTTCCTCGTCATACGGCTCCTCATTCCGTATTACTTTAACCGCTGCCTCCATTGCGTAGGAGTGCCAACCGCTTTGAATAACGGTTCGAAGTTCCTGCGCTGCTCGGAGCCGGATAGGACGAAAAACACCCATATAAATATGGGTGTTTTTACTTACCGCATTAGAAGTTCGAACCTGCGCGTAGCCTACTTGCAATTTTACCCACAAGCTGACATTATGTAAGTATCACCATGGAAAAGACCCTTATGTAGATACGTCTGCATCGGGGGCTTTTTCTTTTTGTCTCACCGCAGAAAACTTATGATAGTGCTCGTTTAAAAAGGTGATTTCTGTATTCTTATTTTTCAGCAAAATTGAGCACTTTTTATACCTTTCGGGCATATTCGCAGTAACTGTACCTCAAGTTCTAAATTGAAGTGCAATGAAATGTCTCAAAAGGTGTTAAATAGC
>CAYPVT010000003.1:0-31132 GCA_964414265.1 uncultured Candidatus Saccharibacteria bacterium | reverse complement strand
TTTGTTCGCGCGAACAAACAAAACCGCTTCGCGTATATCTTTCGCTTTCACCTTCTCAATGACAATTCCCTTCCTCAAAAGTTCTGCCGAGATTTCTTTATGGTTTATCTGTGTTTGGTAATCTTTAAAAACACGAAAAGCAACTTCTGTAATTACTAAATTTTTACCAAAATCTTTTTTAAAAATACTATCTCTATACTCAAAACCACATTCATTGTTTAAAATTTTTTTATTTTCTTTTGACTCTACATCAAAAACATTCACCCATTCTATAAATTGTGATACTTCTTTCCCGTAAGCTCCGATATTTTGAACAGGAGATGCTCCGACTGTCCCCGGAATACCCGAAAGTAATTCCAAACCAGAAAAACCATTCTCGGTTAAATAATTCACAAAACCATCCCACGATTCCCCCGCAAAAGCTTTCGCTATTATTTTTTCATCTTTCTCTTCAATTGAAATACCATGTAAAGAAATTTTTATTACTAAACCAGAAAATCCTTCGTCAGAAACCAAAAGGTTAGATCCTCCACCTAAAATATAAAATAGTAAATTATTTTTTTCGGCAAATAAAACAGCCTCTTTTATATCCCCTATTGATTCTGCCTCACAAAAATAACGAGCTGTGCCTCCAATGCGAAAAGTTGTTAAGTCGCGAAGTGAAATATTTTCTTCTATCTTCATAAAAAATTACCCACAATCTTGGCTGGTAAGTGTTGGCTCCAAAAACAAATGTCTTATATGAGTGCGTTCACCAGCCAAGACTAAGGGCAACGTAAAATAAGTATAGCAGGTAATAAAAATTAAAATAATGTGATATATTAAAATTCGGTTTAGTTTTTTCTAACAACCAACCAAAAAAGGAGCCCCCGTGAACGCATCTCCCCAACCAAAGGAATTAGATGCCGACTTATCACCGAAGCATCCAACCAACAAGGAGGCATCGGCAACCCGAAAACTGCGATTCGATGCTGAAAAGGAGGCCTATGTCGACGAAGAAGGTAGTCTTATTTTGGACAAGTTCGGGCAACCATACTAGCCCAAAAAAACGAAACAAAGCCGCGGATAGTCCGCGGCTTTCATCATTAAAGTAGCGCAAACTCACAAGTCAGTCCGAATACAGACTGCTCGCGAGCCCGCCTCATCACAGAGCAAAAAAACGGCTAAAAGCCGTCTTGCTGGGGCCCGCCTCCGGTTGTTTTGCGTTTTTGTCTCACCGTAAACGATGCTTCACCTCGATAAATGAGCAGAAACGCAAAACCCCGCCGAGGCGGGGGCTTACGCAGACATTCGTGCTTTTAAGAACTAACACAAAAGCACTCATCTGGATATACTATCAGAAACATCCGAAAAAGTCAAGCTTTTAAGGGTTTCTTCCAGCTTTAATCTCTTTAATGTAGTATTCACCCTGTTCTTTAAATTGCGGGTTTATTTTAATTATTCTCTCCAGTAATTCAACTGATTTAACCCTATCCCCAACTTGAAGATATATCGCTGCAAGATTCAAGAGTGTTTGTGGATCATTTGGGTTACTTTTTAATTTTTTATCCAAAAGAACGAGTAATTTGTTGTAGTTACCAGTAACAGCATAGGCATTAATTAGACGATTATCTAAATTATCACTATCACCCAAGATTGCCTCTGCCTCGCCTGCCCTCCCTGCATAAATCAAAGAAGTGGCATATATTACTCGAGCATCATTATAAGTTTTATCTCCTTCGTATGCCTCTTTCAACACTTCAACTGCTTTATCAAACTCTTTTCTATTTATGTAAGTTGTTCCGAGCTCAAACAAAACCTGTTGTTTCTTTGGAGAAATAGTTCGGGCTTTTTCAAGATATGTAATGGATTCGCCAAATTGAGAATAATTATTTAACAATCCTCCCAAGAATAACGGATAACGAACATCAAGCGGACTCTCTTCAATCTGCTTAATCATTTCATTACGAGCTAGGTTAACAAACTTTTGTTTTACCTCTATTGGAACATTCGCCTGATTAATTTTAAGCGACACTTGTATTAATTGCTCTCGCGCTTCCCCACTTCCAAAAGTATTGTAGGCAAAAGTTTTTTCAAAATACTCGAAATTTTTATTAAGCCCACCATCTTTCTCTTCTTGTGGAGAAATTGCTTGTATCAAAGACATTGACGCAGAAATTGGTTTGATATTCGCAAAATACATAACAAGCACAAATCCAATAAACACAGACGGAACAAAAACATAACTAAGCAAACTCTCTTCATCTTTTTTGTTTGGAGTAATTTGCTTGTTTTGAGAATTAGGTTCATCTACCCCGAATATCATCACGTTAATAAAACCAATTAACGAGAAGAATAATATATAACTCACAAGGTTATCGAAAACAAAAAGATTGTGGAAAAAATATGCGCCAAACAAACCAGTTAAAATACTCTTCTCTGTGACAGTTAGAGATGATGCGAGTCTCCATAAAGAGTAGAGTGCCGTAGCAAACATCGATAGGTATGCGAGAAGTCCAAGAAATCCCGCAGCTATCAACCAATCAAAGAAAACGTTATGCGAACGATCAAACCATGGCTCCTGGCTCCACATTTTAGGGTTGTAATGTTTTGCAAATACGGCGATAAAGTTGTCTTGTCCCCAACCCAACAAAGGATTTTCTTTAACCCCCTGCCAGCTCATATTCCAAATCATAGCGCGCGACTTAACTGTTTGTTCAGTAAACGAAATAGTTGAAAATCTGCTCAACACCGGACTATTAACAACGATTTGAGAGTCTTTGAACGCGACAAAAAGTCCAAAAAAAAGCACGATTGTGGCGATTACTCCAATCGCAGTATTTTTAACAAATCTGTTTTCACGATTAAACCAAGCAATTAATATAGCCGACAAAGCTGCACCAGCGATGAGCCCTAAAATAGCGCCACGAGTTGCTGTGTAATAAAGAGCAATTAAATCAAGAACAAATATAAAACAATAAAGACCACGACTGATTAAAACATTTTCATTTTTAGTAAAGTACAAATATCCAATTGTTGGCAAACCAATCACAGAAAGTCCGAGAAACAACTTTCCGTAAAAACCTAGTGTTGCTGTATCGCTTCCAACAATATTAAAACCAAAAATTGCAAACAAAATGAGTCCAACTACCCATGAGTAAAAAATATCAAATGAGCCCTTCCCTTTATTCCTTACAAACCAGAAAACCATCAGGAATATATTTATAAGAAGGAAAACGGCAAAATAAGTGGCATTGCCTAATGTTGCATCAGCACGAACGCTTCCCTGGTTTATTGTTAACTCTCCGTGAATCTGCATCGCAGAATAAAGAGTAAGGAAAAAGCTTACACCAAACAAAGTGTGAAAAAATTTACTCCACAATTTCTCTGTCACAACAATAGTGGTCGCGACGAAGAAATAGGCTACAACATGAAGAAGCGAAATCAGCCCTTCCATTCTTTCATAGTTTGACCAAAAACTGCGGTATGGATTTATTCCAAAAATATCAGCGATGGCAACAACCCCGATAAAAGTTCCAACCGCAATCGTTATTAAGTTTTTCTTTGGACGATAGGATGCGTCATAATAAAGAAGTAGAAGCCAGGCAGCAAAAATAATTTCAACGATAATGCGGAATGTGAAATTTTTCCCTGTTATAAACGGGAAAAACAACGGCGTTGAAATTATAAGTGGAATAAAAGGAACGAGAAAAATACCACTAATAATAAGACCCCTGAGAAAATTTTTTGTTACCATGAATTATTTTTACTTATTAATATACCTGAATTTAATCGTTAGATTTTACCATAATTTTAAGCTTTAAACGTAAAGAAAAACCGAGGGCCTATACTTAAAAGACGTCATAAAACACGACTAAAACTCCTCAACTTTAACCTTACAATCAACTCTACAGGTTGAAGGACTCTCCCCTTTAGATGGCTGGCACTTGCCGTCACTACAAGACGTATTTGAGCTACATGAAGCAGTAGTGCCACCGTATTCACCAGCACAAGTCCAAGTCCAAGAAGAAGGGGTGCCACCTTCTGGTAGAACACTAGTGTCACTTGGTAAAACAACCGGCCCTGGTAGCCCTACTGTGTTACAAAGATTTGATGTTGGTTTAGTTTGAGATTCTACGCCATTTGCAGAACCACACACCCCGTTTATTGGGGCGGCAGCACTCACTGTTATTAAGCGGCTCGGACAATTAGTAGACCACACACCTGAATCATCTTGAGCTCTAAAGAAAACCCAGTATGTTCCAGCAGTAAATGAGTGTACAAAGCTTATTAAGGAGCCGAGTAATGTGCCTGATGTACAACTGTTGGTTCTCCACTCATAGGCCACAACAGTGCCGTCTGTGTCGGTAGCTGTTCCGGTAAACTCTTGCGCTTGAGAACTATTTATTGTGATGCTTCCGGCAGGAACAGTGATGGAGACTGTTGGTTTTACGTTTTTGTAGGCATAACACGTCGGAGAATCTGGTCCGTTTGTACCACGGCAATTCCACCTGTAATAAGTAGAAAGATTAGCAACAGAACTTGGATTCCCGGTATCACAAAGCCCAGACGTGGGAGCGGTTTCTACCTTCGTAGTGCCATCGGCTGGCCCGCAAATACCATTAACTATAGTAGTTACAATATTAATATTTTTTGAAGCTTGGTTTGAATAATTATTATTTATGTCTTGGGTCTTTACATAAAAATATTTATATCCAGTTGTGTTCCATGTGCGACTAACTGTTTGTGATGTCCCTGATGGGACGTAACCAACAGCCGGAACCCATTCGTCAATCGTGAGATTCCTATCCCAATCAAAACCATATCTAATATTATCGCCATCGGCATCGGTTGAAGTAACAGTAAAATCAACGGCAGTATTCACAAGACTTGGATTCTGATATGTAACAGTTGGTGTTGTTGGAGGACTACTTGGAGGAGCGGCAACGAATGAAAAAGAAATTGCTTGGGATGGGACACTAAAACTAAGTCCACCTGAACGGGAATACGTACCCGTCACCGTACCATCATAACTAACAAATTCCCCAGCCCTCATGGCCCCACTCGTAGCTGGATAAGCAACATTCATGCTTATTGGTTGCCCAGAAGATGCAGTAACTGTGCAATCAGCGTAATAAGGTACTGCAGTCGTAACTATATCGCACCACGGAGAACCACCTATCATTGAACAAGCAAAAGCGCTATATGGACCACTGGTTATCCCACCACCTGAAGTAGCCCCGCAACTAAGACCGCCCCCAGAGACAGAAAACGAAGGTGGTGTAATCGCCATATCACCTTGATATATAATTTGATAGAAACTACCGTAAATAGTGTTAATACCCGAGCAATTATTATACGTTGTACAAGACTTAGCCGAAGAATCCCATCGCCCATAAGGGGAATCATACGTACCACCAGTGCCAACCCAAGAACTACTGCTATTACTCGGGGTCCATTGTACCCTGACCGTAGAGCCCGAAGGGATCAAGGATCCATCAACAAGATCTGCCCCAAGAAGAGATACCGTCGCGTTATATGTCACTGTTGTTGATATTCCACCAATACCATTACCGCCGGGGTTGGCACTACCCTCACCAAAACCGAGTATTGGCAAACTTTGCGAAACCGACACGCTTTTAGCGAGAGTAACATCTGGTGCTACAAAAAATAACGCCGGGGAAACAAGAAAGAGAAGAACAACTAATGGTATTTTTCCTTTATTTTTCAAAATTTTTCCAAAAGCAAAAATGAGAGACAGAATGACTACCCCAATTAAAACTTTTGTCGCAGTACTCATTGGTTTTGGGCAAGAGTTCACATCAATATCACGACAATCATAAACAACCCTCACCTCTTCAACTGTCTTACCTTTATGTTTAAGGCTAGCGGTAAGAGAAAAGGTCACATAATTTTTTGATGGTACAAACGAATCTTTTATACCCATCATCGCGCTTGTTATATCTCCCTCATAAGTATAAGTATGAATAACTCTCTCCTTATTATCCCTTAAGGTTAAGGTCAAACTATTATCTTTAACCACCCCATTACCAATTGAGTGTACACATGAAAAAATATTATTCTCCTTATCTTTTTCAAGTGGATAAGCGACAATGCTTGGAAAATTTATTCTAGTTTCTTCGATACCATCGCGAGCAAAACGAATATTAAGAATTGATTTACTTGCCTCATCGTCGGCTGTTACCACAAGATATGAGACAATCTCGTTAATTGGTAGTGCTGTGTAAGAAATCTCCCTTACCTCTTTTGGTTTTAATTGAATAGATTCTGTTTTTGTATCTCTAAGCGCTTCTTCACGAAGACTATCCCATGCATATAACTTCCACGTAACAGGAATTGTAACGGCTTCGTTTCTCGGGTTTACAATCCGAACAACAGCCTTTACGTTTTCGTCTTTAGTAAAACGAAGGGGGAAGGCCGCAAAACGATGTAATTGTTTATTTAGGGTGACAGTATTTTTATCTAAAGCGACAACTCCTTTAATGTTGTCGCTTACCACTGAAAAATGCACTTGATTTCCTGTCACATCATCAGTAAAAGAAAGGCCTAAAAGATTGTAGCGCTTAGCGGTTTGAAAAAAGAAAGCGGCCGTGTACTCCCCTCCCTCTGCGTTTTCTGGAACATCCCAAGAAAATGTAGTTTTTTTACTCCCTTGCGCTGGAATGACAAATATTTCTTCAAGCGGAAACTGGTCAACAAGAGCGGAACCGTTCTCTTGGTTAAATTCACCGTTTTTTACCTTAAATATTTTTACGTAAACTTGCCCGTCTACGATTGGATAAACATTATTGTTTTTTATTTCCCCAGAAAAACCAATTGTCGCACCAGGAACAGTCTGGGAAAGTGTCGTAGACAGATCGACCTGAACAGAACCGAAGTGATAATAATCAAAACAATTAACTGTTCCCGGAAGAGAAGCTCCAGTTGAACCGACACTAGGAGAGTTTGTTGAAATAACAAAATCAGTAACCTTCTCTTTCTCTGCTGTAGTCCAAGTCTTACTGTCTCTATTAATGATAACCTGAATATCTTTTGGGATATCGCCCCCAGAAATATTTGAATTAGTGGGCACACTAGGAGTAGGTGTTTGGGCTTGAACCTGCGATGACATAAAAAATAATAAAAAGAAAAAGAGAAAAATAGTTTTTTTCATATACCTATAAATATACCACCTATATTTATGTTTTAGGAAGAAAAGATACCCACAGTTCCTTGTGATAGCCTATTGGGCGACACCGTACTTCCAATTCAATACACCATATCTTTGGTGTGGAGGTGTTGTTGCTGTTCCAATGAAAAAATTATTAAAGGCTATTCTTTCCGCGGTGTTAACCAAACCACCAGATTTAAGTGGATTTTCGTAAATAACAGCAAAATAATTTTCGCCAGAAACGAAGTTAGCTGGATTTATATTAAACAACTGCCCGTATTCAGAGTTTGTTCCCATATCTAACCCATAAATACTAGTTGAACTACCAACTACCCCACGATACAAGCCGGCAACCTTGTATCCAGTTAAAGAATCCGTCAAAAAGCGACAATTATAATAAGATGAACCAGAAAGCGCAGGCGTATAGTATTCATTCTCTAAAAAACTGGCCGTATAAGAATCACAATAAAAACCAACACGCCCCATACTTATACTATTTCGCACTTTTGGTGTTCCATTAATAATATTCCCTTCTTTGTCATGTCCAGCCAAATAAGAGCCATCGTTTTGTCCCCAATTATTTTTATCGCTTCCAATAGTATCGGAAGGTTTTCTTTCCATTGTTTTATAATCAGGAGAAGAGCCACCACCACACCAACCACCGCATTCTGATAAAGCAGGTGTTTGGTCAACGGTTGAAGTTGATACGCCACCACCAAAAATTAAACTCAAAACTTCCCCGTCATTTGAAAGACCTGCGCCACCACTTAACCCGCTAAAAGGAACAGCTAAATCAATTACAACATCTGAAAATATATCTCCCGAAGTGCCGCGTCCAATCAAAAAATATCCATTTGGTGGAATAGTCCCCGAAAGTGGGATATACGGAGTGCCATCTTCAGCGGATATATAAAATCCTGATAAATTAAACGAGTAGATAGTTCTATTTTTAAGTTCAACCCACTCAGCATAAGGTGAAGCGGTATTCCCCGCCCACGCAACTTCATTGATAATTATCGGCATGTGACTTGCCGTGAAGTAAGCCGTGTTCCCCGTGGTTGAAATATCACGATTTCCAAAAATACTCACCGCAACAACCTTCAAATCATATGGTCCCGCTGCGGTTGAAATAACAACGGAAGTTTCGCTTGTTGTTGCGATAGTTGAAAACCCGGTCAAATTTGTTCCTTTAATTATTTCAAAATAACTATAATTGGGAGTATCAACTGACCAAGAAATAGTAGCTTGCCCATCTGGAATAAAACATGATTGCGGTAGTGACTGCAAAGAATAAATACATTCAGCAACGCTTACATTCGTAGCTCTTGGTTGTATCGTGTAAACATTAAAAGTGGCATCGTTTGAATCAGAAACATTATCGTTTTGATCAACTGCAAAAAATTTTATTGTTGTCGTCCCTTCTGGTAAATCAGAAAATGGAATTGACCACACGGTGGAGGAAGCTATCACTGTGGTCACGCTATTAAAATTATTCGTTATCGTAAATCCTGGTGTCCCAGTCCCGGAAAAAATAACTGACTTCGCACGAAGTTGTAATGGAAAGGTGTGTGAAGTAATCGTTGGTGATGGGACGACGGGAACATCAACCGTTAGTGTAACTTCTTGTTGTTCAACATTTTCGTTATCGGAAACTCTCGCAAAAAATTTTATCGTGCTTACCCCTTGTGGAAAGCCGGATATAGAAAGTGCCCAATTCCCCTCTCCTGATGAGGTCGTGGTCGCCTGCGAAAAAGAATTTGAGATAACTGCGCCGGGGGCCGAAGTGCCAGAGAATATTATCGTTGTCGTTGCAAACACTTCTGAAAAATCAGCTGGCGATGTTACGGAAATTAAAATCGGTTCTTGTTCACTTGCGACATCGGCTACACTAAGCGTCTCATCAACAGAAGACGTTTGTGTTTGTGTTTGTGTTTGTGCTACGGCTGGCGCACTACCTCCACCAAACCCGGGAGAAAAACCACTGCCAAAATTTATCTTTGGTTCAGGAATATTATTTACGATTGGCTCAGGTGCGGTCGTTTCTTTTACAATTATTGTAGTTGCTACTGATTCTGCCGGATTACTCTCATCTTGTACTTCATTTTGAGACGCCACTTCAGCTTGTTGGACAGTTTGATTTGATTCAGTAACCACAACAGAAGTGTCTTGAGTGATTGTTCCTGTTTGTGTTTGTTCATCTGTATTACTATTTTCCGTGGCAAGAACTACCGCCGCACCACTATTTGAATTACTAAAAGCAAAATTAGTAACAGCTCGTACGCCGGACCCAATAGCCGAAGCAATATTTTTTGTCGTGCCATAAACACCACCCGCAACTGCAAGCGTCCCGTCTAATGTAGTTTCCGCTACTTGGTCAACGACGGCGAAAATCGCACCCTCAACCTTATGCGCAGTAGTAAGTTTTGGTGGTGCAATACAAGGTAAATTTTCACTATTATTAGCTTTCAAATTATCAAGCGACCCTTTGATATCGGAAACAATTTGATTAGCGCGATATTTTATATAAACATCCGAAAAATTATGCCCAAGTTTATCGTCGCCATCTTTTAAAATAATTCTTGTATTTGCTGGCATGATTTTCTTAAATGGCACACTAGCGACAAAATCAGAAATAACTTTATCGGTACTTGAGGTAAGCCACTTTCCACCACCCGCAACGCGACTAGCTGGAGTGGCGACGGAATAAACAGCTATGGAATTCGCGGAAGCATTTTCTTGATTCCCGTAAACTTTGTCATGGAAGCTATTAGCGTAAAAATTACCCTGTGAATGGGCAACGAGGAGTACTTTTTTAGTTTTAACTTTTTCACTGGCTGATTGAAGCATTTCAACCAAATCGTAATCTTCTACCGTTTCTTCATCAAAAACTTTCTGATATAGAACTTTTAACCCATCACCGATACCAGCGAGGTGAGAGGGGTTAAGGAGATACTGATAATCTATTTTTTCACCCTTATATACAGTACCTAGAGAAATATAGAGGGCTCTTTGGTTATTTCTTGCCCCCTCTTCATCAGTAAAAACACCGTTTATAGCAGAGATCGTATACCCATCTTTTGCACACGACACTGATGAACCATCAGCAAAAACCACTTGTGGCAACAATACCGTAAACGTAAACACTAACAACGTAAGTTTAAATTTTTGCTTTTTCAACATAACTAAATCAAAGAAGAAAGCTCAACGTCACAACTAACCGAGTCGTCTATTCTTCCACTCTTCAAATTAGAATAAAAATCCTTATGGGCTATTTTCCTTTTTTCTGTATTAAATTGTCTAGAAGTTACAAACTTTCCAAATTCCTCGGTCGCAGCGAAAACACTTCCCTCTCCTCCATCTGGAATAATTTTTGCCATGCAAAAAATAGCTCGATCTTCTTTGTTTGCCACCTCTCCCGCAGTTCCTCCATTCACCATCGGCTGAGTTACTTCCATCTGTAGCGCGAGCGCATATTGAAGCAGGACCGCTCTCGTCTTAGCCGAATTCGGATATTCTTTAAAAATTGCGAGTTCTACATCATCACGAATTCCGTTTGTGTTAGCATCAATTCCTGCGACCGTCTTATCGGCTTCCGCCCCTGGGTCGAGTGGTAAATTTTTACCAAACACATCATCTAGTGTAAGTTTGGTTGAATGTATTTTTTCAACCTGTTTATTTGTTTTCTCTAAATTCCAAAAATGAAAAGCTCGATAAATTACCAATGCGACATAAATAATAAAAATAGCGGCAAGTGCTCGTAATAAAATTTTTCTCCACCCCCAATTTAAAATGGACATATTCCCCAAATTTTAACAAACACTGTTCCATTTTTCCTCTCCTTCACCACCACTTCTGTGGATAACTCCCTTTTATAACCTTAAAAAATACTTCCAAAAAACTAAAATTCGTAGCCTTTCTTTTTAAGTTCTCCCAACATATATTCCGCTTTCAGCCAATCAAAATGAGAATCTATATCAATAGAACGTTCTACTGGCACAATGTGCCCAACATTAAATTCACCAAACAGTTTATTGTCGTTTATAAGTAAATTACGCTTAGTCACATAGACAGCCCCTGAACGTTTGTAAGCTACTGGAAAATCTTGTCTATGTGTACCTATTTGTTCTTCCCCACAATACGGAAGCACAGTATCCCCTTCCATTTTCTTTACCTTAATTGGGTGCTGACTCTTTTCTATTTCATACATAGAAAAAGCACTGTCAGCGCCGTGTTCTATAATTTTCTCAATTGTCTTATCTATATCTTCAACGGTACGAAACGGAGATGTGGGTTGAAATATTACAGCATAATCATACGTAATATTTTTTTGATTTTCCATGAACTTCACCGCGTACTGCATAACTTCTAAGTGACCGGAGGTGTCTTGGGCAAGTTCGGCCGGCTGTATAAATGGAACAACAGCACCATGTTCTCGAGATATAGAGGCAATCTCTTCGCTATCTGTAGAAACTATCAAATCTGTAAGAAGTTTGCTTTTTTTAGCAACATTAATGGTGTACGCAATAAGTGGCTTGCCATCCAATAATTTAATATTTTTATTCGGAACCCCTTTTGACCCTCCCCTTGCTGTTATTACTCCAAGTATATTCATATTCTAAATTTACAAACAATTTAATTAATTAGTAAATTTCTTTTGTATATATAAATCTATTGTGGCAATAACTTCAGCAATTTTCTTTGACGTATTATGCGCAGTATATAGTTTTGATTTATTGTAACGCCCTTTTTTAATCTGCGTCTGAATCGCTTTTTTTATTAAATTTTTATCATAAGAAACATCTAAAACATTTTCCGCCCTCAATCGACCATTTTGTCGACTCCCGATATTTACGACAGGAATACCAAGTTGAGAACATTCCTTAATTCCGGCAGAAGAATTTCCAACCAAACATAAACTATTCTTAAGAAGCGATATAAATTTCTTTGGAGGAATACCTCTCAAAAAACGAACCTTGTGGTTTTTCACTTGATCATTAAAAATACGTAACTGGTGGGAAATCTCTTCAGAGCCAACATCCGCGTTAGGCCAAAACCACAAAACTTGTCTATCAAGAGCGTGAATAACCTTAATCAATTCCTGTATACGAGAAATGTTTTCTTTTATTTCAGTAGTTACGGGGTGGTACATAACAATAATATAACCGTCTTCTAAAGAAATCTCTGCTCCACTACCTGTTTTATTGACGTCAAATTTATAATCCTTTTCTGCGATTCTTAATGCAACCTCTGTGTCAGGGCTACCAAAATTAAAAATGTATTTTTTATCCTCCCCCATTCGAATAATACGCTCCCTTGCTTCATTATTAGTAGGAAAATGAATATGTGAAAATTTTGTAATAGCATGACGGACACTTTCATCTATTGTCCCAGAAACATCCCCTCCCTCTATGTGGGCAATTGGGATATTTGAATAAGCCGCGGCAATTGTCGCAGAAAGAACCTCAAACCTGTCTCCTCGAATCACAACCACATCTGGCTTTAAATTATTAAAAAGTGTAGAAAATTCAATTACTCCCAAACCTGTTGTTTTGGCCTTAACGATTGGTAAATCACCCTCAAGGCTAAAATGAATTTCATGAATATTTTTATACCCATCTTTGATAAGCATTTGTTTAATACCAGCATCTTTTGAAGAATAGCGTGACGAAAGAGCAGAACCACCAACCACAATATGTAGTTCAACATCTTTTCGTTTATTAAGTTCCTCCATTACAAACAAATTTCTACTGTAGTGAATAAAACTTGTAACAACGAAACAAACTTTTCTTTTTTTTGCTGGAGTAGTCATTGTTGTTTTAATTATTTTTTCCCAATCTACCAGTGTATTTTTCTCTTGTCTTTTCCTCTTCCGGTAAAAGCTCTAAACTCCCAGACCCAAGGGCAATCACGTATTTATCACGCCAATCACAAATTTGCTTAAATATTTCTGGCTCACTAGCAATCATATGTGTTGTTATTGGTTTCATCCCCTCCCCAACAGTATGTGCTGTTTGAGGCATGTTCTTATCTAGGGTAAAGTGTTTTTCTATGTATCTTGCCCCCATCCCCATAGAAAAAATTGGGGCTTCTATTCCTTCTGTATGGTCAGAGTAACCAATATTTGGGGTTAACGTTTTAAGCCAAAGAAGCTTCCCCATATTAGCCCTTTCGAGTGGGCAGGGATACATAGAGACACAATGCATAATTGTAAATTCTCCAGTTTTTAGAATATCCACTGCTTGTTCTATTTCTTCTTTAGTCGACATCCCTGTTGAAACTATGACCTCCTCAAAATTATCGCGAATCTTTTTTAAAAAACTAAATGCCTTTAAATCGGTGCTTGCTATTTTAATTTTTTTTAAACCAAGCTCTTTAAGAAAAGGGATTCGTTCTGCGTCGTAACAAGAAGTCATAAACTCAACACCGTTTTTTTCGCATTCCTCTTTTAAAATGAGGTGGGCTTCATTTGATAGCTCAAGTGATTCGTATCGCTTTTTATCTGGATCTTTTTCGTTAACGTTCTTACTTTGCCAAGACTGAAACTTAACGATATCTACGCCAGTTTTTGCAGCTTCCCTAATCATTTTCTTACCAAGCTCAATATCCCCATTATGTGACGAGGCAATCTCAGCAATTATTTTGATTTTAGAGTTTTTTTCCACGACACTCACAAATTAGATAAATACTTTTTTCAGATTTTTCATTCGTATATAGCGGATAAAATTTAACATCTTTAAAGAAACTTGTCAAAAAAAGCTTGAGGCTTAATTGGCTAAAAAAATTACGGTGGTCAAACCAGCGCCAACGACTTCTTCCCTCTTTTTCATACCCCTTATCTGGAAAACGATTAGGGACACTTATAAAAAAATTTCCGTTTGGTTTAATGAATTTATATAAATCCTTAAATACTGGCATAAAATCCCACGGGGAAAGATGTTCAAAAACTTCGTAAGCACATACGCTATCAAATTGCCCGTAACGACTTGGTAAATCTTCTATGGCATATTTTTTTAATGTAATTTTTTTAGCAACCTTGGTTGTGATTTCTTTTCTTTTAACTAAATCTTTTAGCAGTTTCCTCCCATCGTTAATAGCAGACTGACGTATATCGATAGCTAAAATTTCCTTTACTTTTTGCTGATGTGCAATCTTAATGCTAACAGAACCATCACTTGAACCAACCTCCAAAATCCTAGACCCGTAATTAAAACCTTGAACCAAGTTGAGTCTCCTAATATCATCTTGCAACATTAATTTAACATTCTCGTCAACGTCATCTTGATAAAAAACTCGTTTAATTTGATCTTTGTATTTTTCCGCGCTTTTAATCTGCTTTGTGTTATCCCATTCGTAGTAATCAACAACAACAGGAAAAGCCACCCCTGAATCTATAGAGCCAGTATGTCTACCGATGGAATCTATGATTTCACCAGTTCTATCTAAAAAAAATACCTGTTTAGTCTTCATGGATAAGATTTAATGTTATTTTACTGCGTTACGTTTTCGTAAATTTAGGCTCGTTTATTTGAGTTTATCACAAAAATAATGCATCTAAAAATAAGGAATTCGAGCGAGGTATTTAATGCTAAATTCAGTTTGTCGTAACCATTAATCTTTCATATAATGCATATAATCTAATTTAACACCCTTAATAATGAAGTACAGAACAAACACAAACCTAAAAATAAACCTCGGTGGTGGCCCAAACAAAAAAGAAGGATTCTTAAACATAGACCGACTATCAATTCCGGAGGTTGATGTCGTTGCAGACTTAAGCGAAGGAATACCACTCAGTGATAATTCTGTTGATGAAGTATTGGCGTTAAGCATTTTGGAACACCTAGATGATACCTGTTTCGTTATGGAAGAAATTTATAGAGTGTGCGCAAAAAACGCAAAAATTACCATTACTGTACCCTACCTAAAATCAACAGCGGCGTTCAAAGATCCTACCCACAAAAGATTTTTTTCAGAAAGAACTTTTGAATATTTTGATAAAAGTTTCATTAAAAAAGGAGCCCTGCCAGACTATGGCTTAAAATGTGATTTTAAAATTGAAAAAATATCCTACAAATATTACAACCCTTCTGGGATACGAGCGTTAATTTTTAACAATCGTTTTTTTATCAGATTTTTTTGGGACATCATAAAAACAATAACAATCGAACTTAGGGTTATTAAGTAGCAAAGACTTAAAACAAATTCTTAAGTAAAACACGAACAATCCTACTTACTGATTGTCCGTCAGTAAAACCACATTGCTGAGAAACAAGCCTAATTCTGCCTTCATTGTTAAGAGCGGGGTTCTCTAGGTATTTTCTAACCCAAACAACAAGCTCTTCTTCGCTCCCGACAAGTGTTATTCCTCCTGTTTCAATTGCCTTTCTGTAATGAGTCATCTTGTAAAAAATCGTCGGTGATTTTAGAAGTTTTTCACTATCTTTAATCTCAAAGTTAATGTTTATTACTGGCTTATTAAAAATAGCGGCATCAATAGAAATACTAGACGAGTAACATATAATCATTGACATATAACGTAGGGTATCTTTAAGTTCTGCTAGTTCTTTTGCAGAGATTTCCCAATCTGTTGACCTAACCTTAGAAAACCTGGTTCCTATATACTGATACAAAAGACTTGGTCTTTTTTTTAATTCTTCATCTCTTATAAAATCGTTTGGGGGGAAACTAACTAATATCTTCACATTATTCCCAAATTTATTTTTATTATTAAGTGCATACAAAAGATCTATCATCTCCCAATCGGAATTACTAAACTGTCCACCAATCGGAGAGTAAAGAATTAACCTATCTTCTTTTTTTAAATCAAATCTTTTACGAAAAGCGTCTTCTGTTGTGGTTGTTGGCAAAAAATAATGATCATATTGTGGAACCCCGGAAACAACAATTTTTGATGGATTTATGTGATTTGTTTTAATCAATTCTGATTTCACGTTATCGTTAAAAACAACTAGTTCGTCTGGGATAATTCTCAGAATGCATCTTGCGGTTACTCTATCCCAGCTATTTATTAAACCAACACTAAAAACATTATGTTTTTTTGTTGCGCGGAGAAAGTTCACCTCTAGGTCCTCAAATAAATTCGCAAGAAACACTAAATCTGGGTGATATTTTTCAAAAAATTTATCGAAAGAATTATCTCTAATAAAAAAGATGTCTAAAAAACGAAAAATTATAATAAACAGTTCTCGGGACATAATCCGATGAATAACTAGCGAGTAGTAGTAATACGCCAGCCCACGGTTTTCAGCTATCATTTTTGCGCGCAAGTCGGTGGTTTCAGTTTGTAGAAACAAAAACTTTTGTGAACCAAAAAATTTCTCTAACCAACCATAGCCAGAAAACTCTGCAACTTCGTAAATTATTCGTGGATCAGAAAATTCATTGGCGTAATATTCCGCCCTTTCTTTGTTCTTCATAAAAAGAACTATCTTAGTTTTTGGTTGATTTTTAAGAATCTCGTCAACAACACCTGTGCGCAAAATGTTTTTAGACTCTACCCCCTCAAACATTGATATGAATATAGTTTTACTTACATTACCTTCAACAAAAAAATTAAAAAAATTAGTCAACTTTGGAATTTCACTAGAATGGTCTGTTGTGGTTCCATCATTTTTTGCACCCTGTAAATGAAAACCAAATGGAATACTTTTCCAAGTAAACTCATCCCAACCCTCCTTAAAAACATCGGGATAACCAAGGTCGCTAAATCCTCTAGTGGTAAAATAATTAGGTTTCTTTGGTATATAACACAAGCGGTCTGGTAAAAACTTTTCCAAAAAAATATTCAGTGAGGATTTAAGATATGATGGATTAAAAACCGAATACTTATATTTAAAAACGGGAGAAATACATTCACTGTTTAAAGATGTCTTTTTTGAGTAATCTTCGTAAAATTTATACCCCGTATCCTTTGAGGCCCCTATTACTTTACTTCTCCATATAATATTTCGTATATGTTTCTTAAGCACATATAACAAATTATGAAAATGTTTCATCCTTTGTTTCTGTCTTATCGTAGACATATTTTCTCTCCCAGCAAGAAGTTCTTTTTGATTATAGCGCGGAGAAAAATCGAGAGTATTTTTATCTATCTTGCTCAAATCAATAAACACACAATGGATACATGGGAAATATCGGTATTTCATGTACCGCTTAGGGTTATACGGAGCGCCAAAAAAAGTCAGCTTTTTATCCTCCATATAATCTAAAACATCGACTACCCAATTATTCCTAACAATATAAAAATCAGGATCTAATATAAGCGCGTATCGCGTTTTAATTTCACTAATAGCTATATTTATCCCAGATGCATGATGGTAGCTTGCTGGTGCGACACCAATATAATCATTTAATCTACCTTCTATTACCTTAATGCCATCACTTTCGCCAATGGCGAATCTCCCCTCAACTCCCTCGGGCGTGTTTTCCACGATAACCCACTCCACACTTACCCCTGGATTCATTTTTTTAACCAAATCAATATTAGCTTCTATTAGTTTCTTGTGCTTATAAGAAACCGTGCAAATAGTTAATTCTTTTTTTATTAAATTTCCCGACATTTCATTATCAACTTTATTGAAGTAGTTTTTAAAAACTTTTATGGGTCAATCCTATCCTCTTTCTAGGATAATTACAATTACCAAAAAGAACTGTAAGTAGGGGTATTTTTATGATATTATTCACAAATTAGATTATCAAATACCCCACCTGATGGCTATCTAGCAAAACAATGAAATTTATTAAAAACCTTTTACCGATAAAAATAAAGCTTCTGTTGAGAAAAACATTGAATCTTCTTGTTCCAGGAGAGTCTCTAAGTAGTAGTAAAAACAAATGGAATAAATTAGCCTCAAAGAACTCCCTTTATTTCGTAATGACCGATTTAGGAGAAAACATAACAGAAGCAGATTTTAAAAAAACAGGAGAAAAAGACTTTAAGGAATTAATTGAAAACGACGAATTCATAAAGTCACGACTAGGAAACTTTAGTGAAAAAATTGTTCTTGAAATTGGTTGTGGGGCCGGCAGAATAACCGAATTTTTATCTCAAAACTTCAAGAAAGTGTTTGCCGTAGATATCTCCGAAAAAATGATTACGGATGGACAAGAAAGGTTAAAAAATGCCTCCAATATTGAATTCTCGACAATCAACGGTACTCGCTATCACAATATTAATGACTCTACTATAGATTTTGTGTTTTCCTATATAGTTTTCCAGCATATGCCAAACAAAAAAGTAGTTATCGAAAATTTCAAAGAAATATTGCGAGTTTTAAAGAATGACGGAATTGCTAAAATACAAGTAAGAGGTTTGCCAACAAATAAATTAAATTGGTTTTACGGACCATCTTTCACAAAAAAAGACATAGAAAATATCGCAAAAAAAATAAATATGAAAATCTTAAAAACCGACGGTGAAAATCAAAGATATTTCTGGGTGTGGTTTTCAAAACAATACTAAACAAAAATGAATATTCTAGAAAAAAATATTCCAAGCTTAATGATTAGCACTAAATATGCTGTCAATTTCGTTAAAAATAATTTTCCCGAGAATTGTAAAATATTAGATGTTGGGTGTGGTGGTGGCGAGTTTCTTACACAACTTAAAAATAACAACTTTAGTGCATTATCGGCGACCGACATGGACCAATACTTCGACCCCTCAATAGATAACATTGAGTTCAAAAAGACAAATTTCTGCTACGAAAAGCTTCCGTGGGGAGACAACACTTTTGATTTAATAACTGCGTGGGAAGTATTTGAGCATCTTGAAAATCCACACTTCTTAATAAATGAGCTGGAAAGAGTTCTGAAGCCTGGTGGTAAATTAATAGTTTCTATGCCCAATGTGTTCCATATAATAAGTAGGTTGGTGTTCTTAAAAACCGGCGACTTCCCTAGATGGAATTGGAAAAATAACCATATTACTGTCTACTCCAAAAGTATATTCAACAAGGTTTTTCTAAAAAAACTGAAGTTGGAAGAAATAAAATATTTCCTACCAGAATTTTCATATGGAATATTTAATAAATTTAAAAACCTATGGAAGTACCTTCCAGAAAATATGTGGACCTCGCATTTTATAATTTATATTTTAAAAAAACCGTCTTTGTAAATAACACCTGTAAGATTAAATGATACGTAAAAAATTATAAAAACCGTGTTTTAACCTGACTTAAAACACTGCTTAAGAAAATCCTGTCTTCTTTGCCAAAACGAAAAGTATCGTGCCACTTAACAAAAAGCTTTGGTTTCGTACCTTTTAAATAGAGGTAAAGCGAAGTTGTCATAATGCTCAATAAAATAAAGTTGTGAATAACAAGACCCCACAAACCAAACATCGGCAATAATAAAAGGTAAAGTGGAATAGCTACGACATTTTTTAAGATTTTCTGAAAGAAAAGAAATTTTTGACGCCTAAGTGCTATCAGGAAAACAGTAGAAACAGAGGTTATAGAAAGAATCGGTAGTGTAAACAATAAAGCATTAAAATACGGTAACGATATTGTGTACTTCGCAAAAAATATATTTATAATCGGAGAAACAACAACAAAAGCCACTAGGCCCATCAAAATAGAAAGTGTCGTCAAATACTTTGTCCCGTATGTATAAATCTTTTTTAATTTATCTTCACTTTTAGTCTCTAATGGTACTAACGTAGCAAGTGTTTTTATTGGGAAAAAACCAGCTACCGTGTTGACAAGAGTCTGGGCTATTGAAAAGACTGCCACCGCCTCTGTGCTTATAAAAAACTTTATCGCCCACGCCTCAAACAATGAAGTGAATCTCCCGACGACAGGCTGGAGGACCTCCCATTTTCCATAAGACATCAATATTTTAAATAAAAAATTATCCGTTGAACTCTTAACCCCTTTCCAAGTAGATGATGACTCAAAAAAATAAGGCAGGAGTAAAAACAAAGTAGCGAACATAGAAACTACAAGGGAAACAACAACAATGTGCAAATCTATATTTTCAAATAAAAAAAAGTAAGAAAGAACAAGAAGTTGTACGGTCTTAGCTATAAATGTTCTGCTTGCAATAATATTAAATTTTTTGCGCATCTCTATGATAGTGGTAACACTAGTGATAAGTGCGTCGTGTAAAAATAAAAATGATATTATTCTTATAAGGGCAATGTAATCAGGGCCATATTTAAAAGAAAGATATGGAGCGCCAAAAAAAACAACAGCCCATAAAATTATTCCTGTTGTTAACCTAATATATAAAAGTTCGTAAAATAGTTTTTTTGCTTCAGGGCTTTTACCGTCAGACTCAAAGCGCAAGATATCATTTCTAATAACACCTCCCCCAACAGACAGCAATACCGTCGCGCCAGCGTATGACGCCAATAGAAGGTGAAAGGAACCGTATTCATAAATAGTAAGGGAAAAAATGACTAAGAATGTGTTTACTCCGCCAACCAGCCTAGTCGCAAAATTCCAAAAACCGTAAGAAAGTTCGCCTATCAAATATACCAACGGAAAAGAGTTATTATTCATTGTAATTGAGGTAAATATATCAGCCACTCATTAAAATAACAACAATGCGTAGTCGTCAAAATTCCAGGAAAATGGCCAAAATATTAACAATCAAGTATTATTGTCTAATTAAACAAACATGACTTTATATAAAAAAACCAGAAAAATACTTAGACCCATTAAATTATGGCTCTATGATTTGTTAGTTAGTATTAAATATCGGATTTTACGCTTTTTAAAACCACCTCAAATACCAAAAAATCCAGACGGCAAAGTACTTATACATTTAGGGTGTGGGGAGCAAAATGACCCGAGATATATAAACGTTGATGGTGTCGCTTTCCATCACGTGAACTTTGTTGGAAGAGTGGAAAAATTACCAATGTTCAGAGACGAATATGCCGATCTTGTGTACGCTTGTCATGTACTTGAACATATTTCACACCAAAAACTTTCCAATGTTTTACGCGAATGGTATCGCGTTCTAAAGATTGGTGGTGTACTAAGAATATCAGTACCTGATTTCGACAAAATAATAGAGATGTATGAAGCAGAGAATAAAAGTGTTCTTCGCACCCTCCCCCCACTTATGGGTACACATGAAAACGGCGAGTTTGATTTTCATCGAGCTATTTTTAACAAAGAATATCTAAGTGCACTCTTTAAAGAAGCGGGTTTTAAAGAAACAAGAGAATGGAGTCCAGAAACTGCTCCATATTATTCATTTAGTGATTGGGCGGGTCCCCGCAAAATTCATGGTATTTATAAAATAAGCCTAAACCTTGAGGCGGTAAAATAACTTCTATGGCAACAACAATAAGCGTAGTAACGCCAACCTACAAACAACCACAATTTGTATCACAGACAATTGAAAGCGTCTTGGGGCAAGAGGGTAACTTTTATGTTGATTACATAGTCATAAACGATGGTTCACCAGACAATACAAAGGAAATAATAGAAAAATACGACAAACTCATACAAGATGGTAAATGGCCGATTAAATGTTTGGGTTTAACATATAGATGCCTCAGTCGTGAAAATAAAGGGCAAACAAAAACCATAAATGAGGGGTTTAGAATGGCGCAAGGAGAAATACTGGCATGGATGAATTCGGACGATTATTATATGCCAGGGGCGTTCCAAGCTGTTACAGAAGCCTATGAGAAAAATCCCGATGCAGACTTAATATACGGCGACACACTAAAGCTCTATGAGGACGGTAGTCGCCCAAATACAATTGAACCACGTCCACGACCAAACGAAACAATAGAAAGCCTAAGAAAACGTGGTAGTTCTATTCTGTTAAATTTTTTTACACGTCGAATAATTGATAAGGTGGGATTACCAGATGAGTCATATGACTACTGTATGGACCTTGAGCTTTGGTTTAGAATTCTTTCTGTTGGTAAATCTACTTATGTTCCATTTACTCTCGGGGCGTTTAGGTTATGGAGTGGGTCAAACACTACGACAAAACAAAAACTCTTTGATAAAGAGCGACGTCGCATCGCAAAGATATACGGTGGTAATATTATTCCTAATAAAAAAATATATAAATTTCGCGACAGAATCCCTGGTGTAAATATATTGCAAAAAAATTACCCTAAATTTTACTCTTATCTTAAAAATTTTTTCTATTCCTTTGTGGACCTACTTAAATATAACCCTAGGGGCGATAAATCCCAGCAATAAAAACAAGAAAAATACAAATTGCTTTTGTAACGTTCGAATATTTTTTCTAAATTAAATACCAAAAAACTTATTAAGAACTTCAAAAATACGCCTACTAACATTATTATCCCATAAAGGAATATGTTTTTCTGGATAAGCCTTTCCTAAATGTGAACTTATTTCTTCCAAACTAACTGACCTTATATCAAAAAGCTTATTTGACCCAGACTCGACAGTTATAGGCCTTTCAGTATTATCACGAAGCGTTGCGCAAGGAACCCCTAAATGAGTAGTCTCCTCCTGAATTCCACCTGAATCGGTAATGACTCCAGAACTTTCCTTTATCAGCTTTATAAAATCAAAATAACCCAGTGGTTCTATGACCGCTAAATTAGCAAGAAATTTACCTAGTCCGTGTCCTTCTATTTTATTTTTAGTACCAGGATGTAACGGGAAAATCACTGGTTTCTCTTTTGAAATCTGACCTAAAAGAGAAAGAATCCTTTCGAGAGAAATCTTGTCATCTATATTTTCCTGACGATGAATTGTCGCCACAAAATAATCTTTATAACCAACCTTATTAAGAACACTGGAAGACTCTATGTCGTTTTTATAATACTCAAGACTTTCTATCATTAGATTACCAACGTAATAGATTTTGTTTGAAGCGATTCCTTCTTTCTTTAAATTCTCGTTTGCGGAAGGTTCTGTGGTAAAAAGTAAATCTGAAAGATGGTCAACAACAACCCGGTTTATCTCTTCTGGCATACGCCTATCATGACTTCTAAGACCAGCTTCAATGTGTATCAATGGAATATGCCCTCTAGAAGCAGCTAAAGCACCAGCAAGAGTTGAATTAACATCACCAAACACGATAACACCATCGGGAGACAGCTCTAAAAGGGTGCTTTGCAAAGAACTAAACATCTTTCCGATTTTTTCTGAGTGTCTATCAGCAACAATGTTTAAAGTAACGTCGGGGCGCGGAATACGCATTTCTTCAAAAAAAACATCTGACATGTTTTTATCAAAATGCTGTCCGGTATGTACTAAAGTAATTTTGAATTCTGGATGATTTTTAGCTTCAACACAAAGAGGCGCGGCTTTTATAAAATTTGGCCGCGCTCCAATTATCACCACTATGTGTTTAGTTTTTCCCTTATTTGATTCCATAATAAACCCTCATCCAATCAATGGTTTTTTTAACCCCTTCCTCAAGACCAACTGTGAGTTTGTGATCAAGATCGTTTACAGCCTTATTTATATCTACCTTCTTATGTTTTGTGGTTAATTTCTCTGATTCAGCGTAATGTATAAGCTTTCTATCTGCCCCGGTATATTTCCAAATAATATCAGCCAAGGTCTCTATGTCGTGGTATTCTAATCCGCCGATATTATAAACCTCACCCTCCTTAAAGTTATCTACGATATTTGAAAGTGTTCTACATGTATCTTCAAGATATGTAGAGGTACGGTAATGGCCTTTATATACAACAATTGGTATCCCGTGCAGAGCGTGATAACAAAACTTTGCATTTACACTTCTGTATGGATGGTACCATTCGCCGGGTCCGAACGTGTTAAAAAGGCGTACAACAACTGTCTTTGTTCCATAATGCTTGGCCGAGTTTATTACCTGCTGTTCATTAACCCACTTAGAAAGGGCATAGTCATTTAATTGTTTTATCTCTACTTGATCCATCACCTCTTCTTTCATTAAATCTTCGTAATCTCCGTAAACCTCTGAGGAAGAAAAGTGAATAAGCTTAAACTTTAGTTTTTCCTGAAGGCGGATTATGTTTTTTGTCCCTATCGCATTAGTGCGCCAAACTTGTTCATAATAATCTTCGCCGTTCCAACGTCCGAACTCTGCGGCAGTGTTATATACAAAATCAAAAGGGCCAGCACTTTCAAAAACACGCTCAAGCTGTCTAAAATCTGAAATATCACACCGCCCGTAAGTAAAATCGGTTTGAGCCATTTCCTGTTCCCAGCCCACCTCTCCAACAGAATGGTAAAGATCAATACCAAAAACATTATGACCCTTAGCTTTTAGCATGGGTACCAAATAACTTCCAACAACCCCCCTACTTCCTGTTATTAATATATTTGCCATATTTCACTATGTTACTTATTTTTAACTTTTACACAACAATAATAATAAATTTACCTAAGCCCACTTTTTCGAAAAAGACTATCAAAGGACTCAAGGACCTGGGTGACGGTTATTGAGTCTGTAGATCTTCTAATAATTTCATAATCTAGAGTTTCCTCAAAAGCAAACACCGATGGAGGAATGTTAAGTGGTGATTTTACAATATTTACACCGTCCCCCTTAGGGGTTAGCTCTATATCATTTACTGGACCCAGGATATCTATCAGTGGTATTCCGAGTGCGTGGGCCACATGAATAGGCCCGGTATCTACGGCTATAAAAAATGAAAAACGGCTCATTAGATTGGGTAGCTCTTCAATAGAAAAACCCACACCGTTGATAAAGTTGTCTTTATCTCCAAGATTTTTTACCACATCTTCAACTCTTCTTTTGTCATAAACAGAACCAATAAAAACAATTTTTACTCCATACCTCTTTTTCATCTCTAAGCACAATTCTTCAAATTTACTATCTCCCCATTCTTTTATTTTATTCCCCGCAGTTATGCTTACACCAACAATCTTATCTTTTATAGATACTCCGTTCTGTTTGAAAAAACTTTCAATTTTTTCTTGCGACCCAATATTAAAAAAAACTTCTTTTTTATCATCGTGATAACCTACTCCTAACTGTTTAAGCATTTTTAAATAAAAAGCTGGCAAGTATGACAATGTTGTATATTTCTCCTTTTTATTACACACCCAATCTGTAAAAATTTCTGCCACAGGTCTTCCTCTTCGAGTAATTTTCATGCGGTTTGGAATTAGCCCAAAGAAAAAAAGGAGTGAACTCATTGCAGTCCCCGACAAGGATATTCCCCAGTCAAAATTACTTTCTCTAATTTTTTTAATAAGCGAGAAAAAATTATCTCTATAATCTTCAATGATTATAATTTCATCTATTCTTGGGTTATTTTTTATAATAGCCGACGCATTAACAGAGACTAATACAGATATATAGCTGTTGGGGTATTCTTCTTTAATAGCTCTAAAAACCGGGGTTGAACAAACAATATCGCCTATTCTGGTGAGTTGTGGAATTATTAATATTCTTGTACCATCCCCTGTCTTTCTTTTTGTAGTTGATAAATAAATGCGTAGATAAATAACCGGGAATACGAAAAGGGCAACAAATGTAAGCAGTCTAGTATAAAAAATTACTACTTTATGCATATTTTTCAAAGTAATCCGTAATTTTCTGTGCCCTTTGGCCCCATGTATATTTTTTAGAATCAATAGTAGCGTTTTCAGATATTCGCCTTGATAATTCTTTATTTTCAATAGCAAGAGTTATTCCCGTAGCAAGAGCCGCCGGAACATCTGGTTCAACTAAAATTGAATTGTCTTCGTTTAAAATTTCCATTATGGATGGGATAGCACTTGCAACGACCGGCTTTCGCGCTGCTATATACTCAAATAGCTTCATGGGAGAGGTGTAGTAAAGAGATACTTTTTGTTTCCCTGTATTAGGAAGAACCAGGACGTCGGCAGCACGCAACCAAAGTGGAATCATCGAGTGTTGTTGAAAAGGAACAAATACTATTCTTTCGTCAATGGCACCATCAACCACTTTTTTAAAATTTTCTACGTCTTTATCAGAACCACCAACCACATAAATAAATATATCCCTAGGAAGCATTTTTACTGACTGAATAAGCGTATCAACTCCTTTCCATAAAAAAAGCTGTCCCGTGTACATAACTATTTTTCTATCAAGAGGGATTCCAAGCTTGGTCCTTGCCTCATCTACAGATAAAGCTATGTCAAAATTCTCTACGTCGGTCCCGTTAGGCCAGTAGACCACAGTATCGGGAGATACTCCAAACTTCTCACAAACAGCCTTTATTTTCCACCTTGTCTGAACCGCAAAGCCAAATGCTTTTTTCATGACCCGCCTATACATAAAATTAGTTCCAGGAAAATGGTGAATGTCATAAAAAACCTTAACTGGCAAAAATGTCATGAAATATAGAGGTATATAGTCATGTGAAAAAAAAACGAGATTCTTCGTTTCTTTTCTATACTTTATGGCAATAAATAATGTCGCGAAAATAGAAAATGAAATTGACTGTATAAGAAAAGTTATTTTTTCAAAAACACCAAAAGGGATTAGGTCTACACAGCTAATTTTAAAAATTTTAAAATTAGTTTTTAAATTATAAAAATTAAAAATATCTTTTTCTTCTTTTCGCCAAAGCCGTGGTATTACACAATCAACCTCATAGCCACGGCTAGCGAAAGCTTCACAAATCTTAACAGTGGCAAGTCCGTGCGCCTTTTCGGTCGGTAGTCTCACGCTTGTAACATAAATAATTTTCTTCTTATTTTCCATTGATTATTTCACGGCATAAATATAATAACCAGACGTAGTGCTTTTTTTTTCCGTCCTTAACAAGGAATCTAGAATATTAGCAAGTGGATCTATCGCAAATCTTATACGGTGCTGAAATGGCAGGAAGAAGAAAATGGCTTTAAAATAACCACCCCTTTTTACAAAATCAACTTTTGAAAAATCTTTAAATAAAAGACTTACGGTATCATCAAAAAATCTCCAATAATCTGGGTAATGCCCTTTTCTTGCGTGATATGGATAGATAGATGGAATGTGTACAAAAATCACTCCGTCTATTTTTAAAATTCTATGCATCTCCTTTACAGCAACAATTGGATTTTCAACGTGCTCAAGCACAGAGCTACAGATAATTGCCTCAATGCTTTCATCTCCTAGTGGAATTTTGTGTATATCTCCGACAACATCAGCTCCAGTTGTATTATCGTAATCCATTGTTCTGTAGTCACAGTTTTTAAAAAGATCACGATACTCCGAAAGCCATTTCGTAAACCGTGTACCACCACCAACGTCAAGAATAACTTTTCTGGTAGCAATTTCAGCCATTTTTTCATCTATAAATTTTTTATGTTTTCCTTTCTCCATTTTTAGTTTTTTCACCTACGCCCCCATTTCCCTAGCAAGACAACTAGCTAAAACTAGCAAGCTATGGTTCTTGATATGACCGCCAAGCATCTCTGAAATATTTGCACGCTCTTCCAAAGAAATAGTGAGCAATCTATTGAGTTTCTGCGCAAGAGCTTTTACATCATTTTCTGCAAAAATAAACTCCTCTCCGACTAGCTCGGAAAAATCATGACTATTAGCAAGGACTAAACAACCACACACAACCGCTTCAAACATCGTCTTATCAAACATACCACTCTTGCTACAATTTACAAAAACATCATGAGATCTGTAATAACGATATGTCTCAGTGCTTGGAACTGCCCCCACGAAAGTGATGAAGCTGGAAATACCAAGTTTTTCCGCTCGCGCGCTAAGCTCTGCTGGATACGTTGAGCCCTCTTTTGATGGGCCACCAACGAATGAAGCCGTAAATTTAACCCCATCCTTTGCAAGAATACCTAACGCATCTATTAATACGTGTGGTTTCTTTGAATAATCTAGGCGACCCAAAAAAAGAACTGAGTGTGTGATTCGCGTAATCGTTTCGTCTTTGTTAACAAAATCTTCATCCACCCCCACTGGCATCAAAATAGTTTTTTTATATCGCGCCGTATATGAAAATCGAGAGGTACAGAATATTTTTTTACAAAAGACTGCGGCAACACTCGTAAAAATGTTCCCTTCATAATGATTTCTCCACATAAAAACTTTTTTCCCAAGAAATTTCCATAAAATTCCACCAAGCAAAACATATTCTTGGTTCATGTGGACAAACACCACGTCGTAATTTTTACGCAATTTCCACACAAAAAAGTAAAATCTAATAACATAGCGCAACCGCTTTGTTAACCATGACCCCTCTGAGTGTTCTTTGCCAAGAGAATGCACCTTAATTTTACCAGAAACTATAGATTCATTTTCTTTCAAACAAATAACCTCTATTTTTTCAAAATAAGGTTCAAGTGACAAAACCCACTTCTTAAAAAACCCGAGTGCCGAATCTTTCTCATCTATTACTTGGGTGCAAATTAAGAGGCGCATAATTAAAAATTAGTAACGTATATTTCAAAAATTATCATAATAAAATTATATACTTACTATTTACCATAAACTTCTTCAAGTAAATTCTCGTCCTTCCCACTACTTCTTAGTAATTTTTTGTTTTTTATCTCAAGTGAACGAAGTACATTTATTCCATCCTTATCGCCAACAATCTTTTCATACACATCTGCGATAGCGGCGAAATCTTTTATAAAACAATGCCCGCCGGCTCCACGCCCACTTTTGTGTACTGGGTTTGAATAACGATTACTGATTAATGGATCTGCAAGAAGAGCTTTTCCTATGTTTCCCCAATCATGACCAAGTGTGCGGGCTATTTCATACATTAAATTAAAAGTAATGATCTGTGTGTACCCACTTACATTATGGGTATATTTTATAATTTCTGCTTCGTCGCTATCACAAATAAGGGAAAAAGGGGCTTTAGGAAGTATCTCCTGTACACAAGTAGCGGCAACTTGATGTTTTTCATCGCTGACCGGCAATCCAACAATATTCGAAAATGGGTTTGCTGCATCATGAGCAGCAGTAACTTCACTTAAAAATTCTGGGGAAAAAAGCACGGTAATTAACGGAAAATCTTTTTGTGTAGTTTTAGTCATTCCAGGAAGAAGTGTTGATTTAATGACAACAACCTTTCCTTCTCCAACAAGGCTGAGGCCAGAACGTATGTTACTGTCGTCAAAACCATTTGGGGTAGTATTTGCATTAACAGCAATAAACACGATATCACATTCTGTAATCTTTTCTTTATTATTTATATGTGGCTCCTCAAGAGAATAGCGCACAACAGAATATCCCCGATTTTCAAAATCATCGGCATAATTCTTCCCAATAAAACCTTGTCCTATAAATCCTATGAGTGGCTTATTCATTATTTCGATAATTTTAACTTTCTAAAGTGTCGGCAATAAAAAATACCAAGTATTTCCTTTTTTTACCTAAATATTATGTTTTTTCTTTATATATAAATTAAAAAAACTAAAATATATAGCTTATCTCGGCCATTTTACCATATATCTTAATTTGAGATACGGTCGCAATTTAACCTAGGCAATGATATTTAGGTTATTGTATCCCACGACCTTTTGTATTCTTTCATATACTCTTCCTTCGTTAAAAAATCTGGCACCATTATTTCAAATTTAAATTTCCCAGATACAACCCCTGCCATAGCCTCAGCGAACGCCGTGGTATCACCAACAGACACGACTAGTCCGTTTTTAGTATCTTTTACTATTTCCAATGCGCACCCAACATCAGTAGAAATAATTGGGCAATCAGAAGCTATCGCCTCAACGAGAGTCATTCCAAAGCCTTCGTATTTTGAAGTAAGGAGAAACGCGTCAGCAGTCTTATAGTAAGAAATTAAATCACTCTGCCATGGTTCAAAAATTATATTAGCTGTTAGTTTATAACTTTTAGCTTTTAGCTTTAGATTATTTTCTTCAGGCCCTGAGCCAACAATCACGAGACCAGTCTTAGGGTATTTTTTAACAACCTCTTTCATTGCATCAATTGCAACTTCAATATTTTTTTCGCGAGTCAAACGTGAAGCCATGAGAAAGATAAAATCAAATTGAGGATATTTTTTATGCAAATCGACAGTTGGGATAGTTTTTCTTATTTTTTCTATATCAACAAAAATTGGGAGGGCGAACGGAACAGCTTTTAGTTTATATTTGTTAGCTTTCAAAGAAGAAGTAATCCGCTCAGAAACAACACGAATCCCGTCGGCTTTTGGGAGTAAAAATTTTGCAATCATTATCCGAATTTTATTTAAAAAAGATTCACCAGAAAAATATGGACTTAAAAAATCAGTGTGAATTTGGAGTTGTAATTTTGTTTTTGTTTTTTTAGATATACACCAAGCAATAAAACCTGTTTCAAAAGGATCTTGGGCGGTAATCAGCCAGCTTTCAGCTTTCAGCTTATAGCTTTTAATTAAAATACTAACACCAATACTATATGCCTTATATAAAGAATGTAATTTAAAGTGGGCGTTTACTGTGTAAACAAAAACGTTTTCGCCGATTTTTATATCTTTATTGTATTCTTGGTAATTTACCGACTTTCTACTTTCTGCTTTAAACTTTCCAACCACTAATATATGAAGCTCATCGCAAATAGTTCCGTAGGAAACCATACGCTCGCGAACAGCGCTTCCCTCTTCCAAAATATTCTTATCGGTTGAAATCATTAAAACCTTCATCCCATTAGAAAATACGAAACGAAGACGTTTCCATTTGTTATCTTAGTTGTAAATTCTCTATCTTTCATTTGATTATAAATTTTACCATTAACTCGTTAAATATAATTTTGTAATTTCTAACGGGACAGGTATTTAAAAAGACAGTGCTTTAATTGTCTCATTAACCATTCGTTCGCGATTAAATAACTCTACTGTTTTTCTCGCGTTTTGCACTAATTCACTAGAAAAATCTTCATTTAATAAAATCCTCTCGACAGAGCGTACAATCGCATCTCTATCGTCAATCTCCACCAACAGGCCATTTTTCTCATTTTCTATGACCTCAGGATTACCTCCAATATTAGTTGTTACTATTGGTGTCCCTAGAGCCATAACCTCAAGTAATTGATGAGAAAAGCCCTCATAGGCCGTATTTAAAACAA
>CAYPVT010000002.1:0-34855 GCA_964414265.1 uncultured Candidatus Saccharibacteria bacterium | reverse complement strand
ATTGGCGCATATCCTCAATTAAGAGGAGTGCCATATGTATGTGAACTTATGCAATAATTATTGCAAAAACTAAAGACTAGCGAGTTCCTCTTCAGCCTGTTTAATATTTTCGTCTTTTTGAGCTTGCCTCAAAATTCTTGCGGAATTTGTTTCCCATTCGTGGTTTTTCAAAAGATTTAAGGCAAAACTATAAAAACCTTTTTTAGCTTCTGGGTTAGATAAATCAACTTTAAGCTCGTCCGCAATTTTTTTTCTATTATCAAAAAAATCTTTTCTTCCAAAATTGCTTACGTCTGCATCTAAAATATATCGCTTACTGCTTCGCTCGTGTGAAAAAGATGGGGCTCCCTCTTTTACAACAACCTGTGTATCTAAAATATTTGCAATTATTTCAGCCCGCATTTCTTCTGATAGTGCCTTATACGCTTCGCTTTGTTTAAACAATTCTACAGCGATAGGTTCGTTATTTTTATATTGCTCAATAAAACCAACATCGTGCCATGCGGCGGCAATTGCCTGCTGTTCTATTGTGTCCATATCCGCACCATCAGCAATCGCAAACAAAATGGCCTCAAGAATAACATCCTCTGTGTGAGCCCGATTATGATAATGAAAGTCTTCTTTTGATAGTCGGTCGAGAATGGCAAACGCCTCAATAATCTCAGGTCTTTTTATTACTTCACTGTAAACAACCATCGCTTCTATTCGAAGCTCTTCTTCTAGCTTTCCCTCTATGATCCCGTCTCTTGATCTTTCCATACCTAAAAGATACCAGATTATTATTATTTGTCTTGTTTTTTGGGAATTCTAATTTCGGACTCTTTTCCGTCGCAAAAGCGGTGTTTCAAAAAAAGAAAAGGAATATACTTAAAATATGAACTCACTCGAATCATTAATTGCCCACCTAAAACAAACAGGAGTGTTACGCACCGAGTCTATTATTAATGCGTTCAAAGAAATTGATCGAAAAGATTTCGTGAGAGAAGAATTCCTCAGCTTTGCCTATGAAGATGGTCCCCTCCCTATCGGCGGAGAGCAAACAATTTCCCAGCCTTTCACAATTGCATTTATGCTGGAACTTCTCAAACCACAAGAAGGCGAACACGTGCTTGATGTTGGTTCTGGGTCGGGATACACAACAGTTCTTCTTTCTCGTCTCGTTGGAAGTGTTGGCAAAGTCGTTGGCGTTGAAATTATCCCTGAACTTGTTGCTTTCGGAAGAAATAATTTGAGTAAATATAATTTTACCAATGCCGAAATAAGACAAGCCGGCGACACGCTAGGAATCCCCAAAGAAGCTCCTTACGACAAAATACTTGTTTCTGCTTCTGCGGAAAAAATTCCGGAGGCTTTAGTTGGTCAGCTTAAAATTGGCGGGGTTATGGTGGCGTCTATCGGCAATGATATTTGGAAGATTGAAAAAGAAGCCAACGGAAATCTAGAAATAGAAAAACATCACGGCTTTGCTTTTGTTCCACTAGTTGAAAAGTAAAAACACCAACTAGTTTCGACTCCCCCAACGCACGCGGGCCCAAGCTCTTTCGTGAAAATAATAAAGTAGAGTGCTATATAAATTTACAAAAAGAACAATTCCAGCAGAGAGAGCTATATTGTGTGTGAAAAAATAGGCGACAGTAGAATCAACACTGAGAGACAACGCGCGATAACTAATAGATTTTATTGCCGAGCGGTGGTGTGTTTCATTTGGTTTATTTTTCATTTTTAAATCATATCAAAACAAAACGGAAATACCGAACGCAATTAAGATACAAACCGAGTGCCGACTTTTTCTCCACGCACAACGTCAACTAAAATATTTTTCTTTTTTCCATCAACAATATGTACAGCTATTCCATTTTGCGACAATTCTTTTGCCACAGAAAACTTAGAAATCATTCCACCTCGTCCAGAAACTGATTTATTGATACTAATAAACGAAGCGACTTCGTCTATGTTGGAAGAATTAACTTCAGGAACAGTTTTATTATTCTCATCCAAAATTCCGTCTGTGCCCGTGAGGATTATTACCACATCAACTTCAAGCTGTTTTGCCACAAGCCCTGCGAGTTCGTCGTTATCGGTAAAAAGAAGCTCTGCGATAGCGACGACGTCGTTTTCATTGACCACTGGAACCACGTTGTCTAAAAGTAACCCTTCAAAACAATTTTTCATATTGAGGTAGTGTGTTTCGTCACGAAAATCTTCTTTAGTCGCCAATACCTGCGCACAGTAGTAATTATGCTTTGCGAAAAACTCAGAATAAGTATTCATCAATTTAACCTGGCCGACTGCGGCAAAAGCTTGTTTCCGCACAACCTCCGATTTTACCTCAGGAAGAGAAATCAAACTCTTTCCGGCGCCGACGGCGCCGGAAGTCACAAGCACCACCTGTATTCCCATTTTTCGGAGGTCTATAATTTGTCCGACAATATGTTCCAAAAAATTTAAGTCTAATGTTCCATCTTCTTTAGACAGAACATTTGTTCCTATTTTTACTATAATCCGTTTCATTTTTTAAAAATAACTATTTTTGATAAACCAAAAAATAAGGTAATTTATCCATTCTTACGTATGTAAACATTTCGTAATTCGCGCGACGAGCAGTTTCTGAAAGTTTGTAATTTGATAAGTTCTTTTTTGGCACAAATGGGTAAAACCTTATTTCCTGTTTAAGGGCACTTTTTTCTAACCATTTAAAATTTAAAAACAACGATGGGGTCATATATCCGGACTTCAGTACTTTGTTCATTATCTGCCATCCAGCCCCAAAGATTATGGACTTTGGTTTAGTTTGATTTGTTTTAACCTGAGCCCTAAAAGAACAGCCAGTACATTGAACATCGTAGAGTGGATAATTTGGTGGTAATAACATTAACTTTTTACCACAATTGGGACACGGAATAAGCTTCATAACCTCTTTTTCCCCTGAATTCCCTGATTCTTTATTGCTTTGTTTCTGCATATTTTAATATCTGCTAAAAGCTAAAATTATATTAAGCCGGGGTGTCTTCATTACAGTTTACTAACCATAATTGACTATTTTGTTATCTTTTGCATATAATAGACTATCTTTCGGTTTAGTCATAAACCGTAAGGGTATTACATCCAAGGGTAGCCCTCCGCGAGGAGGGCTACTTTTATTTCTCCCCTCTATGTTTTAATTCTCGCCCCCAAATATCTTCCGTAATTTTTAGTACATCTGTATACCCATCACTACCGGTTCTTAATTCTTCTGACGCGTTGTTTTTTGAAGAATAGACGTAAACTTTTTTAGAACCAACCCTTAAGTACCTTATGAGGGCTAGAAAATCTGAGTCTCCAGAAAAAAATACAGCAATGTCGTATTTATCCATATAATGAATAGCGTCAATAGCCATTTCGACATCCATATTACCTTTTTCGTCAATAATATCTCCTGTTTCGGTGTGAACTACGATACGTTTCAACTCTTTTTTTCTTACTGTAAACTTCAATCCTTTTTTAAGGTACGTAAAAAACTTATGTTTACCATCTATTGAATATTCGCGAGTCCCCTCGGCGGGATATGCAGTATAGTAAAAAATTTCAATAACTTTCGCCTCGTGTTTTTCTTTTAAGAATTTTTTTAATTTCTCAAAATCGAAAAATCTCCCTTTAACTTTTTGTGTAGCCCAAAGATTTGACGCATCAATAAAAACGTATGTTGTTTTTAGTTTGTTTGTATTATTATTCACAATTTTATTCTATCATTTCTCATGTTTACAACAATCCATAATCAGTATAAAGTTTTGGCAGTCACTTCTTTTTCATTTTTTTAATCTGGGGAATCCATGAACGATATTGTTGTAGTACCGCCACCACCAATCCTGACAGCGGAGCAAAGCCTTTCTCAATACGATTTCCTTGATGGGTTAATCGCCCGCGAGGACATCTTCAAGTGTTCACCCGAGTATGGCCCATTATCCAAGTACAACAACACCGACACAAAAACCGTCCGGTTCATTCTCGACGAAAAGCGGGTTGGCTTTCCTGGTGCTGGAAGCTTCACTTTCGCGCGAAGTGAGCAGCCTTGGCTCACCTCCGAAAGCCTCAAACTTCGGCTGTTTAATCTCTGGGCAACGCCATTGCTCACGACGCCAGAAAGGTACTGGAGAGGATACGCCTTTCTTACGATTGACTGGTTTGTAAACACAGCCAATCGCTCTGGCGTTCGCTTCGAGCTTAGTGACAGCGAGATTATTTCGCCCGCTACGAAGTACGGCTTGAAAGTTCTCGACAAGGCCCAAACATTTCTCCAAAGAAAACCCATGGGGAAGCCCTAAACCATCTCGCCGATACTCGGCGGGATTCTTCATTCCCTGTTATTTACAAAACTGGTTGTTCTTTCCCTGCTTTCTAGTAAAATACTATGTCTAAGTGCTCAAAAGTCGTTATAAATAAATAATTTAAAAATATATGAACAAAAGTAAAATTTTAGCGTTGGCTTTGTTGCTAGTTTTAGGAACACAGGCTTACGCAGAAGAACGTGAAAGAACTGCTGTTGGCGCAACAGAAGTAAAAACTGTTGAGCTTGAACGAGATTCGGAAGATCGTAACGCAACATCCTCAAAAGATCGCGACGAAGATGTTAAAGATTCTGATGGCGAAGATAATGATGCTGATGAAATAAACGATAACGATAACGGCACGACCACAGACAAAGAATCAAAAGACGACGAAGGAAGGGGCGATGAAAGAAGAAGTGAGGTCTCAAAATATGTTAAAGAGCTATTAAATGTCGCTGATAGACAAGGTGGCATTGGAGAGCAAGTTAGATTGATTGCAAGAGATCACGAAAAAGATGTAAACGAAACAGAGGATGATGTAAAAGAAATAAAAAACAGAGGTTCTTTTGCAAAGTTCTTTTTTGGACCAGACTATAAAAAGATTTCAGATGCAGAAGAAAAATTAAACAAACAAACCGAAAACTTAGCTGAGCTAAACAAAATAAAAGACAGTATGGCAACAAGTACAGACAAAGCTCTATTAGAAAGCCAAATCAGTGCTATGCAAGCTATAAAAGATGAGCTCAAAAAAGAAATTGACGCTTCTCAAGATATAATTAGTTTGTTTGGTTGGTTAAACAGATTGTTTAACAAATAACAAGCAAAAATAACCTAAACTATAAAACCCCGCCACAAAGCGGGGTTTTATAGTGATTTTGTGGTAAAGTATTTTTCGAACAATTTCGTTCTTTTTAGGGGTAGCCACCATGCATGAAATCATTTTGCATGAAGTGGCGACCCCACTTCATCTAGATATCCAAAGCTGGGATTCTCCATTCCAGTCCAACGACGAATCGTATAAAAACTACACTCGCCTTCTCCGTAGTTATGACCGACTAGCGTGGCAACACCATGACTGCTCGTGGTGCAACGACCCAATAAATTCTGGCGAATGGTACGAGGCGCATGTCTACGTGACAAAACAGAACGGACATAAAAGCCGTGTGTGGGTGGAGAAACGCCACTACCCTGAGTGTCCCGACCGACTCCGAGACATGGAAGAGGAGATGCGGCGCGAATGGGAAAAGGAGGATAGAGAAAGAGAAAAGGCCGACCGAAAGGCGGCTTGAAAAGGGACCTGAACCACGGGCCTCTTTTGTTTCTTGTCTGACTATATCGGTCAAAGATGTGTCTATAATATTTTATTGCGAAGAAACATGGCGTTAATAGCCACAATGACCGTAGAGATAGACATAAACACTGCTGCAAGCCATGGTTGCAATATGATACCGCTTGAAACTAGCACCCCTGCCGCAAGTGGAATCGCAACAACATTGTAACCAGTTGCCCAAAATAAATTTTGAATCATTTTATTATATGTAAATCTTGATAAATTAAATATTTTTGAAATATCTCGCGGATCATTTTTTACAAGAATTATCCCCGCAGATTCAATGGCAATATTCGTTCCTGCGCCAATAGCAATTCCAAGATTTGCTTGAACAAGAGCTGGGGCATCGTTTACCCCATCGCCAATCATCGCGACCTTGCGACCATTAGCTTGAAGTAACTTAACTTTTTTAGATTTATCTCCTGGATAAACTCGTGCAAAATATTCATCAATACCAACCTCTTCTGCAACCTCTTTTGCAACCTCCTCTGAATCTCCAGTAATCATTGAAACTGAAAGTCCGGCTTGTTTAAGTTTTGATATTGCTTCTTTTGCTTCTGGACGAACGACGTCGGCAACCACTATCATGCCTATTTGTTTACCGTTTTTTTCAACAACTATATCTCTACCTCCACGATGACCGACGAACATTGTTGCACCGTTAACGATTGCTTCTACCCCTATTCCGGCAATTGTCTTAAAATCGCGAATATCATCAATCTGAAGATTTCTTTTTTCAGCTTCTTTTAAAATTGCCTTGCCTATCGAATGTTCAGAATGTGATTCAACGGAAGCAGCAAGCGCAAGCACTTCGTCAGAAGTTACGGAAACAACACCAAATTCACCTTTCGTGAGCGTACCTGTTTTGTCAAACAACACCGTATCAATCTTTCGAGCTTCTTCAAGAGCTATTCGTTCACGAACCAAAAAGCCGTTTCGCGCTGCCATAGTCGTGGAAATTGACGTCACTAATGGCACAGCCAATCCGAGCGCATGAGGACAAGTAATAACCAAAACAGCAACCAAACGTTCCACTGCGGTTATGGTTCCAGCCCCAACCACTAACCATGCGACAAAAGTAATTCCCCCTCCAACAATCGCGATTATAGTCAGGTAAAAAGCCGCTCGGTCTGAAAGTATTTGTAGGCGTGATTTTGAAGCCTGTGCTTCTGCGACCAACCGCATAACCCCCGCAAGAAATGTTTTTTCTCCAATATTTAGAACCTCCACCTTAAGACTCCCTTCGCCGTTGACTGAACCAGCGATAACTTCGCCACCGATATTTTTATGAACTGGTTTTGATTCTCCGGTTAAAATAGACTCGTTTACGTTCGACTGACCTTCAATAACTTTTCCATCAGTGGGAATCTTTGAACCAGGTCTGATTAATACGATATCACCAATCTTAAGTTCAGAAAGAGGGACGACTATAATTTTGTTGTCGCGAAAAACTTCTGCTTGGTCAGGCAAGAGCTTTGACAATTCTTTAAGAGCTCCTTGAGCGCCTGTAACCGATTTCATTTCTATCCAATGCCCAAGAAGCATAATCGTAATAAGTGAAGCAAGCTCAAACATCAAATCGTGCATTCCCCCAGAAAATATTGAAAAGACACTATATGTATACGCAGAAGTAATAGCGATAAAAATAAGTACCATCATTCCAGGTAAACGTGCTTTTAATTCGCGATAAGCGCCCTCTAAAAAGGCGAAGCCACAATAAAAATAAATAACTGAACCGAGAAAAAGCAGAATATATTGCCAACCAACAAATTCAGGACCACGAATATTAAAAACTTCTTTTGCCATCTCTGAATAAAAAAAGATGGGTATAGTAATAATTAAAGAAATCCAAAATTTCTTTAAAAAATCTGCTGTATTATGCCCATCGTGTTTATTATGTGACTCTGGTTGTTTGTGGTGATTTAAGTGACCATGTTCCATATTATTTTTTCTTATGTGTAAGTTTGTAAATTAACATTTATTATATAATATATTTAAGCAAAAGCCGACCGAAAGGCGGCTTGAAAAGAGACCTGAACCATGGGTCTCTTTTGTTTATAACCGAGCTCTGATAAAAGTGTCGGCGTCTTCGGTCGCTTTAATTAAAGGTGATTTCGAAGTATACAAGCTTGCTCTATCGGTGGATGTTTTGCGACCTTTTATACATTCTAAATGAAGATGAATCCCGTAAGACAAACCTGTTTTCCCAGCAATACCACATTGCTCTCCCGCCTTGTGTAATCCCTTAGTCGGCAAAGTATCTCGTAGATGAAAATAAACAAAAGTTCGATCAACTTCAGGCACATAATAAAAGAAATAATTACCAAAATACTTGTGGTTGGCCCCTGTCTCTATCACCTCTCCGTCGGCGCAGAAAAATAACGGCACATTATCTTCCCCTTGAGTTCCATAATCAGCTCCGGGGTGAACACCTGTCTTCGGATAATTTATTTTATCTACGGCAAGAAACTTTTGAGTTACGACAAATTTATCCACGCGAATCGGCGCATGCCATTTGCCTTTAATTTTCTTTCGACGAACACGGGGCTTTGCCCGTGACTTTGTTTTTAAATTTTTCTTCTTCACCGCTTTAGGTTTCATAAGACAAATTTCAAGTAAAACAATTTCTTAATTCATCTTTAGTGCTCACAATTTTTTCTAAACATCCTTCAATCATTAAGTTATCACCAAACTCATCCAAACTTCTTTTGTCTGTTTTATAACCAATACACTTTTTTCCAAGAACGTAAGCCATTCCGAGCTCAACACAAAGCCCCTCATCTGGAACCCTGCCATCTAAAATACAAAGTATCGCATCGCAATCTTTAATAGCCTTCACGTCACTCTCAAACATAGCTTTTCTCGTTTTTCCTTTATCTTCTCCAGCTTTTATCAAATCAAAGGCAAGGCCCCCATCTTTTTGGGGCAGATAAGTAGCTATGCCAACACTATTTAAATATTCACTTATTTCGACATTACGATTTTTTTCAAACTCGTTGAATAGTGGCGCGGCGATATAGACTTTCATTAGAATTATTATATCAAAATTCTAATCTGATGTACTTTCTAAAAACCTTGCGGGAATGGAATTGGACTGAAGAAAAGCAGAAGTATAAAAACGGCGACAAAGCAGGCGAAGAATCCGACAATTTGAGCAAAGCAAACAATAGCTTCGTGCTTTTTGTTTTCTATAAGTAAAGACAATGGTTCAGATAAAAACAAAAACCCCATGATAGATGCCGACAGCACAAACAAACTCAAAATGGTCATCGGAATGAGTATAGTTTCTGGTTTATCTTGTAGAACATGAACCGCAAGATTTGAAGCAGAAACTAAAACGACAATGTATAAAATAGCTGATGATGCGTATAAAAATGGTTTCTTCATATAGACGTTATAACAAAAGCTATAACCAAAACGTTAGATGGCTTCGTCAGTCTCGTATATTTACCAACCAAACCCCACAAAGCTTTTTTAATTACTTTTATTCTACCGTTTTGACACTCCTCTGAATTAGTTCGTTTGTTCAGTTATCGCTCTGTTGTCGCAAGGACGGTCCTTGCGAGCCCCTAAATAGATTGTACTTTTTTTATTTAAACAAAATCAGATAAAGAATTTCCTAGTTTTTCAATCACGCCAACAACTAGAGCATTACCCATAATAAAGGCTCTTTTTACATCAGGCGTTAGTTTGTCATTAGACATAATTTTTGTGTGGTTGTCTGGAAACATGTTAAGTCTCTCTAATTCTAGAGGCATCAATCTGCGTAATTTACCTGAGTTAGTCCTTATTACATGTTTGAAACGAGATGGAGAGCTTCCACCTTCGCCTGTAACTATCGTTCTTGACGGTTTATCTAAAGAGTCAGGGAAAACCATAGGACCCTCTGAGTAATTATATTCAAAACCATTTTTAGATTTTCGATCTTCTTTTTTCCCACCTTTTAAGTATTCCCATCTTTTTTTGTCCTCACCCTTTATAAAGAATTCTTCGGGAATCTTCGCTTCACCGTGAACAATAATATCTTTAAGTAAAGCGGACTTACCTTTATATTCTGCATTAGTTTTAACAGTGTAGACTTTTCTGTCAATCATTATTCCAGAAATTTCAAAAGGGCTTTTTTCAGGTTTATTAGAAGAAAAATTCTCGGACACTTTTTCTAAACTACCCTCAATTTTAAATTCATGTAGAACACTGGTATCTTTTTTAACTGGAAATGCTTGAGCGATTACTCCATTTTTGTAAATCCAATTCTTAATGTCTTTTTCTTTTTTAATAAGATTGAAAACCTTGCTACCCTTTTTATATCCCATAATTAAAATCCTTTTCCTTCTTTGAGAAAACCCATAATCAGCCGCATTAACAATACGCCATTCAACGATATATCCTAAATCTGAAAGTGAAGCGAGCATGATAGCGAAGTCTCTTCCTCTTTGTCCTGTCGGAGATTTTAATAAACGGTCTACATTTTCTAACATCAAAAACTTTGGTGCTTTTTTTCCACTCTTTTTTAAAATATTAAAAATTGACCACCACAAAACACCCTTTTTCCCATAAATACCCTTTGCTTGATTCAATGTTCTTGCAACCGAGTAATCTTGGCAAGGAAATCCTCCAACAAGTAAATCGTGAGTTGGTATTTTTTTGAAATCTTTTTCAATTACCACTTGTATATCTTCGCAAGAATGATTTTCTGCGCCGAAAGCACGCGTATATATTTGAGAAGCGTGTTGTGTTGTAGCCCCTGGTTCCCATTGACTACTCCAAACAGTTTCATACTTAAAATCTTTTTTACTTGCCGCATCAAGTCCGAGTCGAAAACCACCAACACCTGCAAATAATTCAACAACTCGTATTTTCTTCATGAGGTAATTATAGCAAATAGCAGTGAATTGATCAACCTTGATCTTTTTTGTTTTCTATGGCTTGCTGTATGTATTTAGCATTAAGCCAAAAACAGCGTTTCATTTCCTGCGTGTTTTGAGGTGTTGTAATTGTATCCTTCGAGTCTTTTCCGTGCGGACGAACATGTGCTACGTGACTATTTTTAAGTTTTGGTAATTTATCATACCTACCTTCATTGATACAATCAATTGTTTTTTGCCAAACACTCTCTGCTTCAGAAATATCTTTCATGGGAAAATTCCAAAACATAGTTTTTTTAAGTATTATACGAGGACTCCCTTTTTGTTTTTGAAACACAACGAACAAGAATTTCTTCGTTTCAAGTTGTAGGTGAAAATCAGCCATTGATTCTTCTTCGTCATCACTCCAAATCTAAGTTACTAAATCTTTATAATCAAATGCGGGGAATGACATAGACTCCCTAAGTGTTCCGCTGTGTTCAAGTGTTATTACTTTAAGAGTTATATTGGCTTTTTCTAGTTCTTCGATATTATTTGAATTAACATCGAGAATCCTATTAACAATCAACCTCTTGTAACTTTTTGCTTTGGTGCCGAGATTTGAGCCAAGTTTACCAAGTATCTCCTCGTCAGTTTTTCCTATAAAAATGGAAAATTTTTCCTTAATTAAATCTTCAATGGTTTCAATTCGTCTCTGTTTCTTAAAAATTGAGTCTGTGTTTGTTTTTTCGCCAAGTAGTTTTGTTTGAATTAAATAATTTATATATTGTTGTTTGAAAGAAAACGCACGAGGTTTTGCGGGTGCACGATTCATTGGCTGATCTCTTACAACTCGACTATTCGCCGCCTTTGTACAAGCACCGAGATAATAGGTGTCGCCCTCAGACAGAAGATGTGCCTCTCCTCGTTTTATTTTTGAAACAATATACTCCCAATCTTTCTGAATTTGAAAAACATCTTCACTGGAAATATCTTCTAGTAAATTCAATAAATAGACAAATTTAAATTCATAATCAAGAATACTCTTATTTTCTTTCCATAAGTAGAACATCAACAATAATGACTTGTTCTTTTTTAAGAAAGAGCTTAACTTCCATGTTTCATTTACGACAGTGTCGTAGTTAATCATCGAGAAAACTAATCTTTCTTTTGAAACTAATCTGTTATTGTTGTGTTTCTTTAGTGGGGTTGTTTTAAGTTCGACTTCTGCAATTTTAAAATCTGGCTCGCTAATATTTCCAGGGTTAATATCGAAAAAGTATTTTTCTATCAAATCACCCAAGAAACCTTTACGCTTCATCCCATATTCTCCAATTTGAGTCTCAATAATTCCAAGTGCTTCTGTAGAGATAAACCCACGCAAAGATTTGTGCAAAATTGTTTCTGCTTTTTCCAAAATTTGTTCTTTTGTTTGATATATTTTAGTCATTTTTAATAAAATACTTATATAGGTCTTTCATTATTGTTGAACCCTTATAATAGCCATAATAGTTTGCTTCACCAATTGCTTCATTAAAGTATTCCGAGTTTGTTTTTAAACTAAAAGCATACTCTTCAAATTTTAACCATTCTTTTAATACATTTAAGACCTGACTTTTTATATTTTCTATATTAAAATTATCTTCGTAAAATTTATACTTACAAATCATTACTACCGCAATATCTCCATATCTAAGCGCTCTTCCGTATTTTGAAGTTGCAAATCTATCTTTTTTATCTTGAGCCTCCCCTTGTTTAATAATTTTTAAATCTTGATACGCAAAATAAACATACATTATATGTTTATAATTAGAACCATCACCTAAAACACTCACAAAAAACTTCTCTTCAAACATTTTATTTTCGGAAATATTTTTTGGATTCTGGTTATTTACCATAACCGGAAACTTGGAAGCAAGTGCAAATCTTATAAACTCAACCCTATCAATAATCTCACTTCTGTGTAAATAATTATTTTTTACACCATCGGCAAATTCCCCCTTCTTTCTTTCGTAATATAAACCATAAGTATTATAAATTTCTTCTTGAAGAACCAACTGCACCCCGTCATTTGATCTTCGGTCAGCTTCTTTAACTAGAGACTGGTTATTGGTCGATTTAGAGATTGACTCAATAAGTTTGTGCTGTTCAGAGTCTATTTCTTCTGACAAATCACTCAGTGTTATAATTTTAAGAAGAACTTCTTTATTTTTAAAAACGTCTTCAGATTCTTTATTGTTCAATATCTCTTCATATATACGACTTAGTGTGTAAGATGTTTGCCCACCATTAATTATTTGTGGATTCATAACTATAAGTTGGGCTTCGTCTTTCTTTCCAACTTTATTATTAATATTTGTTTCACTAGATAAAAGAGTAATTCCATTATTTAACAAAGCAAAATCATTTGTTGTTTTTCCTACAATAGAATTATAAATATTGTGGTTAATTGTATTGTTTTGCATTTCCAAATAAGACCTGGGGTTATATTTGAGAATCGAATTTTTAAACTGATAAACAATTCTCGCTACTTCTGATACTGGTACAAACAGAACCGTAATATCGCATTCACCGTACTCTGTTTTTACATTGTAAGTTACGTTTTCGTTTGATGACTTACCTAAAAGGTTTATAGAAATATGTATCTCATCTTTATTGTAGTAAGTACCAGAAACAATTGGAAATAATAACTTTTTATAAACCTGTTCATAGTTAAAAATAGACACATCAAAACCACCAGTAAGTTTTTTAAGCTGGGCCGGTGTTATGTTCTTAATATTTGCAAGGATAACAACTATGTTTTTATAACGAGCAATACCTTCTGTTTGATTTACATCTCTCTGTAACTGTTTAATTTTTGAACAATAAGCAGTATCTTGAGCATCAAACTCATTCCCTTCTAAAATCTCTGTGATATCCATCTTTAATAATTCCTCAAAGGTAATCTCTCTTTCTTCGAAGTTATTGTCATTTGTTCTAAATTTGGATTGTATTATATAAACTTTTTTATTTATCTTATCTATATAATATGCATCGATACCACCGTCATCTGCTCCGTCAGTAACAAAATTCTCTCTTTCTTTAAAGTCTAAAAGATTAAAATTACCTTTTAGAAAAAGATGGATAAATGCTCTTGATCTTGCTTGGTTAATTTTCTCCAAATCATTATCTTCTGGGCGATATGACTTATATTCTAATGGTGCCTCAAACCTAATTTCATCCAAAATTTTTACCAAAGTTTTATATTTATTCATATATTTTGAATGATACTTTTAAAACAACCTGCACCACCTGAAACAACTATATGGTCAATAACTTTGATATCTAGAATTTTCCCAGCGTGAATTAATTTTTTTGTTATCTCAATATCAGCTTGTGATGGTTCCAAATCTCCAGAGGGATGATTGTGGGCTAAAATAATTGAAGCGGCATTGTTTTTGATTGCACTCTCAAATACTTCCCGAGAATGGACAAGACTTTCATTAAGAGTTCCTACGGAAATAACTTCTTTTTGTATTTCTTGGTTTCTACTATCTAAATAAAAAACTACAAAATGCTCTTTTTTACTTCCTCGAATATCTTCCGTTCGTTCCCAAACATCTTTAGGTGAAAGTAAAATTGATGTTTTTTTATCTTTCAGCATGCGTTTTCCAAGTTCAAAACAAGCAATAATTTCACAAGCCTTTACTGAGCCTAATCCATGAATGGTTTTCAATTCATCAATTGTAATATTAATAAATTTTTCATTTTCAAATTTTTGCAAAATCTTTTGAGATAACTTTAAAACATTTAAATCTTTAGTTCCTGTTCGAAGTAGAATTGCCAAAAGTTCAGCATCGGATAATTTTCCTGGGCCATATTTTTCCAACTTCTCTCTCGGTCTATCTATTTTGGGGATATCCTTAATCTTTATCATAATTACTTCAAAAATTCGCTAAACGAAGACTACTGCTTTGTCGCTTTATAGTACTACTTTATCATTCCACGCACGAATAACCCCCATAAAATAGCTCAAAAACTAAAATGAGGGACTAGGAATCAGACCTAGATACTTAATAATAAAGGCTTCCTATTGCCTGTTTCCGTTTTAGGCTGGCTCCTCGGTCTTGTATATTTACCCATCAAGCCTCACATGGCTTTTTTGATTACTTTTATTCTGCCGTTTTTACGCTTCTCGGAATGATCACGTCTTTACCGAAATTGAAGTAAGCGGGAAAAGGTTCTCTATAATTCTACTATTTACTTTGGAAATTTCCGATTCGCTAAGTCTATAATCGTGCCCTATATCTTCAATCAAAACAAATCTCTTGGGTTCGTTAGCATCATCAAATATTTCTTTTACTTCGGCAGGTTCGACGATATCATCTAACTCTCCAGCGACCAAGACAATTGGTGCCCGCACTGTTTTGACTGCTTCAAGAGTATTGTATTGTTCGCGATCCTGCATATGACTATACGGAACCTTGAATTCAACTGTTTTACTCTGGTCATTTGGCAAATCTCTTTTTGAGAGACGCACTCCAGCTTCTCTCCATTCTTTCTTATCCTCTTCTTCAACTTTTCCCTGAGAAGGCATTATCCCAAACACCGCATTGATTTTAGGGTTTTCTGCCGCAAAAAGAATTGAAACTTGACCTCCTCGGCTGTGTCCTCCAAGAAGCACGTAGTCATACAAATTTTTATTGACCATGTACTCGAGTATGCTTTTTATGTCAGCGAGATATTGGGTGGTGGTGTATTCTGAAATATCACCTTCGCTTTCCCATGTGCCGGTAGGATCGAATCTCACCACATCGTATCCTTTTTCCACTAGCCTTTCAGCAAGCGTGGTTAAGTGCTTGTAGTCTTTGGTGTCTAAATACCCGGGACACAAAATCGCGAGGCGATTATATGATTTGGTCGAGCAATTAACTATCGCTGAAATATTTTGACCATTTGAGTTTTTAATTTTAATTTGTTCCATATCGATACTCCTCGGACTCCGAAACTATCTCAAACCCGTTAGATTCTTTTCCCAAAAAAGTCAGGTCTACTTTTTTCTTCCCATTTTGATATATTCTTGACGACCCAACAGTTTTTTAGTATCTGTAACTTTATCAATAAAACAAATTCCATCAAGATGGTCAATCTCGTGTTGAATAATTCTTGCTAACAACCCAGAGGTCTCTAACTCAAATTCTTCACCTATTTCATTAAAAGCTCGAACAGAAACAGTTTCTGGTCTTCTCACAATTCCGAATAATCCTCCCGAAGCGACACTTCCGCAACCCTCATATCCACCAACAAGTTTCTTTGAGGTCTTAGTTATTTTGGGGTTGATAAAAACCTTAAGCGGGTCAAGTTTAGAAATATTTTTTCGTGTTATTGTCTTCCTAATTTCAGTAACAAAAATTCTACTTCCTATTCCAATTTGGGGTGCCGCCATACCGACCAAATTTACATGCCTCATGGTATCAACAAGATCAACTATTATTTTCTTAACTCTCAAAGAAATTATTTTTTCAACTTCTTTTGATTGGGAGCGTATTATTTTACTACCAATCTCTGATGTTTTTTTGATTGCCATAATCGACAATTATACACAAACTGATGACTAGAATCTCCTCTCTCTTCAAAGGCTCCCTATTGCCTGTTTCCGTTTTAAGCTGGGGGACTAGGAATCGAACCTAGATACTGAGCTTCAAAGGCTCATGTCCTACCGTTAGACGATCCCCCAGCTTAAAATACAAACAACGGCAATTTTCTAAAGAAACCGGATGAAATCTGAAGCAGTTCAGATTTCATTCCCCCCCCGTACGCCGACCCCCCAGCGCTACACACAAACAAAGACGATCCCCTATAAATTCAGCTATAGGCATTAGCTTGTTAGCGAAACTAAACTAACTTGCGTCATTTTGCCCGACAATCTTAATGAGGGCAAGTTCTAGAGGAAGTTCGGGAATATATGAATAGTCGAGAAGCTGATAGGCGGTGAGCAGTTCTATTAATACACCCGAAGTAATATTCTTGCCGTTTTCTTTAATGAGCGTGTTTAAAAATTTCTTTTCGTCTTCGTCGAAATCCGAAAGCAAACTCCCCGCCCCTGCCGGCGCGTATTTAAGCAAAAGCGCTGCGCGCAACTGTCGCAAAACAAGCTTCATATATACCTTCATATCGCGATTTTCTTTTCCCGTGTTGCCCACTGCAGAAAGTCCGCGTTCTAAATCATGTGTCGCAATCGCGGAAATAAAATCACGGACGAGTTCTGTTTTTGGCGCGCCGGTTATTTTCTCAACTTCTGCGCGGGTAATTTCTTTGTCGCTTGATAGCCCAACTATTTTCTGAAGTATTCCTTGTGTATCACGAAACGAACCTTCACCCAAAAGCGCAATCAATTCCCCTGCCGACTTCTCTATTTTATATCCTTCTGATTTAACGATTTTTTCTATCACTCCACGCAATGTTTCAATTGATGGTTTTTTGAACTGAAAAACCTGACAACGCGACACCACGGTCTCTGGCAATTTTTCAATTTCGGTCGTCGCTAAAATAAAAATTACATATTTAGGTGGCTCTTCAAGAGTTTTCAAAAGCGCGTTAAACGCTTCTTTGGTGAGCATATGCACTTCATCAATGATATAAACTTTATATTTTGAATCAAAAGGAAGCGACTGCACCGATTCTTTTAGCGCGCGGACATCATCAATACCACGATTTGAAGCGGCATCTATTTCGTATAGGTCGTTTGTGGAGGTGCCGAGCTCGCGCGCAAGAATTCTGGCAACGGATGTTTTTCCCGTGCCCCTCGAGCCCGCAAAAAGATAGGCATGCACCATGCTTTCTGATTTGAGAGAATTTTCAATAACAGAGACAACTTGTTCCTGCCCTAAAACATCGGCGAATTTCTGCGGACGATATTTCCGATAGAAAGCGACATTTTCCATCGCCTTATTTTCAGTAGAATTTTTCATTATCTGTTGGTTAAAAATTATTATATCAGGTCGCCACGACAAATGAAAAAGGGCCGCTCCTCGTCGATTGACGATTTGCGGACCCTTGTAACGGCCTACGGCCGGTTATTGCTGTGGGGGCGGATGTTTCTCCGCCACACCTTGTACTGATGCTTCGCTATCCGGAGCGGTCTCGGTCCCGTTACCGGAACCCATTTCCACTTTTCCTTCCTGCTCATCCTTCCGCGCGAAGTAATCCGCACGACGAGTCGCGAAGCTACGCGACGACAGTGAACCATTGCTCATCTACTTCTCCTCTGTTTATGAAACGAAAAAATGATTCGGCCGTGAACGAATCAGGCCGTGATTTCCATCGAGGTACCACCTTGTGCCCGACTGCCGTTTCCCGTGTTCGGCTTGCTGGGAAAACGCAATTTCAACTGCTTCGCCTTGTCGTTGATTTCCCCGGTACGGTGGTTGATGACCTTCGCCCTCACCGTGTCGGGAACAGAAATCAGGGACCAGCCCTGAATCACTTCGACGAGACCATGTGTTTCAAGAGCACGAACGCGAATGCTTCCGTTCAGGCAGTTTTCCACCGCCTTTTTGGTTGCGACAACCCGGGTAATGTTCTTTTTCCCGGGAATCTTGTTGCGCTCGATTTCGACAAAACCGTCCTTGCCGAGGCCACCGACGACATCTCCGTCGCCCCAAAGAGTGACCATGAAATCGTCCCCCAAGTGCGGATGAATCAGCCGGTGCCACTCGTGCGACTTGAGATACGCCTCGATTTTTTTCTCGAGATCGAAAGCCAGCACCGCCGGTGCTGATACTACTGTGCGATTTTGCATCACTATCCTTCTTTTTCGTTATGGGAACATTCCCGTGAAAATACTAACACAACATACAAAAGTTGTAAACAAAAAGCCCCAACTCCGCTAACCGATTAACTCGGCAAACAAAATTGGGGTCTTCAACGCAAAACGCGGGAATCTGGGCACGCACTCAGCCTGAAAGGTGTGGGTAGTATTTTTTGGGGATACTCTTCTACCATCACCAAGCCGGGTTCATAAATTGTTCTGTACGAATCGATCACGGGGGCAAGCCAGCCGGTGGTTTCCTTCCATGCCGGACCGCTATTCAAAAACGGTGGTCCGTGTGGAAAAAAATTAAAAGCCAACTCTTTGTCCTGTGGCAAAAAGCGTACCAACTCGAACGTCTCTTTACCTCCGAAACGGACTTCTCTCCGGTTGAGGCGATACAAAACAACATCAACCTCGGTGTGAATTCCGTATTGGGACCTAACGACCGTGACGATGGCGACACAGTCGATTACTCTTTCTAGACGGCGTTCAACTTTCGCAAAGAACTTCACCTCTTCCGACCTACACACGATATGCATAATGTCGCTCCTCTCTTTTTTATAGGTTATAGGTAATTCCTCTCTTTATTCTATAACTTCAGGAATTTATCACAACACCACTTATGCACCTTTTTCTTTTTTTAACGGATCTCCATGAATACGTTATTACCCATAACGCCACAAAAGCAACATAAACAAATACTAAAATTCAATGACATTTATTTTGCAATCAATCCTACATGTTGACGGGTTCTCTCCTTTAGATGCTTGGCATTTATTATCACCACATGAAGTAACAGCTCCACAAGTAGCATCTGCGCCACCGTTTTCTCCAGCGCATACCCACGACCAAGATGGTGTAAAATTACTATTTGGCAAAACAACTGGACTTGGTAATCCCACTGTGGCACAAAGATTAGAAACTGGTTTTATTTGTGTTGGCACCCCATTAGCAGAACCACACACCCCTGGTATTTGATTATTTACAATGACATCAATTCTACGCGACGGACAATTTGATGACCAAAACCCATTGTTGTCTTGAGCCCTAAAATAAACATCGTATGTTCCCAGTGTAAATGATTTAACAAAACTTACCAAAGAGCTAAGGATGGTGCCCGTCGCACAGTTCCCAACTCTCCATTCATACCCAACTATCGTTCCATCGGTATCTGTTGCCTCTCCTGTAAATTGCTGATCTTGATTTTCAGGAATTGTGATGTTGATAGCTGGGATGGTGATTGTGGCTATGGGTGGTGTGTTTGGTGGAGGGGTAACGATTATCCCCGCTCCACTTACAGAGCAATTTGGTGTTTCGTCTGTTCCTTCATTAACAACATTTGCCGAATCAACACAATGTTGAATATATAGAGTTCCTGTTTGAGTTGGTGTGTATGAACCAAAATCTCCCGACATGGCGCTAGCTAAAAGTGGGGTCTTTGGAATAAGCGGGAGATTCGTCCACGTTCCTCCTGTGCCGTTCCATTGATAGCTAAAATTGTCACTAAAACCAATATCCGTACCTGCGGTACCAATGTTTCTAACATCAGCTGTAAAGTTAAGTGCCGTCCCGCTCGTTGCAGATGCTGGAACGGAAAGATTTTGACTTACAAGATTAATCGATGTTGTATATACACCATTAAAGGTAATTGTGCCACCTGAAACAAGGGTGAGGCTCTGTGAAGTTGGTTTAGTATATCCAGCTACATCATTCCACGTAATGGTGTACGTTCCTGTCGGTTTTGATGGCGAGGACTGTGATGTGCCAGAGCCGGTAATCGTCGCTGGGCCGGTAATGGTCCATGAGGAGGAAATGTTGGAGGAGACGTTGATGGTGCCAAATGTGGGGTCTGTCCAAGAAACACTAACAAAACCCGTAGCGCCTGCCCCAGATGAAAACTGGGGACATACTGCAATATTAGCTAGCCCACCAGTTCCAACAGTTACTGGTATAATTTGACCAGAAACAACAGTAAGTACTCTCCCGCTAAAAGCTGCACCCCCTCCTCCCCCACCACCAGTAATCCCTCCTCCGCCTCCGGCTCCATATCCATTTCCTCCCGTACCAGGAAAATCCTGAGTGTTAGGAATCCTGTAAAATCCTGTCCCCCCAGAACCAAATAAACTACCCCCACCTGCGCCTCCCCAACTCCAACCACCAGGACTGCCTGATACTCCTCCTGCGCCACCTGCAGCACCACCTAGGGCTGGATCAGATCCGCCATTTCCAACAAATCCACCAAGTGCGACTAAAAGGCCACCAAAAGAGGTCGTGCCACCAGACGTTCCGAACTGCGAGACTCCACACACCCAAGACCATTGCATACCCCCACCACCCCCACCACCACTCATGTTGACCAATACACTGGTGACTCCTACGGGAACAATAAAAGTCCCGTTACTCGTGAAAGTTTGCGTACCTGCAAAAGAGAAACTTGGTGTTATTAAGAACAAGGCAACGACTGTAAAAATAGTGCGAATTGTTTTCATCATTTTTTCAAAACACTAATGCTTACCTGCGACTTCGTGGAGGTGGCCGAGGTGTTCTCGCTGATGGTCACGTTTATGTCGTTACTCTCTTTCATGCCATACAGGGAGAATAGTTTCGGGCTTTCGTATTTGTTGGAAACGTTCCAGCCTTGCTTCGCGAGAAGATCTGCATAGAGCACATAATTTTCTTTCACCATTTTGGTTGAAAGAAAGACTATCGTCAGTTGCTTTTGGCCGGCATAATTCAGACTATAGCTCTGCTCGGCTTGTGCTCCATCTTCAATGGGAATGTCTGCCGGAAAATCGGCGGGTACATCGGTGCCGAAATCCGTTCTCACGGGCTCTTGTGTAGTTGTTGATATATTTTTTTTAAAGACCGAAAGTGTTCCTATTAAATCTTTTTTATATATAAACAGAAAAACGGTGCTAACAACGATAATCGCAATAATGAGAAAAATATTCCTGTCTTTCATAAACAAAATTATAACAAAAAAATTGTCAATTTGGAACTTGAGATAAACTTATGCACCTTTTTCTTTTTCTAATTAAAAAACAAAACGGGGTGCGACTGGCGCAACCCCATTTCTTTTCTCTGCAAGAACATCTGGCTTTAGCGGTTCAGGTAACGGACCAACTCCATCGTACACGTACGAATGTATGGAATCACCTGCTCCGGCCTTACCACTTCCGCTGCGTTAAATCGGTCGTCGTTAAAAACAATCCGCTCAATCAAGCCTGCCGGGGAAATTGGCGCGGAATGATATTTATTTGACCCCTTTTCTACGTAGTAAAGTTCGAGGCCATTACCACCAAACCAGATTACCTCCTGCCGGTTGGAGTTATTGCAATTCTCCGACCTGTATAGAAGAATTCGCCAACGCAATTGATTGGTTTTAGTGAATCCATCCAATCCCCACGTTTCCGAATCCAATCCCCACATTTCCGAAAAAAGGCCCCTTACCGCTCGCCCCTCCTCGCTTTCAAGATATTTTGCCAAACGTGAAGTGTATAAATCAACCAAGGAACGCTTTTCGGCTTCCTGATAGAGTTTCTCCCCTTTTGGCGAAAGCGGATTGGCAATCTGTGGTTTTGCTTTGAGCAGTTTCGTAGCCCTTTCAACTTGGATCAACACTGATTTCATAATGAACCCTCCGTCGTTTTACTTTCTACAGACTACCACCTAGAAATTTCTCCACAATCCCCTCAACTTCTTTAGCATTTTTTGTTTCCATTAGTTCTACTCGAAGCTCTTTGGCGCCGATAAATCCATGAGCGTAAGCTTTGTAGTGCTTTTTCATCACGTTAAAAGACTTTCGTCCCAAGGTGCCCTCCGCACTCGCTTCGCGAGGACGGTCTTTAACGTGACAAGTCCCCGTAACAAATAGTTCTTCGAAAAGTTTTGTATGCTCAACCATAATTTTTAATCTCGTTTTTATATCAACTTCTTTTTGCTCACGATTAAAAAGGCTGGGGTTGCCAAAAATTGCCCGCCCCAGCATCACGCCATCAGCGCCAGTTTCTTTTACTTTCATTCGAGCGTCCGCAATATCTTTAACGTCACCATTGCCAATAATTAGCGTTTCACTTTTCAACTCGTCGCGAATTTGAACAGCGCGTTTAACCATCTCCCAACGTGCTGGGAAATCCGACAACTCTTTTCTGTTTCGCGCGTGCACGGTGATAACCGCGGGGCGAGCTTCAAGTAGCATCGGTAGCCACTCTTCCAAAATATCTTTGTTATATCCAAGGCGAGTTTTAACAGACACGGGCATATCCCCTGCGCCTTCTTTGGCGGCAAGAATTATTTCTTGCGCAAGTTTTGGATTCTTCATCAACGAAGCGCCCGCGCCCTGTTTCTCTATTGTTCTATCAGGGCAACCCATATTTATATCAAGCCCATCAAAACCCAACTCTTTAATTAACTTTGCCGTCTCACGGATATTATCCGGATTAGATGAAAAAATTTGCGCAACAATTGGTCGCTCTCCTTCTGTATAAGCAAGGTCGATTAAAAGTTTCTCTCGACCAATAGGGCTACATAATCCATCGGCAGAAACAAACTCTGTCCAAAAAACATCAGGCTTGCCATACTTCGCGATAATCTGACGAAAAGCCGCGTCGGTGACGTCGGCCATTGGCGCCAAAACAAAAAATGGCTTTTTTAAGTTTTTCCAAAATCCCTTCATTTCCACGATATTAACATAAGCTAAAAAATTTTTTCGTAAAATTAAAAAAGGGAGCGACTGGCGCTCCCTTTTGTGTATCTGCAGGATTTTAGGCCCGCGCCTGTTCTATCCTGTTTTTGAGTCTTACGACATTTCCCCTCGCCAGCGCCATCATATGCCTCCGCTTAATCGAAAGCCTGTACTCCCTTATTCCGGAAGCAAGGTCATTGAAAAAGTTGAGAACGAAATAGGCGTCGTGGTGTGAATATGTTTCGCGAGGAAACCTCTTCACAAACTCGACAACCCGATCAAAGAGCGAAGACCTCCTTCGAACCCCGTTCACGGCGTTTTCCACTTGGGCGCGTCGCATCAGAAGATAGAGCGCTTGCCCCTCATCGCTTTCACCGCCTCGTGAAAACAAGGTGGCATTATAGGGATAAACAGCACCCTGATACCACTCGAGAAGTCGCTTGAGGTCGTTCTTGCCGACAAACTCGCGCCCGCCCTGCATCGCCTCAACTATGGCGATTGAAAGCGTGTACGCAAGGTGAATCGGAAAACCAGAATACACTATGTTGCCCATGGGCTTCTCCAAAGAAGTTGTACTCTCGATAAACTACAACAATCCCATAAAAATTAAAAGGGGCGACAATCTCGACTAGTCTTCAAACTTATAAAAAACTTTATTACCAAAACGAACGTCTATGTATAGAAGTGAATCAAGTTTTGTTTTAATTTCGTCGGAAAGCGGGAGCGAAGTAATAGCCAAGAGAATGTTATCGAGTGATTTTGTAAAATCGTTTTTTGTATTAAAAAGAATTTTTCCAGAGGGGCTAAGGTTAAGCTCATAATCGCCATCGTTTAAAACCGCGAATCCTTTTGATTTAAAACCCATCCCAGAAACAGCGTCTTTAAACGAAACAACTCTCTCAAATTCTTCAACTGAAAATATTCTTGCCCCAATTGGTTCTGTCGTTGAAGCAAGCGGTCCGTAAAAAGTGAAAAAGACGTTTGAAGAAAAATCTGGGGACTTAACGAAAATGAGTCCAGTTTTATCCGTAAAGTAGCAATTCCCGCTCGCATGATTCTCCTCTATCTTTTTATCCCCACACCATAAATACTTTGGAGAATGTTCAGAAATAGATACTACTAATACATTTCCGTTATCAAGCGCTGGATACACAGCTTCAATTCTTCCAAACTTATTTAGCAAAGCATTTTTAATTCTCTCTTTTGGATAAAAGAAAATACTGTTTTTGGGGATAAGGAAAAAATATTTTCCAGAAATTCCAACATTAACCACTTCAAGAACATCATCTTCTTTAAGAATGTTTGTGCCAAAAACAACTGTCTTTTCTATTCGCAACGAAGACAGGTTTACTATAAAAACAAAAACAATCAATACAAAAAACGAAATAGCAGATACTATAATCGCTTTTTTAATTAATGCTTTCCGCCTGCGCAGACGGGCGGTAGATGTTTTTGTTTTAAACTTACGCCCAAATTCCATGGCAATTGAAGTTAGCTATTAATATTATTTATTACGTCTTTACCAAAAAATGGACGAAGTGCTTCTGGAACTGTGATGGAACCATCTGCGTTTTGGAAATTCTCAACGATTGAAACTAAAATGCGAGGAGTCGGGATAGCAGTGCTATTTAAAGAGTGTGCAAAGCGGAGCTTACCTTCTGCGTCTTTATATTTAATATTGAGGCGTCTTGTCTGAAAATCATGGAAGTATGAAGCGGAGCTGATTTCACGATATTTATTTTCGCCCGGAACCCAAAGTTCAATATCATATTTTTTAACCTGACCTAAACCTAAATCTCCGCCACAGTTGGCAACGGTGTGATATGGAATACCTAAAGACTCAATAAACTCTTCTGTGTTTCTATTTAACCATTCATGTAGTTTTACTGATTCCTCATGGCTTGCTTCACATAAAACTACTTGCTCCCATTTATAAAACTCGTGAACACGAATGAGTCCTTTTGTATCTTTGCCGTGACTTCCCGCTTCGCGCCTGAAACATGGCGAGAATCCCAAATATTTTTTAGGAAATTCTTCTTTGTTCAAAACTTCGTCCATGTGATAACCCATGACTCCGACCTCTGCGGTTCCTGCCAAAAAATCACCGTCCTGTGTTTTATACAAATCTTCTTCTCCTTGTGGAATATATCCAGTACCAAGAAATACTTCTCTGCGAACAAGAGATGGAGCGATTATCAGAGTAAATCCCTTACTTAAGAAAAATTTTTGAGCGTATTGCCAAACAGCAAAAGAAAGAAGCGCGCCGTCGCCTTTTAAGAAATATCCACGAAAGCCCGCAACTTTAACTCCGCGTTCAAAATCAACCATTCCATTTTGTTGCATAAGGTCGATGTGGTTTTTGGGTACAAAACTAAATTCAGGAATTTTTCCCCATTTTTTCACTTCTTCATTATCTTCATCACTTAAACCGTCGGGAACGGTCATGTCCGGAACGTTTGGCACTTGGAGCATTAACGACTGCCAAGAAGACATTATTTCTTTTAGTTCGTCCTCTTTAATTTTCAATTGCTCTTTTAAAAGTTTCATCTCAGAAACCAAAAGCTCTCGCGCGGAAGGATCAATTCCTTTTGCGACTTCGTCGCTCGCTCGATTTTGCTCCGCGCGCAAGCTCTCTACAGAAAGGAGGATTGCGAGACGCTTCTCTTCAACCGCGAGCAAGTCATCAACGTTAAAATTGATAAGTTTTTTACGGGCGCCTTCGCGAATAAGGTCTGGATTTTCTTTGATGAATTTTATGTCGAGCATGGCTGATTTTTAAGGAGTAAAGCGGTTATAAGAACCGTCACTCAAATAAATTTTTGTAAACAAAAATTTGGGCGGGTTATGTTATATAACAAAAAAAATGCCCTATTTCTTAACTTTTAGTATATCCCAAAACACATCACAAAAGAAATACACATAAAAAATAATAATAGCTTGTTATAATACAAGAACTGTTTTTTTGTTTACTAAACCAATATGGTTCAAAATATAAGAAAACTATCAAAAGAGGAGTTTCCAAAGCAAATTCTAGAAATTCCACAGCCACCAAAAAATCTTTTTATAGAAGGAGTGTTTCCAGATTCATCTAAAACTCTTCTCACGGTAGTCGGTTCTCGAAAATATACTTCTTACGGAAGAGAGGTGTGCGAAAAATTAATTGAAGGGTTACGTGGTTATCCGATTGTTATTGTTTCCGGCCTTGCTCTCGGCCTTGATTCCATTGCGCATCGCGCAGCAATTAAATCAGGACTTCAAACAATTGCTTTTCCTGGTTCTGGTATTTCAAGAAAAGTTTTATATCCAGCAACCAATGCGCAACTCGCCGAAGATATCGTTAAAGCAGGTGGTGCGCTAATTTCCGAACACGAACCAGACTTTCGCGCCACAATTTGGTCATTCCCTCAAAGAAATCGTTTGATGGCTGGGGTATCGAAAGCGACACTTATTATAGAAGCGGAAGAAAAATCTGGCACACTCATCACCGCGCGACTTGCTCTTGATTACAATCGCGAGGTTTATGCTGTTCCGGGAAATATTTTTTCATTTTCATCTTTCGGGACAAATCGTTTAATCCGCGAGGGCGCGACACCAATCACCAAAAGCGCGGATTTAATTTCTGCTCTTGGGTTTTCTGTAGAAAAAAAGGTGCAAGATGAAAATGCTTTTCTTGATTGCTCAAATGAAGAAAGAAAAATATTGGAGATTCTACGAGAGCCTATATCACGAGATGAACTCGCGAGAAATGTAGACTTCCCTATTCATCAACTAAACACCCTTATTTCTCTCCTTGAAATTAAAGGTTTAATTTCAGAACAATTTGGAGAAATCCACAGGGTAACTTAAAAACCTTGCGTTATTGTTCTTTTTATTTGCTATACTAAATGGGTTATGATGAAAACAAGAAAAAGCGAGAGCGGCTTTACGCTCGTAGAATTATTAGTCGTGATTGCAATTATTGGAATTTTGTCGAGTATCGTCTTGGCAAGCTTAAACTCAGCTCGAGCCAAAGCACGTGACGCAAAGCGCGTTGGCGACTTAGGAAGTGTTCGAACTGCTCTTACGCTTTACTTCGATACAAACAAGCAATACCCTACAGCCCTTTCAGGTCTTGTAACGGGTGGTTTCTTAGCAGCTGTTCCAGTTGACCCATCAAGTACATCAACACCGTACATGTATGCAGGTCTTGGTACAGGTTCAATATGTGATAGCTACCACTTAGGAGCTACACTTGAAGGAGCAAATGATTCGTTGGCAAGCGATGCCGATGCATCAGCAGGAACTGCCTGCACAGGTAGCGGCGCTGATTTTAGTGGTGCCGATACACCTACGTTAATTGTTGACTATAAGCCGTAATTTTTTACAGGCTTTAAAACAAAAAAACTCGCTTCACGCGAGTTTTTTTGTTGCTAATTTTAAAGGGCTAATTCCTGCCACCATACTTTCGTTTTTAAAAACATTACGGAGCCTGAAGCTCAATTGCGACAAGTAAAGCAATTGAGAGACGGAGGCTGGCGAGCCGAGTCGGGGTCGCGCAAATTTCTAGCAAGAAATTATGCGTGGCGCGAGTATAGCAATCTGTCAACAGACAGATATGCGTGTTTTTAAAAAAGAAAGTATTTCAAAAATTTGCAAAAATAAATTTAATGTTGTACAAGTTATGTCAATGACTAAACTTCTTATAGTTGAATCACCAGCAAAATCAAAAACAATTTCCAAATATGTTGGGAAAGATTATACCGTTTTGGCCAGTGTCGGACATGTTCGCGACCTGCCAAAAAGTAATAAAACCGCCATCGATATTGAGGGTGGTTTTATTCCACGCTACGAGATTTCTAAAGGAAAAGAAAAGGTTGTTGCTGAGCTCCAAAAAGAAGCTTCTAAAGCCTCTGAGATAATACTTGCTTCCGACCCCGACCGTGAAGGAGAAGCTATTGCTTGGCACGTGAAGGAAATCCTGATGTCGTCAATAAAAAAGAAAACCCCAATCAAGAGAATTGTTTTTAACGAAATTACAGAAAGCGCGGTTAAGGAAGCCCTCAAGCACCCACGCGACATTGATACAGATTTACGAAAAGCTCAGGAAGCGCGCCGTGTACTAGACCGACTTTTCGGCTATGACCTTTCTGGTCTTATTTGGAAAAAGGTTCGCTACGGACTTTCCGCTGGGCGCGTGCAATCTCCTGCTTTGCGTATAGTAATAGAGCGCGAACGTGAAATCCGCGCATTCATCCCAGAAAAATATTGGGTTATAAGAGCAAACGTAAAAACAAAAAAGAAAGCATCACTTATTGTTACCTGCACGGAAGAACCACGGGAAGAAAGTATTGTTAAGAACATTCTTGCTTTAGGGAAAAAAGAAGATTGGTTTGTTAAAAAACTGGAAGAGTCTGAAACTTCTCGCTCTCCTCGCCCACCGTTCATTACTTCAACGCTTCAGCAAGCTGCAAGCTCGAGGCTTGGTTTTGCTCCATCTAGAACAATGTCGCTTGCACAGCGTCTTTACGAAGCAGGTTATATAACCTACATGCGTACTGATAGCCCAAACTTATCAAAGGAAGCTCAAACGCAAATCATTGCCATGGTTGGTAAAAGGTTTGGAGAAAAATTTGTAACAGCTCGCGTATTTAAAACAAAAAGTAAAAACGCTCAAGAGGCGCACGAGGCAATTCGTCCAACCGACGCTTCTTTTGAAGAGCGTGGTTCAAACGACGCCGAGAAAAAGCTCTATCATTTAATATGGCAACGCACGGTCGCATCTCAAATGACAGATGCCTTAATGTTGCGTACAAAAATAACCGCAAATATAAAGAAGGGCGATATTCCTGATTTCACCGCAACGGGACACCGAATATTATTCTTGGGGTGGCTTGAAGCAGACAAAGACTCAAGAGAAGACGATGTTGAGCTTCCGGTAACTTCAGTAGACGAGCCACTAGCGCTCATATCTATAGATGAAGAAGAAAAACAAACTGAACCACCAAATCGCTACACCGAAGCTGGTCTTATTAAAGAACTCGAAAAAAGAGGAATTGGTCGTCCTTCAACTTACGCGGCGATTATCAAAACAATCCTCGAGCGTGAGTATGTGGAAAAAGAAGGACGATCCCTTCGAGGAACAGATGTTGGCGAAGTTGTTAGTACTTTCCTTGAACAAAATTTTGAAAACTATATAAGCGATTCTTTCACTGCTGAAATGGAAGATAAGTTGGATGATATTGCCGATGGCAAGCGTGATTACGAAAAAACTCTTCGTGATTTCTATAAACCATTTTCTAAAGACGTAAAGTCAAAAGATAAAATCGCTAAACTAACAAACCTAGGAGACGCCGACCCAAGCATTAAATGTCCGAAGTGTGGAAGCTTAATGGTTATAAAACTAAGTAAAAGTGGAAAATTCCTTTCTTGTTCAAAATTCCCAGATTGTATTGGAGCAAGAAAATTAGACGGAACTGAACTTGAAGGGCCAAAAGAAACGGGAGAAATTTGTCCGTCTTGTGGAAACCTGCCCGCGCGTGGCAAGCAGGCGGGAGGGAAGTTAATTGAGCGTGAAGGACGCTTTGGTAAATTTATCGCTTGCGCAAATTATCCAAAATGTAAATTCATTAAAAAAAGCGCAGAAGAAGAAGCCAAAGGAAAAACTGGGGTTACTTGTCCAACATGTAAAAAAGGTGAGATGATTGAACGCCGTGGCCGTTTTGGTGTCTTCTATTCATGTTCAGACTATCCAGGCTGTAAAAACGCTATCAAAGCAAGACCAACAGGTAAAATCTGTAAGCTCTGCGATTCACTAATGATGGAGGGCACAAAAACGATTCCAGAGAGATGTAGCAATAAAGTATGTCCAATGCATAATCCGCATAAATTAGAAGAGAAGAAAGGAAAAAAGAAAATAGATTAATTGATTTGCGAAAACAAGCGCGAAGCTCTACTATTGTTTTTATGAGCTCTGCGAAAGATATTATCGACCACATGTCCAAAAGGACGAAGGAAAACGAAGCGCTTATTGAGAAGGCTTATTCTTTCGCAAAAAAATCACATGGCGATCAAAAACGTTTTTCCGGAGAATCGTATTTTGAATCCCATGTCGTGGAGGTCGCCAAAAATCTTGCACTCCTTCACATGGACGCGAAAACTATCGCCGCAGGACTTCTTCATGACACAGTTGAAGATTCAAATGTTTCAGACGAAGAAATATTAAAAGAGTTTGGTCCGGAAATTTCTTTTCTGGTTAAAGGTGTCACCAAACTCGGAAAACTAAAATATCACGGAGTTGAAAGACATGTTGAGAGTCTTCGTAAATTCTTTATTGCAACGGGACAAGATGCTCGAGTTATTATTATTAAACTCGCAGACCGTCTTCATAACGTGAGCACCTTAAAACACGTACCGGAGGCAAAACGAAAACGCATCGCGCTTGAAACACTTGAGATATATGCCCCAATTGCCAATCGCCTTGGTATTGGAAGAATTCAAGGAGAACTCGAGGACTATTCTTTTGAATATGCATATCCAAAAGAATTTGAACAAGTTAAAAAACTTTTAAAAGAACGCGCCACAGCAAGTGAATTAGAAGCAGAAAAAATAAAACGCTCTCTTAGGAAGGAGTTGGCTATAAGTGGAATAAAAAATTTTAAAACTGATTCGCGCGTAAAACATCTTTGGAGCTTATACCTCAAACTAAAACGACACGAAATGGATATTGATAAGATATATGATCTTGTTGCCTTACGTATTGTCGTGCCAACAATTGAAGATTGTTATCGTGCCCTTGGGGTAATTCATAAAAAATGGCGTCCTCTTCCCGGAAGAATAAAAGATTATATCGCCCTACCAAAACCAAACGGATATCAAAGTATTCACACAACGGTTTTTTCTGGTGATGGAGGAACGGTTGAAATTCAAATAAGAACAAAGGAAATGCACGAGGAGGCAGAGTTCGGTATTGCCTCACATTTGGGATATAAAGAAGTTGGTAAAAACAAACCGAAAGAAGAACACATGAGTAAAAAACTTGAATGGATTCAAGAACTAACAGAGTGGCAAAAAAATGTTTCTAAAAGTGGTGAATTTTTGGAACACTTAAAAACAGATTTCTTTAAAAATCGTGTTTTCGTTTTCACCCCAAAGGGTGATGTTATTGAGCTTCCAGAAGAATCCTCCCCAATTGATTTTGCGTATGCAATTCACTCTGATGTTGGAAATCACGTCTTTGGAGCAAAGGTTAATGGAAAACTAGTCGCGCTTAACACCAAACTAAAGAATGCTGACATTGTGGAAATAATAACCAAAGAAGGAAGCAAACCATCAACAAAATGGCTTGAATTCTCTAAAACTGCTTTTGCTAGGAAACAAATAAAACTACATACCCAAGAGGGTTTGGCTAATCAATTCGCTAAGTTTTTAAAGGGAGGAAATTAAAGAGAGAAATTTCGCACGTAGTATAAATCTTCTTCCTGTTCTTGTATTTCGTCTTTTGAACGATCGTCGAGTGGCGCTTCAATCCCCGCTTCGGCTTCACTTATAGCAACTATGCTATTTTCAAGTTCACGCCCTTCAATAAATTGTTCTAGGAGCTCTCGGCGATCTTCTTTGTTTGCGTTTAGTAATTGAAAGATTGCGCGTAAATCATCGTTTGAGTAAAAATCAATTACAAGTTTACCGCCGACTTCCCTTTTCTCAAGAGAAACGCGTGTACCGAGTGCTTCTGCAATTTTACCTTCAAGCTCAAGTGCTTCTGGATCAAAAATAATATCTTTTTTACGAACACGGTCGTGCGCAATTTTACGAGCAATACTTTCTGCCTCGCGCACGGTAATGCGTTTAAAAACAATTTCTTTATAAAGAGTCATCTGCTCTTCTGGTCTGTCTACAAGCATCAAAATTGGGCGAGTGTGTCCTTCGGAAATTTTTCCTTGAGCCAAACCTTGTCTCATCTCGTCTGAAAGCAAGAGTAGTCGCATCGTGTTTGAAACATATTCACGACTCTTACCCACCTTTTTGGCAATCTCTGCGTGCTTATAACCAAATTCATCTCTTAGGCGATCGAAGGCTACGGCACGATCAACAGGATTTAAATCTTCTCTCTGAAGGTTTTCGATAATAGCGAGTTCAAGTTTTGTTTTAGCGTCATCTTCAACTGCGCGGATAACGGCTGGTATTTGAGCAATCCCCGCCATCTTGGCTGCGCGCAAACGTCGTTCGCCTGCGACAAGTTCGTATTCTGCGGAAAGACCGCCGTCTTCACGTTCCACTTCGCGACGCGTAATAACAATCGGCTGAAGCACTCCATATTGGCGAATAGAATCTGAAAGATCTTTTAGTTTCAATTCATCAAACTCCCGTCGTGGTTGATACGGATTTGGTTTGATTTTTTCAACTTCTATCCAAAAAACTGAGTCATTGCGAAATTGGGACATATTAGATTAAATATTATCACAAATAGTCAATTAACAAAGTTAAGGCTTCTGATATAATGATTTTATAAGGGCGAGTGTCGGAATGGTAGACGATCACGACTCAAAATCGTGTGGCCTTAGGCCGTGAGGGTTCAAGTCCCTCCTCGCCCACAAAATATGGTTAGTCTTTCTCACAAAAAAGACCTTGCGTACATAGTAGGAATAGCTCTCGGGGATGGTAACCTATCAAACCCAAACGGAAGGGCTGTCCGTTTACGCGTTACTTGTGATACAAAATATCCTCAAATAATTAAGTCTATTTCGGAATCAATAAAAATAATTCTTCCAAAAAATAAAGTTTCTATAATAAACAGGCATAAAAATTACATAGACATAAGTTGTTACTCAAACAAATGGCCTGAGATGCTTGGTTGGAATGTCGGAGAAAAATACAAACAAAATGTCTCTGTTCCTTTATGGATAAAGGAGGATAAAAAATTATCCAAGTTATGTTTATTGGGTTTACTTCAAACGGATGGTTCAATATACACTGATCGAGGATATAAAATGGTTAATTTCGTGACAACAATAAAAAACCTAGCTTTTGACACTAAAGAATTAATATCAATAACTGGCTTTGGTGGTAAAATTTATAAGATTAAACAAGAAAAACGTAAGACAAGGTATAACGTCCGAATTTCTAAAAATGTAGAGAAATTTATTAAATCAACTTCCTTTTCTAAAAAATAATCCAGTTAACTATTAATTGCGTTATAATTTACAAGAAAAGATGTCTGTACCCGATTCTCCCTCCCGGCACAAAAAAACAAACAGCCCCGCGGGGCTGTTTTTGTTTATCAGGAAAATTCACGTCTTCACGACAAGCATGTACTTGCCGGCATCTGCAACTGGAGCCCTGTTCTTCAGAAGAACGTACCGTTTCATTGTCTCCTTCTCAAACGACGCATCGAGAATTCCATACTTAAAAGGCCTTACTGAAACCACACAGCAAAGCAAAAACAACGAGAATGCGACACATGATCACTCCTCCTTTGGTTGTGACGAATCTGATGCTTAGACTAGAGAATATGCACTACGCAGTCAAGAGCTACTTATTCTCTTTCAAATAATTAATCATGGTTACTGCACCTGAAACTTGGAACGGGTCCGTTTCGCAATTATCCGAGAGGCCTTCTTCAGAAAATATTTTCTTAACTATGCCGTCTTCAACGTACATGCTGTAACGCCAAGAACGCTCCCCAAAACCAAGGTTGTCTTTTTTAACAAGCATTCCAATTGCTCGAGTAAACTCACCCGATCCATCTGGTAACATTTTTACGTTTTTTATTCCCTGGATTAGGCCCCACTGAAACATAACGAAAGCGTCATTAACAGAAAGACAATAAACTTCATCAACCCCAAGTCCTTTTAACTCGTCATAAGCCGCTTCATAACCTGGCAAGTGAGTTGAGGAACAAGTTGGAGTGAATGCTCCAGGAAGAGCAAAAACTACAACTTTCTTTCCTTTAAAAATATCGTCTGAAGAAACATCTTGCCAACGATATGGGTTTGGACCTTCAACACTTTCATCACGCACTCTTGTTTTGAACACTACGTTCGGAACATTTTTTCCTTCTTGATTCATATATTTTTTAATTAATTTTTATAATGTTTAAATTTCTTACTTGGCTATTATATACATGTACTCCGTATCGCGCAAAACCGCAAATATGGTAGCGTTAGGTTTAATGAAAAAGAATCTAAAAAAGCCAAAGATTATCGCCGTTTTGGGCAAAACAGCAACAGGGAAAAGTGACTTGGCCGTTCTTCTCGCCCAAAAATGGGGTGGAGAAGTGATTTCAGCCGACTCGCGCCAAATCTATCGTGGACTTGATTTGGGTAGCGGAAAAATAACCAAAAAAGAAATGCGGGGTATTCCGCACCATTTACTTGATGTTACTAGTCCAAAAAAACAATTTTCTGTTTCGGAATATAAAAATCTCGCAGACAAGGCTATTGGCGAGATAATTTCTCGAGGAAAACTCCCAATCATTTGCGGTGGTACAGGTTTGTACATAGACGCGGTATTGAAAAATATTGTAGTGCCAGAAGTGCCTCCAAATAAAAAATTACGAAAAGAACTTGAGAAAAAAACCGTATCTCAATTATTTACGATTTTAAAAAAATTAGATTCACGTCGCGCAAAAGAAATTGACGCGAACAATCCACGACGTCTTATCCGCGCTATTGAAATAGCCACTGCTTTGGGTAAAGTCCCTCACTTGGAGGCGAAGCCTCCAAGTTGGGATGTCTTAAAAATTGGTCTTGATTTATCGGACGAAATCCTAAAAAAGAAAGTTCATATTCGCCTACTTTCGCGAATTAAAAAAGGGATGGTGGCTGAAGTAAAAAATCTTCATAAAAACGGAGTGGCGTGGAAAAGACTAGAATCACTCGGGTTGGAATATAAATATTTAGCGCTTTATCTTCAAAATAAAATCAC
>CAYPVT010000001.1:0-50641 GCA_964414265.1 uncultured Candidatus Saccharibacteria bacterium | reverse complement strand
AAAGAGTTAAGCCTGAATTTGATCACAAGATAATAAATATTCGTCGTGTTGCTCGTGTTGTTGCCGGTGGCCGTAGGTTTAGTTTTAGTGTTGTGTTGGTCGCAGGTGATCGAAAGGGAACTGTTGGAGTTGGAATGGGTAAAGCCGGAGACACAGCACTCGCAATTGAAAAGGCAATGCGTTCAGCTAAGAAGAACATGTTCAAGGTTTCTTTGAATAAGAAAATGTCTATTCCTCACGACGTGGAAGCAAAATACTCAAGCGGAACAGTGATGTTAATGCCTAACAAATCACGCGGACTTATCGCGGGTAGCGCGGTTCGTATTGTTGCTGATTTAGCTGGAGTGAAAGACATTACTGGAAAAGTTTTTTCTGGAAGTAAGAACTCTCTTAATATCGCGATGGCAACGGTTAAAGCATTAAAGATGTTGAAAGGAGTTAAGTCTAATGCCACGGTCGCAACAGAAGATAAGGTTAGTAAATAAATACCATGCAAACTCATAACGTAAAAAGGAATACTAAAAATAAGAAAAACCCAGCTGTTGGGCGCGGTGGAAAGCGTGGCAAGACTTCTGGTCGTGGTACCAAAGGACAGAAAGCTCGCGCTGGTAACAAGAGACGCCCACAAATGCGCGATACCATCAAGAAGTTACCAAAACGCCGTGGTCATGGTATGAACCGTGCTCGCACAGTTAATTCAAGTATTGTTACTACTGCTGTTGTAAACATCGATCTTCTTGAAAAAGTATTTCCAGCTGGCTCTGTTATAACACCAGAAGTTCTCGCAGAAAATAAACTAATCAGAAAGGTTTCAGGTAAGTTCCCTCCAATCAAGATTTTAGCGAGAGGAACACTCAATAAGAATTTCACCTTCAAAGGATGCTCAATGTCTGTAAAGGCGAAAGAAATAGTCGAGTCGGTTGGTGGAAAGGTTGAATAATAAAAATTTTATGGACGCATTTATAAACAAGCTCAAAATCATAATCGGCGACAGAGCTCTTTTAAAGCGCATCCTTTTTGTTGTTTTCATGCTTTTTGTTTTCCGTGCTTTGGCTGCTATTCCAATTCCTGGCGTTGATCCACTTCGCTTGTCTCAGTTTTTGAGTGGTAATCAATTTTTAGGTTTGCTTAATATTTTTTCTGGAGGTGGTTTGGCGACCTTGTCGATAGTAATGCTTGGAGTTGGTCCGTATATTACGGCCTCTATTATCATGCAGCTTTTGACGATAATGGTGCCTAGTTTAAAGCAGATGTATCACGAGGAAGGTGATTTGGGTCGTCGCAAATTTACCCAGTACTCACGCCTCATTACATTACCACTCGCTCTTATTCAGGGATTTAGTTTGCTTGTTTTGCTTGAGCGACAGGGAATAATTGAACACCTCACTCTTTTTAGTAAAGTAACAAACCTTATCGTTATCACCGGTGGTACCGTTTTGTTGATGTGGCTCGGAGAATTGATTTCACAATACGGAATTGGCAATGGGGTTTCCCTTATTATTTTTGCCGGTATCGTCTCGAGTGTTCCATCAAGCGTTGGACAGATGTTGTTCACCTTTGATGTTTCTCAGATTCCTTTATACCTCGCATTTTTGGTCGCAGGGTTGTTAATTGTCGCCGGTGTTGTGTTTGTCACAGAAGCCGAACGTCCGCTACCTGTAACATATGCAAAGCGTGTTCGGGGGACCAAGATGTTTGGCGGGGTTTCAACCTATCTACCATTACGTATTAATCAGGCTGGTGTTATTCCAATAATTTTTGCCCTCTCAATTCTTCTCTTTCCTCAAATGATTGGCGCTTTTTTGGCAACATTTAGCAATAGCATATTGCAGGCTATTTCTTCATTCCTTATTTCTTTCTCTCAAAATAGTTGGGTTTATGGAATTTTTTACTTCATTCTTGTTTTTCTCTTCACTTATTTTTACACCGCGGTCACTTTTGACCCAGATTCAATCGCAACGAACCTACAGAAAAACGGAGCATTTATCCCAGGTGTTCGCCCAGGACAATCAACCTCTGAATATATCGCTAAGATTTTAAATCGCATTACTCTATTCGGCGCATTATTCCTTGGCGCTATCGCCGTTTTGCCTCTAATAATGCAAGGATTAACTGGCATCTCAACGCTCGCAATAGGTGGGACAGCTTTGCTTATCGTTGTCTCAGTTGTTCTTGATCTCGTTAAGAAAGTTGATGCTCAAGTTTCAATGAGGGAGTATTAAAACTAGGCATTAGCTTTTAGGTGGTTAGTTTCATTAGAAAAATTCTTACCGTAAAGGATTTTGGTCTAATAAGCTAAAAGCTAACGCAGCTATCCCGCTGTTCAATTGTTTGATAGGATTTTAAGAAGCTAACAACTAATAAGCTAAAAGCTAATTAACATGGATTTACAAACTTTTATTTTTATCGGACGCTCCGGGTGTGGTAAAGGGACACAGGCTGAATTGTTAAAAAAATACGTAGAAGAACACGATACTAAAAAGAGATCGATTTATTACCTTGAAACAGGCGAGCGTTTTAGGGACTTCCTCTCTAAGGATGGTTATTCTAATAAATTAGCACGTGAAATAGCAGAGAATTCAGAACTACAACCTTCGTTTTTAGCTATTTCCATGTGGTCAAATAATTTTCTAGAAAATTTAAACGGAGAAGAACACATTTTTATTGATGGCACTCCAAGAACGTTACCAGAGACATATATACTAGAGACTGCTTTAAACTTTTACAAAAGAGGACGAGCAAAAGTAATTTACATAAATGTTTCTCGAGAGGAATCAGAAAAAAGATTGCTCGCTCGCGGGAGAAATGATGATAAGAAAAATGGGGATATAGAAAAAAGATTAAATTGGTTTGATAATGATGTTGTCCCAGCCGTCATGTATTTAAGTCAAAACAAAAACCATGATTTTTTTGATATTGACGGAGAGCAGTCTGTAGAAGATGTGCACAAAGAGCTTATTTCTAGAGTATTTTCGGATTAACTTAATTTTATTTCCTACAATTATAACGCTATAGCGTTATAATTGTAGGAAATAAAAAAACAAAAACGATGACAACAATACTAACAACTGAAGAAGAATATGAGATTGTCCGTGAGGGTGGGAAGCGTCTTGGTTTAATACTTCAGGTTTTGGCATCTTCTGCAAAACCAGGGGTTACAACGATGGAGCTTGACCAAATTGCGCACAAACTAATTACCAAAGAAGGGGATAAACCGGCTTTTCTTGGTTATACTCCTGATGGGTCCGATAGGCCATATCCAGCGACTCTCTGTATTTCTGTAAATAGCGAAGTGGTGCATGGAATTCCTAAAGATAGGGTTTTAAGAGAGGGAGATATTGTTGGTCTTGATTTAGGTCTTTCACACAAAGGTCTTTATGTAGATAGTGCTATAACAGTTTCAGTTGGGGAGATAGATAATACCGCAAAGAAACTTATTGACGTGACAAGAGAGGCGCTTTCTAGGGGAATGAACGTTGTTAAAGTAGGGGCAAGGATTGGAGATATTGGTGAAGCGATTGAGAGGTATGTTAAAACAGAGGGTTTTGCTATTGTTAAAATCTTAGGAGGGCACGCGCTTGGTGTGCACCCACACGAAGAACCATATATCCCCAATTATGGGAAACGTGGCACTGGGCCAATTCTTAAAGAGGGAATGCTTATTGCGCTTGAACCAATTGTAAACGAAGGATCTCCAAAAGTGACTTTAGACGAAAAAGACGGATACACTTTCCACACTGAAGACGGTAAGCGTTCGGCACACTTTGAACATACTCTGCTTATAACAAAAGATGGCGCAGAAATAGTAACTCTCGTTTAAGAGTTAAAAAGTTATTGGTATTTAAATCAAGCGCAATTAGGTGTTATGATTAATATCTATAATGATAAATATTATTAATAAAACAAAGGTTTTTAATGTCGTTCTACTTTTGGGCATTCTTTTTGTTTTTGGATATCTTTTTCCACAACAAGACTTTAAAGGAGTCGCGAACGCAAGTGCCGGAGATTTGCTATCAGGTTATGCCTGGAGTGATAACATTGGCTGGATTTCTTTTAATTGTACGAACAATAATTCCTGCGGAACATCTAATTATGGAGTAAATATTTCTGATGGAAATTTTTCAGGTTATGCCTGGAGTGATAACATTGGCTGGATTTCTTTTAACGCCACTGACGTTTCAGGGTGTCCATCTGGTTCTTGTCCACCAACTATTAATTTGTTGACAGGAAGAGTTTCTGGTTGGGCAAGAGCCCTTTCTTATGGTGGTGGTTGGGATGGCTTTATAAAATTATCAGGAGTATCAAGTGACGGCAGTCCTTATCGCGTTACTTTTTCTGGCAAAAACGCCTCGGGATATTCTTGGGGGTCTGACGTCGTTGGTTGGATTTCTTGGAGCGGTATTGATTATGGAGTTGAGAGTTTTGTTAACATCGTTAACCAAGCTCCAATAACCTCAATTCTTAGCCCTGCCAATAACAGTACGGCCTACGAAAGCAATCTTTTGGCTTTTTCTGGCACAGTTTCCGATCCAGATACTGGAGACACTGTTGTTGATTATGAATGGAGAATTGGAAATTGTGAGACGGGGACCTTAATAAACTCAACTTCATTAAACTTTAATTATGCTTTTGGAGTTGCTGGAATATATAATATTTATTTTAGAGCGCAAGATAATAATGGAGTATGGTCAACGAATTGTGAACCACATACGATAACAGTTGTTGTTAGTCCTCCTACACCCGGGGTTTGTGGTTCAGCGTCGTTAACACCAACCATGATAAAACCAAAAACAGGTCTTTGTGACTCTGGTACAGCGTCCGTTGTCTCTCCCGGTATTGGCAATCCTACTTTGTGGACATGGAGTTGTTCGGGCCAGCTTGGCGGAAGTGACACCTCCTGCTCGACGGTTTCCTCTTGTGGTAATGGTTTGTGCCAGCCAAGTAAAGGAGAAACGCCGTCCACTTGCCGAGAGGATTGTAAAATCAAGGTTAAAGAGTTTTAATAAATATTTTATAATATCTTCCAACTTTCTCGTATCCGCGGTATCATAAAACTTAATGGTTTTAAACTTTAATGGAGAAAGTCATGAAAAATTTGTAAATCCCGAAGAGGAGATTAACTTTTTGCGTGAACGTCTTGCAGAAAAGGAAAAAGAATCTTTTTTTAGCAAAGAATCAGCACCAGTTAATCACGAAAAAGAAGTTATTCGGGAATATTCGGAAAAGCCCGCTCGAGAAATTTTACATCATGAGAAAGTGCTAGGAGAACAAGAGGTAGAGCGTATTGTTCTTGATTTGAAGCCGGAAGAGCACGATAAGCAGATGGAGGAGCTTTTGGGTCTTCTGATTGAAAAAGGGGCTCGTAACACTATTTCGGTTGTGGAGAAGATGGATAATCCTCACATAACCGACGACTTTCACAGAATACTTGTTCAGTATGTTAAAAGTGTAGGGAAAGTTCCAGATTTAGAAAAAGACAAACAGGTTTGGAAGGCGGTACATATGCGTCTTTATGAAATCCTTCTTCCAGAAGGAGACGCAGAAAAGCAGGCAAAAAGTTTTAAAGAAATTGTTACGATAATGGAACAGTTTTATGCTGGGATGCTTTCTGTTTCTGATGGTCGGGATAATTTTCCAGGGAAGAATTATTTTACACTTGAGATTGCTTTGTCTAACCAAAGCAGTGAAATAGTTTTTTACGCTTCTGTTCCTGAAGATAAGAGTGGTTTGTTAGAAAAACAGTTACTTGGTTTATATAAAGATGCTCGAATTAGGGAGGTAAAGGATGATTATAATATTTTTAACGAAAAAGGAGCATCTTTGGGAGCTTACGGAGCTTTTACTAAGAGTCAGGTTTATCCAATAAAAACATATGCAGATTTTGAACATGATCCACTTCCGGTAATTCTTAACGTTTTTTCTAAACTTAAAAATAAAGGAGAGGGGGCAGCAATCCAATTTTCAGTTTCTCCCGTTGGTGATTATTTTTTGAAAAGATACGGAAGAGTGCTTGATGATTTAAGAAGAGGAGTGCCAAAAGATGAAGCAACAAATATTTCATCCACCGTCGGACAAGAGGTGGGAAGGTTTGCTAAGGAACTCATAATGGGTGTTCCTGTGCCTAAAAAAATTGACGGGAAGGAGGTTGTTGACGAAGATGCGGTAAAGCATGTTTCGGAAAAAATTAGTAGCACTATTGTTAACACAAACATTCGAGTAATCGCTTCCGCAGAGACAACTTTACGTGCTGAAGAAATTTTGGGCGAATTACAATCGGCTTTTAATCAGTTCACAGATACTAAAGGAAATGGTGTTGATTTTAAACCATTAAAACGCCACGACCTGTTGAAACTTTTTCAAGAATTTTCTTACAGACTATTTTCTCAAGATCATTCTTTGCCACTTAACCTAAAAGAACTCACCACAATGTTTCATTTTCCAGAACAGGTTTCGTCGGCGCCACAATTAAAACAGGCCCGCTCAACAACTGCGCCTGCGCCACTTGATGCTCCAAACTACGGAACACTTCTTGGAATAAATAAGCACCGCGGAGAAAATAAAGAGATTTTTATTACCGATGAAGATAGAATGCGCCATTTTTACGTTGTCGGACAAACGGGTACCGGTAAGACCGCAATCATGAAGAATATGATTATCCAGAATATTAAGGCGGGTCACGGGGTGTGTATGATAGACCCACACGGAACTGATATTGAAGATATTTTAGGAAATATTCCACCCGAGAGAGAAAAAGACGTTATTTACTTTGACCCAGCTTACACAGAAAGGGTGATGGGTTTGAACATGTTGGAGTATGATCAAACTCGCCCAGAGCAGAAAACTTTTGTGGTTAACGAGTTGATTTCAATTTTTAATAAATTGTTTGATATGAAGGTTGCCGGCGGACCGGCATTTGAACAGTACTTTAGAAACTCTGCCCTTTTGGTTATGGAACACCCGGAATCTGGGAGCACTCTTCTTGAGATTGTGCGTGTTTTGGCTGATAAATCTTTCCGTGATATGAAGCTGTCTTATTGTAAGAATCCGGTGATTACTCAGTTTTGGGCTAATGCGATTAAGACAAGCGGGGAGCAGTCGCTCGCTAACTTTGTTCCTTATATTTCGAGCAAATTTGATCCATTTTTATCAAACGATATTATGCGCCCGGTTATTGCGCAAGAAAAATCATCGTTTAATTTCAGGCAAATAATGGATGAGAAAAAAATACTCTTGGTTAATTTGTCTAAAGGAAGGCTGGGGGATTTAAATGCCCACTTAATCGGGCTTATTTTAGTTGGCAAGATTCTTATCGCCGCGCTTTCTCGTGTTGATACTGTCGGTGGAAAACCTGCTGATTTTTACTTATATATTGATGAGTTTCAAAACATAACCACTGATTCAATTTCCACAATTCTTTCAGAGGCGAGAAAATATAGGCTATCACTTAACGTCGCTCATCAATTTATTAAACAACTTGATGAAAAAACCAAGAACGCTATTTTTGGCAACGTTGGCTCTATGGCAGTATTTCGTGTTGGTAGTGAAGATGCAGAATTCCTAGAGAAACAACTTGCACCAGTTTTTTCTGCAAGAGATATTATGAATTTGGATAATTATAACGCTTACGTGAAAATGCTTATGAATGGTCAACCAGCCAGAGCTTTTAACATTGAAACAATTTCACCAAGTAAGGGGGATATAAATATTGCCACAAGAATCAAAGAAGCGTCTTATCAAAAATACGGAACACCGCGTGCAGAAATCGAGGAACACATTGCTCAGAAGTATCGCCAAACAGGAATTTAAACACTCACTTTTGAAAGGTTGCGGAACTGAGCTATTTTTTGTTAGGATAAGCCCTAAGTCACTTGACCGGGCGAACAATCTGAATACAGATTGTTTTAGCCATTAAACAGTTAATTAAATTTCTAAATTTATGGCTCACGAGAAAAAAGAAACGTCGCTCATTATTTTTAAACCAGATACTCTCCAAAGGGGTTTGCTTGGAGAGATGATTCACCGCTTTGAAAGAAAGGGTTTGAAAATTCGCGGACTCAAGATGATGCAACTAGAAGACGCGGTTCTTGAAGAGCATTACGCCCACATAAAAGACAAACCATTTTTCGGGGGAATAAAAGAATACATGAAAGCAACACCTGTCGTTGTTTTGGCGATAACAGGAATCAATGCAATTTCAGCGATTCGTACTATTGTTGGGCCAACAAAAGGACACGAAGCTCCTGCCGGAACAATTCGTGGAGATTTTTCTATGAGTGGTCAGTCAAACATTGTTCACGCATCGGATTCTAAAGAATCAGCAGAAGCAGAACTCAAGCGTTTCTTTAAGGAAGATGAGCTGTTCGATTACGACCGTCCTAATTTCCCTTTTATCTACGCAGACGAAGCGTTCTAGTTGATTAAAATAATTAGATAAACCAAGCTGTTTTTGGGATTCGTCTTGCTCGAAAATAATTTTCTAATTAAATGGGGCTTGCCCCGTTAGAAATATTCATAATTTACAATAAATATCAGAAATGGTTTGTTAAATATAGATATTCTAACTTTTAGTCCATTCCGATATAAATTTCTAATGGGGTCAATATTGCAAACAGATTTCTCGGTGATACGATTTAGGTAGAGTTATTTGGGAGGTTATCTAGATCAAGTCATTAGTTCCGGGAGCTTAGGCTTACATTACGCCTTGGCGCAGTGTAGAGAGCACCCACGTATTACTACGCTAGTGGCTAACCTTACTAAGTAACTCTAAGAAAGATTCCTGCAGGAGGCAGGATTTTTTCTTTTTTAGAATGGATGTTAGAATACAGAAACGATAGAGCATCCTTATTTGAACGAATGGCAATCTCAAAAAAATTAAAACTTTCATTTTTTGGCGGAGCTGGTGAAGTCACTGGCTCCAATTTTCTTATTGAAGGAGAGGGCAAAAAAATCTTGATTGATTGTGGCTTATATCAAGGCAGTAAAATTGGTGACCTTAGAAATCTAGACCCACTTTTGTATAATGCGGCTGAAATTGATGTTGTTTTTGTGACCCATGCTCACATTGACCACATTGGGCGCATTCCAAAGCTTATTAAGGATGGTTTTCGTGGGGAAATTTATTCAACAATACCAACGAAGGAAATAGGAGAATTATCTTTGATGGATAGTCTCGGTGTTTTAGGAAAAGAAGCGAAACGAGATAATCACCCAGTTATTTACCGCGAAGAAGATGTTCTTCGTGCTGTTAAGTTGTGGAAAACGGTTAATTATCACGAACCTGTAAAAGTTGGGGAAAATATTTCCGTTGTATTTAGGGATGCCGGACATATTTTAGGCTCAGCAATGGTTGAAATTACATACAACGGAAAGAAAATTCTTTTTACTGGTGACTTGGGAAATTCTCCAGCGCCACTGCTTCGTGATACAGAAAAAGTGACAGATGCTGATTACATGGTTATTGAAAGCGTTTATGGTGACCGCAACCATGAAAGCGTGGATGAACGAAAGAAAAAAACAGAGCAGGTTATTGAAGACACAATCAGCAAAGGTGGCGTTCTTATGATTCCAGCATTTTCAATAGAACGAACACAAGATCTTTTGCTTGAAATAAATAATCTTGTTGAAAATAAAAGAATCCCCCCAGTTTCAATATTTTTGGATTCACCACTTGCGATAAATGTGACAAAAATTTATCGAAATAATCAGGATTTTTTCAATAAAGAAGCGTTAGGGATTATTCACGGAGGAGATGATATTTTTAATTTCCCAGGATTAAAACTTACCCCCACCACAGAGGAGTCTAAAAAAATTATTGATTATCCAAATCCAAAAATAATTATTGCAGGCTCCGGTATGTCAAACGGGGGGAGAATAGTGCATCATGAGCAAAATTATCTCGGAGACCCTAGAAGCACCTTGATGCTCATTGGTTATCAGGCCGTTGGTACACCCGGGAGAATGCTTCAAGAAGGGGCAAAAAGAGTTAGAATAAACGCCACAGAAGTAGAGGTTAAGGCGAAGGTTGTTAGTATTTCGGGTTATTCTGCGCACAAAGATGGCGATCATTTATTTAAGTTTGTTAAGGGCACTGCTGATACTCTTAAAAAAGTTTTCGTAGTTCATGGAGAACCAAAAACAACAATGTTTTTTGTTCAAAGGTTGCGCGATTATTTAGGACTCAACGCGATGGCCCCACAGGCCGGCGAATCAGTCGAACTTGATTTCTGATATAATAAAAAACATTAAAATATATGGAAGAAAACGATAAGCATTTTCACAATAGAATAAGAATTTGTGTTTCCGGCGCGGCTGAAACTGGGCATTGTGGTCTCGGGGCATTAGAAAAAGCAAAAGAGCTCGGCAAGGAAATTGCGAGACAGGGGGCAATTTTAGAAAACGGCGCTACAACTGGATTTCCATTGTGGGCTGCCATTGGAGCGAAGGAGGTAAGTGGTATTGTTGTTGGTTTTTCTCCTGCCGCCAACGAAAAAGAACACCGCGAGGTTTACCGTTTACCTGTTGATTACCACGACATTATTGTTTACACCGGATTTGGTTACTCAGGGCGAGATCTTCTCCTAACCCGCTCTGCAGAGGCTATTATTATAGGCTGTGGGCGTATTGGTACTGTGCACGAATTTACTATCGCTTATGAAGATGATAAGCCAATTGGGATATTACAAGGCGATTGGGATATGGACGAAGTTTTGAAAAATATTATGGATAAAAGTAATCGCGTAAATAATAAGATTATTTTTGAATCTGACCCAAAAAGACTTGTTGAGAGAGTTATAGAAATTGTTAAAAAAGATAGAGCCACGCGAGGGGAGACAACTCGTTTACCAGATACTCCTCCAAGTAACGAAGAATTACTGAAAGCAGTTCAATAGAAAACGAGGCAATTAAAAAAACCACCGTTAGGTGGTTTTTTTTGTTTTGGATATTTATTTTGCCATTGCGAATTCTACGATTCTCTTGAAGCTTTCTGGTTTCTTGTCTGCGATATCAGACATAACCTTTCTGTCTATTTCAATATTTTTTAGTTTCAAAATGTTGATGAACTTGCTATACGAAAGACCGTGTGGACGAATTGCTGCGTTGATACGCACTGTCCAAAGACGACGAAAATCATTTTTCTTGTCTTTTCTGTGTGCAAAAGAATACTTCCCAGCATGAACCAAAGCCTCATGGGCCATGATTTCTTTAGTTGAGCGACCAAAACGAAAACCCTTTACCTTCTTAAGGACGTTACGTCGTGTCTTGCTTGCAATTGTTCCTCTTTTTACTCTTGTCATATTATTTAAATTACCTCTGTTTTAATCCTGGAAGAAAACGACTCTTTTCTTTATTGGTCATTTTAAAAGCAACACCAAGCTTTCCCGCAAGTTGTTTTTCTCGACTTTGTTTAGCATTAAAATGGTTAAAACCAGGCTTTCGGCCGATAATTTTACCGTTCTTTGTTACACGGAGTCTTTTTGAAAATGATTTGTTTGTTTTTGTCATTTGTTTGCTTGTTCGGACCTAGTTTTTCTTGGCGTCTCTTTCGAGAACAATACTATATCCTTTTGGCCCCTTTTTGAAAGGGTCCGCAATTTTGTAGTTTTCGCTAATCAAAACAAGTATGCGTTCGAGGCGACTTTTAAGGAATTTTTCCTCCATATACTTTGCGCGCCCCGCTAAATATAGGTCTGCTCTAACGCGATGGCCATCTTTGAGCCATTCTGACGCTTTTTTGGCTTTTATGCCGAGATCGTGCTCAGAAGTGCCGATTTTAACCTGAACCGTCTTGGTTTCGGTCACATGAGCGTGAGCCTTGATTTTCTTGTTTTTCTTGCTCTGCTCGTACTGAAATTTACCATAATCCATTATTTTTGCAACCGGTGGGACTATATCTGGCGATATTTCAATTAAATCTAGGCCTTTCTCCTTGGCTTTGGCCAAAGCGTCAGCAAACGACATAACGCCTAAATTCCCGTCTTCGTTGTCAATGATACGTAATTCCTGGGCTCTTATTTGATTGTTTATGCGGAGTTTAACGGACACGTGTTTGTTTATTCAGTGAATTGTAGCCGAGAAGGGGGGAATAATCAATATATTTCTTTTTGTTTTTTTGTATTTAAAAACGCGCATAAAACTTTACTAAGTTTTTGCTATGCTCGTGCCGTCGTACTGCGCAATGTTTTTAAAGATGAAAACAGGTAGATTGATGAGAATAAGAAACTTAATTTACGACCCTGGCTCGCCATTTCGTCTGCTGACGAAATATGGCTCCGCCTTCCACCAAAGCTAAAAATCTCCCGCAGGGGAGATTTTTAGCTTTGGTGGACTCACGGGGAGTCGGACCCCGAACTCGTCCATGCCATGGACGCGTATTACCGCTATACTATGAGCCCTTTAAATTTATGAAACACTATACCAAACCAAACAAAAACAGCCCAAACTTTCGTCGGGCTGTTTTTGTTTCTATTAATTAAAACTACTTCTTTGAAGGAAGGATTTTGTACATTCCAGTTCCACACACTGTACATGTACCTTTTGCTGCAGGGCGTCCAGGCTTTATTTCAGTCTGCTGAACATCCTTCATCTCACGCTTTTCCTTACACTTCACACAATACCCAATTATTTTTTCATCCATAGTTATATAGTCTAGCCTACTTTAGGGTAAATACACAAGGAGGGAGGGGAAAGTGGTGTTTGGGTGGTTTTTTTTGGGGAAAGCCAATGTTTTTAATGGTGGAGTTACATTAAGAAACCTAGTACAATAAAATTTATGAAATTTGGAATCATTTTACAGTCAAATAAGCCAGAACATGTTTGGAATACGTTTCGTTTCGGAATTACTTCGCTAAAAGCAGGTCATCAAGTGGAAGTTTTTTTGATGAGCGAGGGTTCGGAGTTAGATATTATTTCAGACACTAAAGATTTTGATATCTCGGCAAAAATAACTGAATTTAAGGAAATAAAGGGAGAAATATATGCGTGCGGTTCCTGTCTTAAATTACGTGGTATGGAAAATGGCGTGCACCAAGTTTCCACGATGCCAGATTTACTCAAAATGGTTGAGAGTTCAGATAAGGTTTTGGTGTTTGGGTAATTTTAAGGGAGCTTGTGTTTTACAGGATTTAGACATAGCCTTCGGGCCAGGTTTTTTGTTGCAGTGTAGTAATCAGCACACGACCTGCTCACTGATGGACTGATGGCTTGACCACTAGCTCATTTTTTGCTATATATGAGCTAATGAATAAAATACTAGCTCAAAAATTTCCTCCAGATTTGTCTAGTATTTATGATGAAGAGTTGGCAAATCAATTGGCTGAAACTCAGGGGGCAATTGGGAGCCTGAAACAGATTCCGAGACTTCTCACAAACGCTGCGCTTTTAATGCGTCCGATTCTTAGTAAAGAAGCAGAGTCAAGTTCTCAGCTAGAAGGAACTCAGGCATCTATCGACGATGTCTTTAAGATAGGTGTTATTGGCCAAACAGACGAAGAAAGGCACGAAGCATTTGAAATATACAATTATGAGAAAGCAATGCTTGAGGGAATTGAAATACTTAAAAAATATAATTTAAATAATTTCCTTATTAGAAGTATCCACAAAACCCTAATGACTGGAACACGCGGAAAGAATAAAAATCCTGGTGAATTTAGAAAAAAACCCGTATGGATTGGTCAAAGTGGAACAGGTAAGGGAAAAGCGAGATATGTTCCCCCAGAACCAATACATGTAGCACAGTTAATGGAAGAGTTAGAAAAATTTATTCTTAGTCCCAGTAGCACTAATCCACTTATTGTTGCAGGCGTCATACATCATCATTTTGAAGCAATACACCCATTTGAAGATGGGAATGGAAGAGTTGGACGTCTATTGATAACTCTTTTTTTGATAAAGAAAGGTTTATTAGAAATGCCGATACTTTATCCAAGTGGTTATTTTGAGAGACATAAAAGGTTATATATGAGCGTACTTTCAAAAGTGGATAAAAAACAAAATTGGCGCGCTTGGTTATTATTTTTTCTTAAGGGCCTTGAAGAACAAGCAAAAATATCACTTAATCTTTCAATAAAAATTGATGAACTGTTTAAGAAAAGTAGGGCTATGATTGAGACGGAAACTGCTGGTCTCGGTTTGATTAGGGCCTTAGAAGCCACATTTTCTCGTCCTTATATTACAGCTCCGATTTTAAGCAGAATGACTCATATACCTAGACCTACGTGCGTTAGATATTTGGAAAAACTTGCAGAAAAAAAAATTATTAACGATAAGGGGATCCAAATGAAGCAACGGGTTTATTCAAATGACAAACTTAGGGCTATTCTTAATAAGATTTGATTTTTGACGATGAAGCTTGTGTTTTTGTGGGGTGGGGGAATTCACATATTGAAAGTGTTGCACGTTGCGGTTAATTTGATAGTATTGAATCAATGAGTAAACTACAGATCCAAAGAGGTCTGACTCCACAAGAGAGGTTGGGTGAATTAATAAAGGCCTGTATATTGCATGGTGCAGATAGGGATGGGAAAATCACTAAAACTAAACTAGCAAAGCTGGTTTATTTGTCTGATTTTGTATATTTTTATCACAACTTTGCTCCTATTACTGGTGTAACCTATAAGAAACTTGAAAGAGGTCCTGTTTCAATTGATTTTTTTGATCAATTGATTGACCTTGTTGGTACTAATCAAGTTCAACTTGAAAAAAGCAATAAAGCAGAATTGTTTTATTTAACAGAGAATATCAAGGACCCTGTTCTAAAAAAAGACGAGCTTGAATTGGTTCAAGATATCTGTACTAAATGGAAGAATAAGAAGACTGAAGATATAGTTAAATTTACACATGAACAGTTCCCATGGAAGGTTTCATTTGAAAACGACGTAATTCCTTATAGTTTGATTGTTCAGCAAGATGAAGCAACACTTTATTAACCAGAAATATGTAGTTGTTTTTGAGGAGTATGCAGAGAAACACTACATAAAAGATTTTGAGAAGAAACACAAAGTTAATTGGGATGTAACTAGACAATCTATACAAGATTATTTGGAGCGTATAGCAAACTTAAGTGGCACGAGTGTTCTTGATTTTATATGTAATTCGAACAGAGATATGTTGCTTGTAAAATATGATTTTAAGGTTGCGAAAACTAATGTGTCACCAAAAACTAGTGGGAATAGGTGTATTCTTGGAGTTTGTAACAAAAAATTGGAAGTTAGGGTTCTGTTAGTTTATTGCAAAGATCATGTTGACAGGTCTGCTAAGCAAGAAACTCTATGGTGGAAAGAGCACGTTTTTACTGAATTCGGTGTTAGCTGTTTATAATGTTCAAGTGCTTGTGTTTTTAGCGGTGGAGTTACATTAAGAAACCTAGTACAATAAAATTTATGAAATTTGGAATCATTTTACAGTCAAATAAGCCAGAACATGTTTGGAATACGTTTCGTTTCGGAATTACTTCGCTAAAAGCAGGTCATCAAGTGGAAGTTTTTTTGATGAGCGAGGGTTCGGAGTTAGATATTATTTCAGACACTAAAGATTTTGATATCTCGGCAAAAATAACTGAATTTAAGGAAATAAAGGGAGAAATATATGCGTGCGGTTCCTGTCTTAAATTACGTGGTATGGAAAATGGCGTGCACCAAGTTTCCACGATGCCAGATTTACTCAAAATGGTTGAGAGTTCAGATAAGGTTTTGGTGTTTGGGTAATTTTAAGGGAGCTTGTGTTTTTGTGGGGCTAAAACATCTCTACTAAAGAGATGTTCGCCCTAGGGCGTTCGGGTGACACCCGGGCTAGCCCGAATATTTTGTAATTGCAAAATATTTTAGGGAGGGGTAGGATTGGGGGATATGGAGAAGGTAATTAACAGCATAAAAAAACTTAACAAATTATCACTACCCGTCGCAATTCTAATAGGATGTTTTATTTTGGGAGGGTTTTTGTATGCAATCCAAATAAATAAACAAAGGTCTATTGAGAAACAACAACAAATAGAATTAGAAGCAAAAGTAGAAGCTATACAAGCCAAGACAGAGATAAACCAAACAAAACCAATACCGGTAAATTCAGCTATAAAAATTGAATTATGTAAAACTGAAGCAAAAGATTATGCTGATAAAATTGCAAAGAGAGCTTATTTATTAGCCTCCGAAAAGGCACAAAAGGCAGGGGACACAGCAACGTCTATAGCGTATCTAGAGATGAGTTATGAACCTAAGCATCCCGCAGACTATGATAGCAATTACAATTCTAAATATATTACTTGCCTTAAAAATTAAGTTTTAAGTAGTAACAGGCAAATAACAGGAGATGACAAGATTTAAGAAAGGAGAGATTTGTTATTTATGTGGGAAAAAATTACTAAGCTCTGAAAAAACTGATGAAGATCATGTCCCGCAAAAAGGATTTTTCATGACAAAGAATCCACCCGGTATAATTAAGCTAAATACTCATGTCCAATGTAACTCAGATTACACGTTTGACGAACAATATGTAATTTCTCTTGTACGGGGCACAAGTAATTGGAATATAACAGCAGAACGTATCTGGCAGAAAAGAGGTCTTAGGTCCCTTACTCAGCCGGAAAGATACAATCTACTTAAAAAAATTGTAAATGATACTGAATTATTAGATGGAAACTATAGAACTAATATAGATAAAGATAGATTGTTGCGTGTTATGGATAAGATTGTAAGAGGTTTGTATTTCAGCGAATATAATAAAGTTATTGAGTCTCGTGATTTAAGATTAGATACAAAAGATTTTTTATACAAACAGAACACAAATTCTTGGAAAATAGACAATAGCTTTATCTCAATAGGCAATCCAGGAGAGGAGGAATTTAAATACTTCAAAAGATTCAAAAATGGTAGTTTAGAATATTTCATGTTTTTCTATAATGTTTATTTATTTCGAGTAGTATATAAAAATCAATAATTCATATAGTTAGGATACTTGTGCTACGAAACTATGCCTTGCCATGTCCAAGCCAAGAGATGTCCTTGGATTGGGGGATTTGGTCACGCATAAAATTTTGCTAAATTTTTGCGCGACCCCGCCTCGCGCCGTCGCGCTCCGGTTTTCAACCCACAGGTTCTTTTCTGCTGAAAAGCCCTGTGGGCACGACTCAGTCGTCTTCACTCCCTCCGTCTCTTGATTGCTCCAAGTATTCGCAATCAAGCCCCACGAAAAGATAGGGGGTGTCGGCTACAACTCTCGCTTTGCCGTCGCAAGGCTCGGTCGCAGCCCCAGCTCGCCATTTTGTCTGCTGACAAAATATGGCTCCGCTTTTCGAAACCCCACGCAAGACATGCAGAAATAAAATCCAAGGGCATCCCTTGGATTGGGGGTTGTATTTTTGCGGGGTGGGGGTAGGATTGGGGGATATGAAGGGGGTAATTAACAACATAAAAAAACTGAATAATTTATCGCTACCAGCTACAGTTTTAATAGCAAGTATTATTTTAGGTGGTTTTTATTATGCTAGTCAAATAAGTAAACAAAAATCTATCGAGAAGCAACAGTTTAAAGAATTACAAGCAGAGACAGAGAAACAAAACACAGACTATATAGCCAAGAGAAAAATAGATTGTTTGAATATTTATAAAACAGAGGACGAGAAATGGGGTAACGTATCAGAGTGGCGTTATACCCCAATTATCTACGTGGATACAGTTCTGAATGATAATTGTGTGATTATTTACACAGATAGTAAAACAGGGAAGGATTTCACTAAGTCTTTTTAAAGAAAAATAAAAGCAGGTTTGTTGGTTGAAAAAGTTTTCGCTAATTAATTCGATAAGGGTGGTTGGTCACAGATAATTTTCTGCTGAAAATTTCCGCGACCCCGACTCGGCTCGTCAGCCTCCGTCTTTCGAAACCCCAGGGTTCGTCGGTCACGAGTTACTAAGTGTTCTCAATTGCTTTGCAATTTGCGAGCACTAAGTACTCTCGACCCCGTCTCGCTGTCGCAAGCGACATGCTCCGACTTTCAACTCCCCCACGCGAGCAAAGCAGTTTGCTCGCTCATCTCCACCAAAAAACAAAAGCGCCCCTTGGGGACGCTAATGTTTTTAATGGTGGAGATGGGGGGTTTCGAACCCCCGTGCAGATGATTTTCAAGCGCGGGTCTACGAAGCTTAGTTTGTTTTTTTGTTTTCAGCACGAAAGGTTTAAAGCAAACAAAATCCTTTCACACTTATCCTCTATGTTTTTTAGTTAGTATCCCCGAGAAGTGAAATACGCTTAGTCCGGAAATATAACGCCCGTTCACATCTACCAGACTGCAATGTGACGAACGACCTTAGCTTATTTTATTAAGCGAAAGCGACGGCGAAGCTGTTTGCCTTAAAATAAGGAGAAACAGATAAGCCCTGTGCAGTTTTGTTTGCACTTATGTTTTGTGACGGTTTAACAAGTCATCACAGCTTGGCTTGCGCGCGCGAGAATGGTCAGCTGTCTAAGCAAATCATCCCCCTAAAACATTTTTGTTGCAAAAATGTTCGGGCGACCATTTTCTTTAGAAAATGGTTTAGCCAATTTAATGGCACACCCTATTTTGTTTATATTTCTTTAAAATCTTTTGTTTGAATCTAACCGACCACAGACTTTTTAGGAACCTCTCTCTGTTGAACGCTTCACTTTTATCGTCTAATTTTTCAGAATAAATAATTTCAAGTGGTCGGCGTTTTACAGTTGCGATAACTTTGCCTTGATTGTGGTCTTTGATTCTACGTTCAAGATTTTCTGTACATCCTACATATAGTTTCTCGTCTTTTAAACTGAGTAGAATATAAACAAAATAGGGCATACTACATGTTTTTCAAAGTTCTCCTTATTTCACGCATGTCGTCTCGTTTTTTTATTGTTTCGCGTTTATCGAATTTCTTCTTACCGCGAGCAACTCCGAGCGACACCTTCACTTTTCCACCTTTATTATACATCGAAAGTGGCACTATTGTCAACTTCTTTTCTTGCTCCATTTGGGAAAGTTCAATGATTTCTTTCTTGGTGAGAAGGAGTTTTCTGGTGCGGAGGGGATCATAACCTTTTGGCATATTTCCGGCTTGGTATGGCGGTATATTTGAGCCAAGCAAAAACACCTCGCCACCACGGACGACAGCATAAGCTCCTTCAAGGGAACCCATACCTCCTTTAATAGATTTAACCTCAGGACCTAAAAGCTCAATACCAGCTTCTAGCGTTTCTGTGATTTCGTAGTTAAATCTGGCTTTTTTGTTTTCTATGAAAGAAGACATGGGGCAATTTTAACATGAGTTATTAGTTTTTACTTTTCCATTAAAAAACACGATAAAATTCTGCTGAATTTTTCTATACTCGCGCCGTCGCGCTCCGCCCGCCTGCGCGTCTGCCTGTGCGTACACGCAGACAGGTACACGCGGGCAGGTAATGTTTTTTAATGGAAAAGTCTAGATTTTTAAGAAAAATCAAAGTAAAGAAAATTAGTTTTTGGGTCTAAAATCCACGAGGTACGCTTGAAAGACCTTGCACAGCGCGACGCTTAATTGCGATAAACGAAGTAATTGAGAGACGGAGGCTGACCTGCTTGTCGGCAGACGGGAAGTTTTGTGTGCGTTTCTGGGTATTTTACTTCCCGCATACACCCCTAAAATACCTTGCGCAGATTGACGAATCGAGCAGAGCGAAAATTCAGCAGAATTTTACGCGTGTATTTTAGGGGTGTATGCTTAAACGATTCAACACTATTTAAAACTGGTGTATAATGTCGAAACTATGGAAATAAAAATGCCAAAAATGAAGGGCGGAAAAGACGAAAAGGGGAACAAAAAAGAATTGAAAAAAATGACCACCATTCAATTGGTCAGCAATATTGCTACAGCTCTTTTAATTTTTCTACTTTTAACTTCTCTCTACTCATATATTTCCGAGCGCGCTAAAAAACCAGCAAATATTCCAGTCTCGGAGGCTGCTCAATTAGTTCAAGATGGAAAAGTAAAAAAGATTTCGGTTGTTGGTGAGGAATTGAAAATCACACTTACTGATGACACAGAGCGTACTTCAAAGAAGGAAAAAGAATTGGCAGTTTCTGAAACACTTTCGCGCTACGGTGTTACTTCTGAAAAATTATCTAAAGTTGAAGTATCTATTTCAGATGACCGTGGCGTTTCATTTTGGTTGCTCAACATTTTGCCTTTTCTTATACCCGTTCTTTTCATTGTCTTTTTCTTTTGGTTCTTATCCCGACAAGTTAAAGGCGCTGGTATGCAAGCATTTACTTTCGGACAATCTAAAGCCCGTGTTATTGATCCGCTAGATTTAAATCAGAAAGTAACGTTTAAAGATGTCGCTGGAGTGAAAGAAGCAAAAGAAGAATTGCGTGAAATTGTCGACTTTTTGAAAAATCCTAAAAAATTCTTAGACATTGGCGCGCGTATTCCAAAGGGCGTTCTTTTGATGGGTGCTCCCGGGACAGGAAAAACATTGCTCGCAAGAGCGGTAGCAGGGGAAGCTGCCGTGCCATTCTTCTATCTATCTGGTTCTGAGTTCGTGGAAATGTTTGTTGGCGTTGGCGCTTCTCGTGTACGCGACTTATTTATGATGGCAAAGAAAGCAGCTCCATCAATTGTTTTCGTTGATGAAATTGACGCTGTTGGTCGTGTGCGTGGAACAGGTGTTGGCGGGGGTAATGATGAACGCGAGCAAACATTGAATCAAATTCTAGTTGAGATGGATGGTTTTGAGCCAACCGAGAAGGTTATCGTGATGGCAGCAACCAACAGACCTGATGTTTTAGACCCAGCTTTGCTTCGCCCGGGACGTTTTGATCGTCGAGTAATTCTTGATTTACCAGACCGCGACGAACGTGAAGAGATTTTGAAAATTCACAGCTTGAAAAAGCCGTTAACCGAAGATGTTAATCTCCGTGTGATTGCTGAACGCACCCCTGGTTTTTCTGGCGCTGATTTGTTCTCACTTATGAACGAAGGCGCAATTTTGGCAGCGCGTGAAATAAGAAAGAAGGTTTCTCAATACGACCTTATCCGTTCAATTGAAAAAGTGATGATGGGTCCAGAAAGAAAGAGCCACCTTCTTTCTATTAAAGAAAAAGAAATTACCGCTTACCACGAAGCAGGGCATGCGCTACTTGCATCTGTCTTACCTTATGCCGACCCAGTGCACAAAGTTTCAATCGTCGCTCGGGGTCGCGCAGGTGGATACACATTAAAACTTCCAATTGAAGAAAGAAAATTACAATCAAAGAAAGAATTTTTGGATGATATTGTTGTTTCTCTTGGGGGATACGTTGCAGAGGAAACAGTTTTTGGTGACTTAACAACAGGACCATCAAACGATCTTCAGGTAGCAACCGCGCTTGCAAGAGACATGGTCACTAAATATGGAATGTCTGAAAAGATGGGACCAGTCGCGCTTGAAGGTTCTGGTGGGCGTGTTTTATTTGGAACGGGTGTTTCGGATCATGGTTATTCCGAAGTTGTTTCTGCAAAAATTGATGAAGAGGTTTCAAAGATAATGAACGACTCAATGAAAAAAGCGCAGGCGGAAATAAAAACGCATAGAAAAATACTTGATGCTATTGCCAAAGAACTTATTTCAGTTGAAACGATTGAGCGAGAAGAGTTTGAAAAAATCCTTGTTGCCAACGGCATAATGCCAAAGAAGGGAGAGGGAATTGATATAGTTAGTTAGTTTTTTCTTCAGAAAGTTTTTTAAAATACCCCCAAAGAACACGTATAATTTTTTGCTAAAAATTTACTATGCTCGCACCGTCGTGCTCCGCAATGTTCTTTGGGGGTATTTTGGGGATTTGAATACAGGGAAAAAGATTATCAAATGTTGATCTTTTTTTGTTACTTAAGGTTTAATCGTTCAGAAATCAAAGCTACTTTTCCTTGCACGTTTTCATAATTAGATTTTTTAGAAGCATAGAATTCATAATCTTTTTTTGTGTGTGAGTCACCACCACCACTTTCAAGTGCTTTGTATTTTTTTATCAATCCTTTTAGTATTTCTTGTTCTTTTTTTATTTCCTTCTTAAATTTACCCTTAAAACCTAGCCCGTAAGTTGTCTCAAGACCATCAATACGCTTTTGTTTTAAAAGTTTTTCTACTAGTTTTAGCGGAATCTCTTTTGCGGTGGTGAAATAGTGGGCGATAAAAGCAAGCCCTCCAGCGTTTCGAATAAGTTTAACCGCTTCGTCTAAGTCTGGTCGGTCGTCTATTTCAACAGAGCACGGTTTAAAGGCGTGATGCCCAAGAAAAAGACTATAAGGGTATTGATATTCACCAACGTTCATCATTAGTTCATATTCTTTTTTAATTTTTTCGTTTGTTTTTGAAGCCTCTTTCATTTCTTCTATAGATTTCTTGAAAATAAGAAGATTCTTCTTTTTCGAAAGAAGAACAGAAACGATATGTGGTTTGCCAACTGTTCCTTCGCCAGCCTTACGAAGACACTCCTCGGCTGTTATAGAAAGACCGTATTTCTGAAGATTTAAAACCGTCTTTTTCATGCGGGTAATTCTCAATCGTGCTATTTTTTCCGTGAACGCGCGAAGTTTTTTATTTCGAGGGTCAACAAATAAACCTATTACGTGTAGTGTGCCGTTTCCACGGAGAGCCTCTTTGGGGTGCTTTGCAGAAATTTCAATTCCCATAACCACATTCACAGGACCTTTGTATTTTTTTAGAAAGGTAAGTGTTTTGTCGCTCGGCAAAACATCGTGGTCGGTAAAAGCTAAAGTTTTGTAGCCAAGTTTTTGGGCGAGAGTTAGAACTTCTTTGTGGCTTAAATCGCCGTCTGAAATTTTTGTATGATTATGTAGGGATTCTATGTTTTTCATTTCGTGTGGTATTTTGAGCCGTCAGTATAACATTTTGTCTAAGAGGTTGTTTTTATAGTTGGAACGGAAACTTGTGCAGTTTCTCTTGAAAATGTAAACTTCGATTTACGTTCTATTGATGTGATTAAGTTAGAGTTTTTTGTCCACCCTTAGCTCAGTTGGTTACCCGCCCGACTGGACGACATCAGTCGTTCGGGCGGGGAGCACAGGTGCTTATAATAACTAGTGAACTTGATTGAAAATATGCGTCCGCCCTTAGCTCAGTTGGTTAGAGCACAGAGCTTATACCTCTGCGGTCCCTGGTTCGAATCCAGGAGGGCGGACATATATTTCCAGTCTCTACTCAAAATGTATTGTCGCTTCTTTTTCGGCTAGTTTTTCTTTAAGTCTAGGATATTTAGTGAGTTTGTTTTCAATAATTATTTTCTTTGCTTCCTCTCGCGCTGCCTCCACCATTTTAAGATTTTTTAGAGCTTCCATTCCAATATCAGAAAGCCCCCATTGTTTTCCGCCAGAGAGTTCTCCTGGGCCACGTAGTTTTAAATCAAGTTCAGCAAGCTCAAATCCATTTTTCGCTTCAGTAATTGCTTTTAGTCGAGCTTTTGATTTCTCGTTATCTGATTCAGGGAATAAATAACAATATGATTGATGACTACTTCGCTGGACTCGTCCGCGAAGTTGGTGAAGTTGAGCTAGCCCAAACCTTTCAGCACCCTCAATAATAATTGAAGTCGCATTGGGAACATTCAACCCAACCTCTACCACAGAAGTTGCAACCAGAATATTCATTTTTCCCAAAAGGAAATCCTCCATCACTCGGTCGCGTTCTTCGCGCTTCATCTTGCTGTGCAAAATTCCAATAGTAGATTTTGGGAAAACACTTTTCTTTAACCGCTTAGCTTCGGCTGTTACCGACTTCGCATTTAGCGCCATTGATTTATCAGGGTCTGGCTCATCAATTCGTGGACAAATTATATATGCCTGCCTACCGGCAGTAATTTCTTCTTGGATTTTTTCATAAACTTTTTCGCGTTTTCCTTTGGTGACAATTTCTGTAATAACTTGTTTTCGCCCGACAGGCATTTCATCTATTAGTGTTAAATCTAAGTCTCCATAGACGGTTAGTGCGAGCGTGCGGGGGATTGGAGTTGCGGTCATTGAAAGAAGGTGTGGAGCGGAAGTATCTTTGCGAGCGAGACGCATTCGCTGGTTTGTGCCGAATCGATGTTGCTCATCAATAACAACCAAACCCAAGTTTTTAAAAGAAACACTTTTTTGTATTAAGGCGTGTGTTCCAATGACGATTGGAATTTCTCCGTTCGCCACCCATTTCAGAAATTGAGTTCTTGAGATGTTCGTCCAAGAATTCGGATTTACTTTTGATGGAAATTTTCTACACCCTGAACCAGTAATTAAACCAACAGAGATATTCATATGGGTAAAATATTTTATGAAGGATTCAAAATGTTGAGAAGCCAATATTTCAGTTGGTGCCATATAAGCAACCTGCGTTCTGGCGGCGTGGTTTTCTTTAGGGCTTGTGGAAATAACTGCGTAAGAGGCAGCTGCCGCAACAGCAGTTTTTCCAGAGCCAACATCTCCTTCAAGTAGGCGCGACATTGGTTTTCCACTTTTGAAATCTTCCAAGATGTCTTTTATTGCGTTGTTCTGCGCCTCGGTTGCTTCAAAAGGGAAGCGTTCAATAAACTCTTGAACATCTTCTTTGTCGGGTTCTATAACAAATGAATTATTTTTCTCAAATTCAAATTTCGCTTGTTGTCGTTGTAGTTGGATGAAAAAAACTTCTTCGAAAGCGAAACGTTTGCGCGCCGCAGAAGCGTGAGATTCATTTTTTGGATTGTGTATAAAAATGAGCGCATCTTTTAGTTGCGGAAGTTTGTATTTTGTAAGAATTTCGCTTGGGATTGGATCATCTAGGGTATTTAAAAAATTTGCCTGAAGTAATTTTCTTATTGAGTGCTGAAACCACAAAGAAGAGATTCCCTTACTTTCCTCGTATACAGGAATCATGCTTTCGGTTGTGACTGCCTCGCCTAATAGCCCGTTTTGAAGAGGAAGGCTCGCAACACGCTCTATATCTGGGTTTGCTAGATATCTCGAACCATTTCTTTCTGAAATAACACCACTTACTCTCACGGAAGATTCAGCGGGAATCATTTTTGCAAGATATGGTTGGTTGAACCAAACTATTTTTATTGGGCCTGTGTGGTCGGTGAGAGTGCCTTCGGCCATCGGAATTTTTTTTCGGAAGGCTTTGCTTGTTTTGAGGTTAGTTAGTTTCCCAAAAAAAATAACTCGGTCGCCAGAACGAGAAGATAAAATTGCTTGAGACGAACCAAAGTCTATATAGCGCGAGGGAAGGTGATAAAGAAGATCTCTTACCGTTATTATTTTTAGTTTAACAAGAGCTTCCTTTTGAGATTGGTTTAACCTAAAAAGAGAAGATATTGGAGTTTTTTCTTCAAAGGTTGTTTGCATACGTGGCTTTTAGTATAGCAAACTCATTGAGGTTAATTTTTCTTGTTAGTACCAAGAATATTTTCCTCAAAAATCGTGGTGATAAGACGTTCAACCACAAGGAAAAGAAGAAGACCTAAGGCAAGACCGATTTCAGCGTAGCGGAAATAATGTTTAAGGTGAGGTATCCAAGCGCTTGTGGCATAAGCAATTCCTCCGACTATAAAAATCCAAACAAGCACTGCTTTTATGTTGGCATTAAAAAATTTTCTAATTGGAACATTAAGCATGCCTGAACGAATCAGGGTTATGCGGTTGGTGCCATAGATAAATTTCGTGGCCATAAGGAGGGTGTCTGTACGATTCATAATGCCATCATCGAAACGTTTAGTTATATTACTAATTATTTTAGACGGCAACCTTTCCGGATATCGGCTGATAAATTTTCCTAATGAGTACCATAAAAAATCTCCAATGAGTGCGCCTAAAATAAGAAGGGGCGCGATATAGGGAAGATAAAAAAATCCCTGTCTTGTAAGAAAGGCGGAAACGAAAACAACAACATCCCCCTCAATCATGATTAAGACGAAGGCGCCGAAATAAGCAGAGATTTTCCAGGAGATTAAATAACTTAAAAGGAGGGTTTTCATAGTATCTTATCTATAATTTGTTTCAGCATATCATAATTTTTTATCTTAAAAACAAAAAGGCGCATGCAGGTTTCCCTGCACACGCCTCTTAAGGTCAGATTGGATGTTTTATTCCCAGCCGACCAAGTTCAGCGCCATTCCCAGGATCGGCAAATGGTTTGGAAAAAAGTTCTGGAGCTCCTTGATCTGGTCAAGGGAGAACGCCTTCACGATTTCTCCCTCGTCGCCAGTTGCCACGAGATCTGCAAAATCACCAAGTCCGACGTAGAGATATTGCACGTGGGTTCTCTTGTCGATTTTCCCGAGCCTGGATACCAGAACTTTTACGCCGGTCTCCTCCACGACTTCCCGTACCGCGGCATTGTCTGCCGCCAACTGGTCGTCGTACGGATGTCTTGGGTCGACGTCCCCCTTGTCGATTTTTCCGCCAGGGAACTTCCAGAAATGCGGTTCAGGTTTCGTCTTGTCGAGGACCAAGGCAAATCGCCCCGTATTCTCGTCAATTACAGCAACGACAGATGCGCCGATACCGGCTGTCTCGTCTGGTTTTTGATTAGCCAATTTAACCCACCTCCTAGCGGGTGAAAATCAAGTGAAAAGAGGGAAATATTTAAGGAATCTTACTGTTGATTATGGTAGCACGTTTATGTGTAAAAGTCAATGGAGCTTCAAAACGGAGACGGTGGTTTCGGTCACAGATAATTTTCTGCTGAAATTTCCGCGGTCACACATAAAATTCTGCTGAATTTTTGTGCGACCCCGACTCGGCTCGCCAGCCTCCGTCTCTCAATTGCTTCACTTATCGCAATTAAGCCCGCCTCGCTGTCGCTTTGCGACATGCTCCGGCTTTCGAATCCCACACGCGAGCAAAGCCCGTCCGAACGGATTTATCCGGGCGGGCAGTTTGCTCGCTCGTCTCCGTTTTTCACGGAGCTTCAAAACGGAGACGGTGGGATTCGGTCACGAATATTTTACTCACCGTCGCTCGTAAAATTTCTTGACCACGGCTCGCGACCTGTTCTGCTGAACAGGTGCCCGCTCCGCCTTTCGAACCCCACCGTCTTTACGAAAAATATAGTCACAAAATGCTTCACATTTTGTTCCTTATTTTACGGAGACGGTGGGATTCGAACCCACGGTCCCGATTAAGGGACGCCTCGTTAGCAGTGAGGTGCTTTCGACCACTCAGCCACGTCTCCATATATTGTATAAACATTGCACGCCCATTTTTTATTTCACCGCCGATATGAGAAAACTTAACACATTTTTATTAGTTGAGCCAATGTTATTTTGCCACAGTGATTTTTAAAAAATTCCTTGCTCCAGATTTTTTGAGAGCTTTCCCTGCCTCATAGAGGGTTGCGCCAGTAGTTGAAACATCATCTATTAAAATTATATTTTTCCCGCGCACTAAATTTTTGTTTTTAACAGTAAAACAACCACGAACATTATTTTTTCTTTCCCCTTTATTTTTTATTTCTGCTTGTGGTTTTGTATCAATCGCGCGAAGAAGGACGTCTTTTTTAAGTGTGAAGTTTTCTCCCGCATCTTTTTCAATTAAAGCTTCCGCCAAAAGTTCCGCTTGGTTATATCCTCGTTTCTTAAAACGTTTTGCAGAAAGTGGGATGGGAATCAAAATTGAATCACTCCAGTTTTTTATTAATTTTAGATCAGCAAGTTCTGGAAGTAATCTTTCATAAAGAGCTTCGGCTAAAATTGGAGCTAAGTATCTGCCATTTCTGTACTTTAGTTTCCAGATAACTCTTTTAACTATTTTGTTCTGGTAAGAAAATACAGCAACAACCTCCTCTTCTTGTTTAAAATCTGGTGGCGGTAAAACGGCAAGGCATTTTGCGCATAAACCAACCTCTTTTTCCCCACAACCAACACAAGAAATGGGGTAGAGGGTGTTTGATAGCAAAAAAGAAAAGGGCTGCAATAAACCGGTTAGTTTTTTTAAATTAACATTAAACATCGCAAATTTTTTAAACTTTTTTATGTTATACTTTTAAAAAGACTTTTCAAACATGGCTATTGTAATTGTAATTGATTTTTAGGTTATGGATAATCCCTTCAACAAAATTCTCGGGTCACTTAAATCGGGCTTCGCTAAAAGAAGCCAGAGTGTTGTTGGTATCGATATCGGCTCTTCTTTTGTTAAAGTTGTGCAACTTAAGAAGAAAGGCGGGCGGGCCGTGCTTGAAACATATGGCGAGCTTGCCTTGGGACCAATCGCTGGTCTTGAGGTTGGCCGGATGACCAACCTTTCTGCGGAGAAAGTTGCCCAAGCGGTAGCGGATATTTTTCGTGAGGCCAACGTAACAACAAAAGAGAGCGCAATCGCAATTCCACTTTCTGGGAGTCTTATCTCTTTCGTGGAAATTCCATATCTCGTAGAAAAACAACTTCAAGAAATTATTCCGATTGAGGCGAGAAAATATATTCCCGTGCCAATTTCCGAAGTCACGCTTGATTGGTGGATTATTCCAAAGTTTGATAGCGCAACAACTGAAGTTAGTGAATCTGAAAAATCGAGTATTACTGCAGGGGCGAGGGTTCAGAAGGCCGATGTGTTGATTGCTGCAATTCACAATGAAGTTCTTATGAAGCTAAAAAGCGTGGCAACTTTAAACAGTTTAAATGCCGGATTTTTTGAAATAGAGGTTTTCAGCACAGTTCGTTCTACTTTTGGACACGACTTGGTACCAACAATGCTTTTTGATATGGGTGCTGGAATGACCAAGCTTTCTATTGTGGAAAGAGGAATCATGCAAAGCTCGCACATAATAAATAGAGGCTCACAAGACATCACTATGAACATTTCAAATTCTCTTGGGGTATCATCTTCACGCGCGGAAGAATTAAAGCGTTTGTACGGACTGTCTCAAACAGAGACCGAAGAAGGAAAAGTTGTCGCCGAAATCTCATCCACAGTTCTTGAGTATGTATTTTCCGAAGCGAATAGGATATTATTAAACTACGAAAGGAAATATAATAAAACTGTCTCGAAAGTTATCCTTATCGGCGGTGGCGTTCTTTTAAAAGGGTTTAAAGAAGCGGCAGAAAAAAATCTAGAAGCCGAAGTTCTTTATGGAGATCCATTTTCAAAAGTTGAAGCCCCTGCATTTTTAATGGATGTATTAAAAGAGGCTGGACCAGAGTTTGCTGTGGCAATAGGTTTGGCTCTAAGAAGACTACAAGAACTTGATTAAAAAATTTTTATATTAGGCACCTCGTAATTCAATGGATTACCCATCACAAAATCAAACATCATTTATACCAAGGAAGTCTTTGGTTAAAGAAGGGAACGGGGGTGAGAAACCTGTTGGGGTTTTTCTTATTATCTCAGTTTTTATTTTTCTGGTTGCCGTTCTTGGCGGTGCTGGAGTTTTTCTTTATGAGAAAAAATTATCTAACGATATACAAAGTGCTAGTGATAGTTTAAAAAGAGCACAAGGAGCTTTTGAAATACCAACTATAGAGAATTTGAAGTTATTAGGCAGAAGAATCGAAATGTCTAAAAATCTAGTTCAAAGACACACTGTGGTCTCGCCAGTTTTTGAATTACTACAAAACGAAACCTTAAAAAGTGTGCGATTTAATAAGTTTGAATACTCCAATGACCTTAAGGGCGTGGTGAAGGTAGATTTGGATGGAGAAGCAAAAAATTACGAAACTCTTGCCTTGCAGTCATCTGAGTTTGCTAAAAACAAGAACATTAAAGGTAACGTCTTTTCAAATATCAACTTGGACGAAAAAGGCAACGTTATTTTTAAAGTAGAAATTACCCTTGACCCAACTGTTATTTCTTACCGTGACCAATTATTACGATTAAGTGGTGGTAGTGAAGATTTTAAATTTTAAAACATGCTTAAAGTAATTTTCCCAATTTTATTGCTCTCTACATCGGTCTTGATGTTCTTCACTTTTATTAACCCTCATTATCAGAAAATAAAAACAGAGAAGATCGAGCTTTCAGACTATAACGAGGCACTCGACAACTCAAAGATTATTTTAGGTCAAAAAAACGATCTTTTGGCTACCGTTAATGAAATTCCACAAGAACAAAAAGATAAACTAGAAAAATTACTCCCAAGTAATATTGATAACATCCGTCTTATAATTGAAATTAATAATATTGCCAAAAGATACGGAATAGTGCTTCGTGCAATTGAATTTGGTAGCACCCCTGGTAGTGGAGATAAGAAGACCGATAGCTCTCAGATGGGACAAAAGGGCGCCGCACCAAGCACTACCGGCGGAAATAATGAATACGGGACAGTCACTCTTGGTTTTACTACAGTCGCGTCGTATAAAACCTGCGTTTCTTTCCTAAAAGAAATAGAAACCAGTTTGCGTTTAGTCGAAATAAAATCTGTTTTGTTTGATGCCCCGGCTTCTTCGCAAGATAAAGATTTGTATACCTTTAGAATTGAGCTTAGTACCTTTTGGTTAAAGTAAATATATGATTTCCAAAAATATAAAAAATATAGTAATAGCCGGGGTAATAATAGGAGCTAGTTTTCTTATTTATTCTTTTTTCTTAAAATCTGACGGATCAAATGAATCTATTTCGTCGACACCATCTGCTGTTGAAATGAATCAGCCTGATAACACTACGGGAAATCAAATCTTGAAAATATTAGGCAACTTAAAAACTATTAGAATAGATAAAAATTTCTTCTCTGAACCCTCTTTCACTGGGTTACAAGACTACAGTGTTAATTTGACCGAGGAGCAAGTGGGCAGACAGAATCCATTTATTTCCGTGGGGGCTGAGCCGGCACAAGCACCACAGGCCACCCCTAATGCAACGCAGTAAGTTGGAGTCTTTAAGGTAGTTAACAGTTAAAAATTATTTTTGAAAAACTATGAGTTTTCTCGACAAGCTTGCTGAAGAAAAAATCATTAAACAAAGTGAGCTTGAAGAAATAAGCTTGCGTTTAGCTGAGGGGAATACAGATGTTGACGATATTCTTATTGCCAAGGGAGTGAAAGAGGATGTTATTGTTAAATTAAAATCTGAGTACTCTAACGTCCCGATGCGTAGAATAGACATAAGGGCTATTTCTTTTGACGTTTTAAAATATATTCCAGAGGAGTCAGCAACTTATTATAAATTTGTGCCAATCGGAGTCACCCAAGGTGTGCTTGAGGTTGGTCTTTTGGACCCAGATAATCTTGATACTCGCGATGCGCTACAATTTATTGCTTCGAAAATTGGAATGCCGTTTAAGATGTTTGTTATTTCAAAATCTGATTTCAACGGGATAATTAATAACTATAAAGGATTAACAGGGGAAGTAACCCATGCCCTTGAAGACCTTACTCCACCTCAAGGAGATATGGATCTTGATGCGGAAAAAGCAGAAGGAAAGGTTGATACAGAAAAAATAATAGAAGACGCTCCAGTTTCTAAAATAGTCGCGGTTATTTTAAGACATGCCACAGAGGGTGGTGCTTCAGATATTCATATTGAAAATGCGGGAGATAAGGTTAAGGTTAGGTTTCGCGTTGATGGTGTTCTGCATACCAGTTTGTTTCTGCCGCTAAAAGTTTATGCTGCGGTTATTTCTCGTATTAAAATTCTTGCCAACTTAAAGCTCGACGAAAAAAGAAAACCACAAGACGGACGTTTCTCGGTAAAACTAGAAGGTAGAAAGGTGGATATTCGTGTTTCTTCTCTGCCAACATTTTATGGAGAGAAGATAGCGATGAGAATTCTTGATTCAGAAAAGGGTGTTAAGCCACTTGATAGTATTGGTCTTACTGAAGGAAACTTGGCGAAAATAAGAAAGGCCATGCTTGAGCCGTACGGTTTGATTTTGGTTAGCGGGCCAACTGGTTCTGGAAAGACGACCACTCTTTACTCAATGCTAAATGAGCTTGATAGAGAGAAAAGAAATGTAGTCAGCTTGGAAGACCCAGTTGAATATAATATTCCAGGGATGAATCAATCCCAGATTGTTCCTGAGATTGGGTATAGCTTTGCTTCTGGCCTCCGTTCTATCTTGCGTCAGGACCCAGACGTGATAATGGTTGGTGAAATTCGCGATAAGGAAACTGCCGAACTTGCAATCCAGGCTTCTTTGACTGGACACATGGTGTTTGCAACCATCCACACTAATAACGCAATCGGCACAGTCCCTCGTTTGGTTGATATGGGTATAGATCCATATTTGATTGCCCCGACCCTAACTCTCTCAATCGCTCAGCGTTTGGTTCGTGTCGCTTGTCCTGCCTCTATTAGACCAGTGCCGGTTGAGGGCGCGATTAAAATGATGTTTGATAAGCAATTTGCAGATTTACCAGAGGAATTCAAGAAAGATTTGAATCTTGAGGGAAATGTTTACAATGTTGAGCCATCGCCAGAATGCCCTTCTGGTACTCGTGGTCGTGTCGCGGTGTTTGAGATTTTTGATATAGACAAAGAAGTTGAGGCTATGATTTTGAAAGACCCAACAGACATAGAACTTTGGAAGATTGCTCGCAAAAAAGGAATGCTCACGATGAAAGAAGACGCTATCCAAAAGGCTCTTCGTGGAGAGATTGCTTTTCAAGAAGTAAACTCATTGTAATGAGGTGGATAACGCGTTTTGTAGTATGATATATAATATTCAGGAGGCTAAGAAGTATAAAATATTTCTCAAAAATCTGAATAAATACATATTATGGAGAAAGTAAATAAAAAAATACTTATTGTTGACGACGATAATTTTTTGCTTGATATGTACAGTCTAAAATTCACTGAACGTGGTTTTAGCGTGGACTCGTCTTTGGGGAGTGTTGACCTAATTCAGAAGCTACGTGGTGGGGCAACACCAGACATTTTGCTGTTAGACATTGTTATGCCTACAATGGACGGTTTTGAGGTTTTGGAGGCAATAAAAAAAGAAAATTTAGCAAAGGGCGCTATTAAAATAATACTTTCAAACCGTGGACAGAAGGAGGATGTAGACCGAGGAATAAGTTTGGGCGCAAAAGGGTATATTGTAAAAGCAACAGCTACGCCAACGGAAGTGGTTGATAAGGTGATAGAAATAATTGAGTCTTCTAAAAAATAATAAAATATTAATTATTTAAAATGGATTATCAAAAAATACTTGCAGAATTGATTTCTATAGTCATTAAAGAGGGTGGTTCAGACCTCCATTTATCAGAAGGTCGGTATCCGGCGGTTCGTGTTGCTGGGACGTTGAGCTACCTTGTAAAAAGAGAAGTACTTAAAAAAGAAGATACACTTGGTTTACTCGAAGCTCTCATTGGAAAAGAGCGAGTCAAAAAATTTTTAGAAAAACAGGAATTTGATTTTTCATACGAATTCAACAAGGGTGAAGCAAGAATGAGAGGCAATGCTTTTATAGAAAAAGGGGCAATAAGTGTTGCCTTAAGACTTATCCCGAGGGTAAAAACTTTAGCTGAGTTGAGACTTCCTCCAATACTCACGGAGTTTGCAAGAAAAAAACAAGGATTTTTCTTGGTGGTGGGACCAGTTGGGCAAGGTAAATCAACGACTCTCGCTTCTATGATTAATCTTATCAACGCCGAACGAGCAGAACATATCGTTACAATTGAAGATCCTATTGAATATATTTTTGAACAAGAGCGTTCAATGATAGATCAACGTGAAGTTGGTATAGATACAAAAGATTTTCAAACGGCATTAAATTCCGTTTTTAGACAAGACGTGAACGTCATTATGATTGGAGAAATGAGAAATCCGGAGACAATGGCTACTGCGGTGACAGCCGCTGAAACAGGGCATCTCGTTTTTTCCACATTACACACAAACAACGCTTCTCAAACAATAGATCGTATTATTGATTCATTTAGCGCTGGGCAACAAGATCAGATTCGCGTACAACTTGCTTCAAGTTTACTTGGAATTTTTTCACAGCGTCTTGTTCCGCGTATTTCCGGTGGCATGGTTCCAGCATACGAGCTTTTAATAAAAAATAACGCCGTTGCTAATTTGATTCGAGAAAAAAGAACGCACGAAATAAATATGATCATTGAAACAGGGTCAGAGCAGGGGATGATTGATATGAATCACTCATTACTCGAACTTGTTTCTATGGGAGAAATAACACCAGAAAGCGCTTATACTTATTCTCTTAATCCAAAAGGACTAGAAAGATCGCTTTCTTAAGATAATTAAATTTTACTCAGATGATTTTTTCATATAAAGCAATAACTCAAGACGGGCAAGAAAAAAAGGGCACTATTGAAGTTGCAACACAAGATATGGCAATCGTTGCGCTCCAGCGTCGCGGACTTGTTGTTGCATCTATAGAGGAAGTCAAAGAAGGACAAGGTGGTTCTATTTTTAATTACAACCTCACTTTTCTTGAAAGTGTTTCTTCAAAAGATGTGGTTATGCTTTCACGACAAGTCGCAACACTTTTTGATGCGAACGTTTCGGTACTTAAGGCTTTTAGAATGCTTGCGACCGAGTCGGAAAAATCTATTATTCGAAATAACCTAACCTTGCTTTCTGACGATATACAAGGAGGGCTGTCTATTTCTGAATCAATGCTTAAAAGACCGGTACTCTTCTCTCCTTTTTATGTGAACATGGTTAGGGCGGGAGAGGAATCAGGAAAGTTGTCAGATACGTTTATGAGTCTTGCGGATCAAATGGAACGTTCGTATGAATTAACTTCAAAAGCCCGTGGGGCAATGATTTATCCCGCTTTCGTTATAGGGACGTTCGTGGTTGTTATGATTTTGATGCTCACAATGGTTATCCCAAAACTAGCAGGTATTTTAGAAGAGAGCGGACAGGCTGTTCCAGTTTATACGCAAGTAGTCTTGTTTATGAGCAAGTTCCTTGTTGATTATGGAATATTTTTCCTCCTCCTTCTTGTTGGAATTGTTGTTTATCTTTGGAAGTTTAAATTTAAAGATGAGGGGGGTCTTTATCTTGATCGCATAAAATTATCGGTTCCTTTCGTGAAAGATCTTTTTGAGAAGTTATACTTATCTCGTATTTCCGACAATATGGACACAATGCTTTCCTCTGGAATTTCAATGGTGCGTTCTCTTGAGATTAGCGCCTCGGTTGTTGATAACAAAGTTTACGAACAAATATTAAATAAGACCGCTGAAGATGTGCGTGGAGGTGTCCCTCTTTCTGATGCTTTATATAAATACGAGGAAATGCCAAACATGATGATACAGATGATTCGAGTTGGAGAGGAAACAGGAAAGCTTGCTCCAATTTTGAAAACAGTCGCCCGTTTTTATCGCCGTGAAGTTAATACCGCTGTTGATACCTTGGTGAGTTTGATTGAGCCAATCATGATTGTCGCCCTAGGTTTGGGTGTTGGTATCCTTCTCGCATCTGTTTTGGTGCCGATTTATAATATCGCTTCAGCAGGATTCTAGCTTTAGTTGTCCACATAATCCTTTCCACAATAAAGATTGGCTGATATAATAAAACAATCTTAAAAATTAAGGCTTTTAATGGGTCAAATTGTAATTTAAATTAAAATATGAATAGAAATAATAAAGGTTTTACGTTGATTGAACTCTTGGTCGTTATCGCCATTATTGGTATTTTGTCTTCTATTGTTCTTGCCTCCTTAAACACAGCTCGTGGTAAGGGTGCAGATGCAGCTATCAAAGGAAACCTTGAGGGTATTCGTGTACAAGCTGAAATGCTCTATGACACTAACGGTGGTTATGGTGTAGACGCAACTCCTTCAGCATTTCCTGTCGCTGCTTGTGCCGCAACAGCAGACACCCTTTTTATAGACCCTGTAATTAAAGGACAGGTTACTTCTGCTGGTAACGCTATAAGTAGCACTGGTATGGCAAATGGTAGTTGTGTAAGCACTGCTTCAGAATGGGCAGTATCAATGCCACTTAAAACAGCACCAGGAACGTCATGGTGTGTTGATAGCACGGGAGCATCGAGGGTTGTTACCCCAGTTGGTACAGATCGCGGTTTCTTAGGCGCCGCTTGTAAATAGTCTTAATTTTCTATCAAACAAAAACCCCGCTTTCTGCGGGGTTTTTGTTTGACGTGGTAATGTTTATACACGGTATGGTTATTCGGAAATATGAAATTTAATAAACGAATCATTTTTGATAAAGGTTTTACACTTATTGAACTCTTGGTCGTTATCGCCATTATCGGTATCTTGTCGTCCATTGTTCTTGCCTCCTTAAACACAGCCCGCACTAAGGCCGCAGATGCGGCAATTAAAGCAAACCTCAGAGGTATTCGAACACAAACAGAAATGCTCTACGATACTTACGGTGTTTACGGTGTTGATGAAACGCCAACCGAGCTACTTTGGAGCGGGGTTTGTGCCGCAACGGCTGATACTCTTTTTTCAGACCCAGTGATTAGAGGTCAAATTACAGCAGCCGGTAAAAACATAAGCTCGGCTGGCATGGTAAACGGCCGATGTGTCAGCTCGGCCTCATCTTGGGCAGTATCAATGCCACTTAAGAGTGATTCTACTACATCGTGGTGTGTTGATAGTACTGGGGCAGCTAAGGTTGTTACTCCGGCGTTGGTCGGTAGGTTTAGATTTCCAGACAATGGCTTTGGTGGTGGATTATGTAAATAGTTTTTGGTTATCAGCGTGATATAATCAAGTAACATGGCATTCATTATTGGGTTAATTTCTTTTATTTTAGGAACAGTTGTTGGCAGTTTCCTAAACGTTGTAAGTTTGCGCCACAACACAGGCAAGGGTCTTTCTGGACGCTCCTTTTGTTTCACCTGTGGAAAAACATTAAAGTGGTATGAACTCATTCCTGTTTTAAGTTTTGTTATTCAAAAAGGAAAATGTCGAACATGTAAAAGCATAATTTCTTGGCAGTATCCGATAGTTGAAGTATTAACTGGCGTTTTATTTCTCGGTCTTTCTCAAAAATTTTTAGATTTTTTTATTCTTGGCGCAATTGTGGGGGTTGGCAATTTTTACGGAGCGATGATTCTTTGTGCATTAATCATTTACGCTGTACTTTTTGGTTTGCTTATTGCTATCGGTGTTTATGACCTTAGGCATAAAATAATTCCCAATAAGCTCGTTTATGTATTTATTTCAGTTGCTTTTATTCGCGTCGTTGGTGTTTCATTCATCAATATTTTTGTTTTAGGTGATACATTCGTTTCTGTTTTGCCAAACCTTTTGTCGGGCCCTGCTGTAGCTTTACCACTTTTTCTTGTTTGGTTTTTATCAAGTGGTCGTGCGATGGGGTTTGGGGACGTTAAGTTGGCGCTTGGTCTTGGGTGGATGATGTCTTTGTGGGGAGCCTTGGCTGCTCTCATGATATCGTTTTGGATTGGCGGGATTGTCGGTATTATTTTATTGTCTTTGTTTAATAAAAAAATTACAATGAAAACAGAAGTGCCATTTGCTCCCTTCTTAATCGCTGGTACTATTGTTGCTTTTTTCTTCAATATTAACGTTTTCAGTTTTTTGGAATTTTTTGGCTAAAAAATTTGAAGTAGAATAATAAATGAAACAAAAACTAATTAACCTAATACCTAAAAACCAAAGACTAATTCCTTCCCGTGGTTTTACGATTATTGAGCTACTTGTTGTTATTGGAATAATTGGGTTACTTTCGTCGGTTACTTTGGCAAATTACAGAGATGTGTCGGCGCGTATTTCTCTTGAGAACTTAGTTCAACAGATGGCTATTATTATTAGACAAGCCCAAGTCTATGGTATTTCTGTTGCGAAAACTAAAAACGTTATTACGGAGTACCCACCTTACGGGGTTCATTTTAATACTAGCCCAGCAACATCATTCATTCTTTTTGTTGATAACGATGGGAGCGGACAATATTCTGGACAAGCGGAGGATGTTGAAATCATAAATTTAAAAAATAACAATGTAGTAAGCGGATTATCGGCAAATAAAATTTCAAGTAGTTGCTCAAGTATTCTTCCTCTTGGAACTCTTGATATTATTTTTACCCGACCAAACCCAGAGGCTGTTTTTTATGCTATTAGCGGAGAATCCCAGGTCTATCCGTCAGATGTGGAAATTACAGTTAAATCGCCAGATGGTTTATATAGAGAGGTAAGTGTATGGTCGACAGGGCAAATAAGTGTTGGCAACGAGGCATGTCCTTCTTAATTAATATTATGTCTCTTTTAAATAAATTTAAGAAATCAAATAAGGTTAATTTTAAAAAAGGTTTTACGCTCGTTGAACTTTTGGTTGCGGTGTCACTTTTTGTTGTTGTTTCGACAGTTAGTATTATGGCGTTAATTACAATTAAAGAAGCTAACGCAAAAGCTCAGGTAAAAAGAAATGTTTTAAGTAATCTAAGCTTTGCTGTTGAGAATATGGCAAGAAATCTTCGTGTTGGTACTGTCTATAGTTGTAATAGAAGTAGTTTATCCCCAGCTGAAACGCCGGTTGGTGTTGATTGTGTTAACGGGGAAGACAACATTACGTTTAAAGATTATTTAGGAGACGCCGTGACATACTCTTTGGAGGTAGACAGTAAGGTGATACTGAAAAAGATAACCGGCATTGAAAACCCAGGGAGAACAACGCCTGCTTTGCCGATAACTTCTCCAGATGTCCAAATCGACACCCTTCGCTTTATTGTGAGAGAGGCAAGTGCCGGCGGTTTACAGCCATTTACTATTATCTTTGTTGAGGGTGTTGCTAAACCAGGAACAAAATTAGAAACTAGGTTTAAGGTTCAAACGTCGGCGTCACAAAGAGTCCTTGATTTTTAATATGAATATTTTTATAAAAAGAAACAATAAAGTGGGCAATGAAAGAGGTTTTACTTTAATAGAATCCATTGTTGCTATTTTTATTCTTTTGATTGCGATTGTGATGCCGATGGCGGTGGTGGCTCGAGCGCTTTTTGCCGCAAATTACGCCCAAGATCAAATTACTGCAGTTTACCTAGCCCAAGAAGGTGTGGAGTTAATACGCAACGCGAGAGACAATAATGTTTTGAGTGGCAGTGCTTTGTGGGATCAGGGTAATTTAAGTAATTGTTATGGAGCGAATGGTTGTTATGTTGATGCAATACACAGCAATAGTACAGTTAATGCTTGTTCTGGAACATGCCCTTATGTTCAAGAAGATATGGGCGGTGGCATTTCTTGGTATGGGAATGATAGTGATTGGGGAAACACCAAATACATAAGGACAATAAAACTTTCAAAAATCAGCGATTACGAAATAAAAATTAATTCAACCGTTATTTGGGAGACTCGCACATCACCTAGGACAGTTTTGGTCGAAGACGTGATAACAAATTGGCCATAATATTTTTATGAACAAAAAAACAAAAATTAAAAATGGAAATAACGGATTTGTTTTGTTTTTTTCACTTATTATTTCAACAATAGTTTTGTCTATTATTTCTGGAATAATCTTGATTGCTTATAAAGAGCTGATTATTTCTTCTACGGAACGCGAGTCGCAGAAGGCGTTTTATTCAGCTGATACTGGGGCAGAATGTGCTTTGTATTGGGACATTAAACACCCGCTTCCTGGTTTTGAAGACATTAGTGTTTTCCCAAATTCTTCAGATTCAACTTTACCAGGGACGATAACAAATGGTTGTAGTCAAAACAATATTAATATAACAAGCATTTTAGTGCCCGCACCAACTCTAACCTCTGCGACTTCCACTTTCTCCATTGATATCTCAAGTTCTGGTGTCTGTGTTGATGTTATTGTTTCAAAGTACGTAGATTCGCTTGGTAATGAAAAAACAAAAATAGACTCCCATGGGTATAATACGTGTGATACGGGAAGCAACCGTCGCGTTGAAAGAGGTATTCGTATAACCTATTAATTATGGAGAAAAAAGAAGCTGGGGAGCGAATTTTAAAGCTCAAAAAAGAAATCGATTTTCATCGATATCAATATCATGTTTTAGATAAAGAAACGCTTAGCGAAGCGGCGCTTGATTCGCTGAAACACGAACTCTATACTCTCGAACAAAAATTTCCAGAATTTATAACAGCTGATTCTCCGACCCAGCGCGTTGAAGGGAAACCACTCGCAAAGTTCACTAAAGTTAAACACGAAACGCCGATGCTTTCTATTGAAGATGTTTTTACTTTTCCAGAACTTAAGGCCTGGGAAACTAGAGTTAGTAAATTTTCCGGTCGCGAGATAGCGCCATTTTTTTGCATGGTTAAATTAGATGGACTTGCCGTTGAACTTGTTTATGAAAATGGAGTTTTAAAAACAGCATCAACTAGAGGGGATGGAGTCATCGGGGAAGACATTACGCAAAACATTCGTACAATTCTATCTGTGCCACTCGTTCTTACAAAACCTAAAGGCCGTTTTTATAATTTTGAGCACGTTGTTGTTCGAGGAGAAATATTTTTTCCACTGAAAGCGTTTGAAAAATTAAACAAAGAATTAAAAAAAGCCGGGCAAGTGGAATTTGCCAACCCAAGAAACGCCGCGGCAGGAAGTGTTCGACAACTTGATTCAAAAATAACTGCAGGGCGTCCACTTGATTTTTCGGCATGGGATTTGGTTAGTGAACATGGAGAAAAAACACACGATGAAGAGTGGCAAATAATTAAAGAGTTAGGCTTTAAAACAAACCCCTTGGGAAAAGTTGCGACTAATCTAAAAGAAGTCGAGCAGTTTTTTGGTGATGTTAAAGGTAAGCGCAATAAACTTGATTATTGGATAGATGGCACGGTTGTGAGAGTTAACGATAATGCTGTTTTTAAGTCACTCGGTGTCGTCGGGAAAACCCCACGAGGCCTTGTTGCTTATAAATTCCCAGCAGAGGAGACAACAAGCGTTGTTGAGGCTGTGGAGTGGCTTGTTGGAAGAACAGGGGCTCTTACGCCGGTTGTAACATTAAAACCAACTCTAATTGCAGGCACCACAGTAAAACACGCCTCGCTTCATAATGCCGACGAAATTAAACGCCTTGATGTTAGAGTTGGGGACACGGTTGTTATATATAAAGCGGGAGAAATCATTCCAAAAGTAAAAGAGGTTTTAAAAAATCTTCGTCCTAAAAATTCTAAAGAAATTGTTCCCCCAGAGATTTGTCCTGTTTGCGGGGCGAAGGTAATGCGAAAGTCTGGCGAAGTTGCAATTGTTTGTTCGAATAGAAATTGTTTTGCTCAAGACCGAGAACGGGTACTCCACTCCGCGCGCGCCTTTGGCATTGATGGTTTTGGTCCGCAAACCATAGAGCTTCTTTTGGATGAAAAAATAATCCAAGGGCCGGCAGATATTTTTTCTATGACAGTGGATGATGTTATAGAGCTTGAACGTTTTGCTGATATCTCCGCGAATAAGTTAATCAAAGAAATTCAGGCTAAGAAAAATATTTCACTTTCAAAATTCATCGTGGCGCTCGGGATAAGGCATGTTGGCGAGGAAACAGCCTCTCTTTTAGCCGAATACTTTTTAACGCTTGAAAAAATTATGAAAGCAAAAGAAGAAGAGCTTTCGTTGGTTCCTGGAATCGGCGAAGTTGTTGGAAAAAGCGTTGCCGACTTTTTTAAGGATGGGCATAACCAAAAAATTATTGAGGGATATCTTGAACGAGGAGTTAAAATTGAAAAAGGAAAACCAAAACCGCGTGGAAAATTCTTTGGGAAAACCTTTGTTTTAACTGGAACTCTTTCTTCGATGGGAAGAAACGAGGCGAAAGAAAAAATAAAATCTTTGGGAGGAAATATTTCGAGCTCAGTTTCTAAAAATACCGATTATGTGGTGGCAGGAGAGGAGCCTGGGTCTAAATTTACCGAGGCTCAAAAATTAGGAGTGAAAGTATTAAACGAGACTGAATTTTTGAGTTTACTCTAAAATCAGCTATGATTTAGCTTATGAAGAAAGAAGATTTAGATAAATTAGCAAAGCTTTCGCGTCTTTCCCTTACCGATGAGGAAAAAGAAAAGCTCGCCTTGGAATTCGACTCAATTTTGAGTTATGTTTCTGAAATTGAAAAAGTTTCAGTGGGAGAACGTGTTCTTGAAGCTGGTCTTTTAAGGAACGTTATGCGTGAAGACGGAGAGCCACACGAAAGTGGTCTTTACACTGAAGCCATTTTAAATAATGCCCCAGATACGGAAGACGGGTATTTGAAAGTTAAACAAGTTTTTTAAACATGTCAGTTGATTTAAACAAGTTAACAATAGAAGAAGCATTGAAAGGACTCTCAAACGGAGATTTTTCATCAGTTGATTTGGTAAAAAGTTCATTAAATATTATTTCCGAAAAAGAGGGAGACATTCACGCCTATCTCGAAGTTTTTGATGATGCAATAGAGCAAGCAAAAAAAGCAGACGAGGAAAGAAAAAATGGTGGGAAAGGAATGCTCCTCGGAATTCCTCTTGCTGTAAAAGATAATATTCTTATAGAGGGTCGCCGTGTTACTGCGGCTTCGAAAATACTTGAAGGCTATGTGGCGCCATATGATGCGACTGTCATCAAGCAACTTAAAAAAAATGGAGCGATTTTTATTGGAAGAACAAACATGGACGAATTTGCCATGGGCGGTTCCACGGAAAATTCCGCGTTTGGTGTAACAAAAAATCCACATGATTTATCGAGAGTTGCGGGTGGTTCTTCGGGCGGGTCTGCCGCCGCCGTTGCTATGGGGAGTGTTTTGGGCGCGCTTGGTTCTGACACTGGTGGTTCTATTAGACAGCCGGCGTCACTCTGTGGAGTTGTTGGTTTAAAAACTACATACGGCAGTGTGTCACGTTTCGGACTTATGGCGATGGGTTCTTCTCTTGATCAGATTGGTCCGTTTGCAAAAACAGTTGGTGATGCAGAGATTTTGTTCAAAGCTATTTCAGGCCACGATGGAATGGATAGTACTTCTTTGCCGGATGATTTCTATAAAACTGAAAATAAGAAAGAGAAATTGGTAATAGGTGTTCCTCGAAATTTTATTTTTACCGAAGGTATAGATAAAGAAGTGCTTTCAAACTTTGAAAAATCTCTTAATCTCTTGGAAAAATCTGGTGCGGAAATAAAAGATATTGATTTACCAAGCTTAAAACACTCATTGGCCGTTTATTATATTTTGATGCCAGCGGAAGCTTCAACAAATCTGGCGCGTTTTGACGGTGTACGTTTTGGTCTTTCGGAAGATGGTGGCGACGTTTTGGGTTCTTATATGAAAACTCGTGGCGACGGATTTGGGCGCGAGGTTCGCCGAAGAATTATGCTCGGAGCTTACGTTCTTTCTTCTGGGTATTATGATGCTTATTACAATAAAGCAAATGGCGTGAGGGCTCTCATAAACGAGGATTTCAAGAAAGCTTTTGGTTCGGTTGATGTTATCGCAACGCCGACTTCTCCAGTGCCGGCTTTTAAAATAGGTGAGAAATCAGAGGACCCACTTGCGATGTATCTTGCCGATATTTTCACAGTTCCTGTAAACTTAGCAGGAGTACCAGCGATTTCTATTCCATCAGGATTTACAGAGGAAAAACTTCCGCTTGGAATTCAGTTTATTGCGGGGCACGGTAGAGAAGAAACACTTTTTGAATTAGGAAAGAAGTTTGAATTAATCCGCGAATAATATGTTAGACCAAGAAACACTAACAAAGTTGGGAAAAGGGGATGAAATTAATTATTTAAATCTGGAGTATTTTTTTAATTTAATTTACCAGGGTTTAAATAATATTTATTTGTTTCTTTCTGGTGGTATTCCAGGTGTTTCATTTAGTGAATTTTTTTTGACCTTAAAAAATATCCTGCAAATACTGACTGTTTTTCTTATTGTGGGAATTGTTTATTGTTTTCTTCGTCTTCGTGAAATACGGAAAGAAGAAGAAGACAAATTAACGATTATTGAAATAAAAGATGATGGCGAGAAGATTAGAAACGAGCGTTGGGATGTAGTTCAAAATCACTTAGATAGTGATAATGAAGCAGACTGGAAATTTGCCGTTATTGAAGCTGATAATATTTTAGACGAACTTGTAAGAAAAATGGGCTATGATGGAGAAGACTTAGGGGAGCGTTTGAAGGCGGTTGAACCTTCAGATTTTCAAAGTTTGCGGAGTGCTTGGGAAGCACATATGGTGCGTAATAAAATTGTTCACGAAAGTTCCGGTTTCAAGCTGACCTATGCTGAAACAAAAAGAGTTATTGGTTTATATGAGCAGGTCTTCCGTGAGTTTGAGTATTTGTAGAATTTAGTTGAAATTTTTTGTTTTTGGGGTATTATAAGCACGAACGCCTGTAGAGACAGGCCTTTTCAGTTAAAAACTGAGAAATTATATAGCGGGGTGGAGAAGTGGTATCTCGCAAGGCTCATAACCTTGAGGCGCCCGTTCGAGTCGGGCCCCCGCAACTAGGAACGAAGTGACGACGGAGGAGGAGTAAGCAAACTTCTTTGCTTACGTCCCGACTCGAAGGCCGGAGCATGTCGCCTAAGCGACGGCGAGGCGGGGTCGCGACCTTCGTCGCGGAGCTTTAGCGAAGCAGAAGAGCCGTGACCGATAGGGCTATTCTATAATGCAATAATAAGTAGAATTTCGTTTTTGTGTTTGAGTGATTATTACTTTTATGTTAGCTTGTGTTCATTGCCGATGTAGTTCAATGGTAGAACGAAGGACTCATAAGCCTTAGACAATGGTCCGATTCCATTCATCGGCACTCGGTTTTAAAAAATCGAAAATGCGGCCATACCCGCCCGAACGGACCGAATTCGTTCGGTACGGGCGGGGCTCAACTGGTCAAAATGTTTTTTGTATACGTTTTACAAGATAAGAATGGTAAGGTCTATAAAGGTCAAACTGAAGATCTTGTAAGACGTTTTAGAGAACATTGTAGTGGTCATACAAAATCCACAAAAGGTATGATTGGGGCTAAAATAGTTTATGTGGAAAAATATGAAACTCGAAAGGAGGCAATTCTTCGAGAGAAATATTTAAAATCTGCTACGGGTAGAAGATTTTTGAAGAATAAAATGCGGCCATAGCTCAACTGGTTAGAGCACTCGCCTGTCACGCGAGAGGTTGTGGGTTCAAGTCCCATTGGCCGCGCAAAATTAATCCCCGAAAGGGGATTTAATTTTGCGTGACAAAGCAAGACACTTGAGTGTCTTGCGGTGGTACTTGAAGCCCGGAGCGATGTTTTTGTTTGAGCGTAGCGAAAGGCAAAAACCGCGAGGGCGGGCTGGGCGATTTTTCAGTCAGGAAAAATACGACTAGCCAAGTCCCATTGGCCGCGCAAAATTAATCCCCGAAAGGGGATTTAATTTTGCGTGACAAAGCAAGACACTTGAGTGTCTTGCGGTGGTACTTGAAGCCCGGAGCGATGTTTTTGTTTGAGCGTAGCGAAAGGCAAAAACCGCGAGGGCGGGCTGGGCGATTTTTCAGTCAGGAAAAATACGACTAGCCAAGTCCCATTGGCCGCGCAAAGTTAATCCCGTTCGCTTTGAGAAAACGCAGAAATAGATTACTATTTCTGCGTGTTTGGTTTGCCGTTGTAGCTCAGTTGGTAGAGCACGTCATTGGTAATGACGAGGTCTCCGGTTCAATCCCGGACAACGGCTCTGGGTTGTAACCAGTAAATAATTTTACTGGTGTACGGGATTGAAAGCCGGAGCGCGACGGCGCGAGGCGGGGTAGCGCAAAAATTTAGCAAAATTTTATGCGTGACCAATCCCGGACAACGGCTCCATTTGGGGTATATAAACTTGCTTAGGTGTATATTTCAAATGACGACCAGTAGTAAAACATTGCACTGGTCGTTAAAATAGGTAAACTTAAGTTATGCCTAGGTCGAAAAAACCAAGAACTAACTGTCTTGTGTGCAACAAAACAACAGCGCGTACTGGATATAAATACTGTAGCAACGTGTGTCAATCTGAGTATCAGTTTTTGTCATATATTGATAGGTGGAAAAATGGCAAAGAAAGTGGTTTAAGGAATATTGGCGTAGTTTGTAATCACGTAAAAAGGTATTTACGGAGAAAATTTAATAATAAGTGCCATTTGTGTGGATGGTCAGAAATTAATTCAAAAACAGGACAAGTTCCGTTGGTTGCTGACCATATAGATGGTAATTGGCGTAACAATACGGAGGAAAATCTTCGTCTGATTTGTCCAAACTGTGACTCATTAACACCAACTTACGCTGCTCTTAACAGAGGGAATGGGCGCGGGCGTGTTCTAAGCAAAAGATCAAAAGAAGCAAAATTATTATTAAAGATAAAAAAGCCGAAGTAGCTCAGTTGGTAGAGCAATACTTTCGTAAAGTAGAGGTCGGGAGTTCGATTCTCCCCTTCGGCTCCAAAATGAAAGATAAACAGTCTATAGAAAAACGCATAACAGAAATCGAAGCCCAGATGGCGGGAGCGGATTTTTGGAATGACAAGGCCACAGCACAAGCAATATTAAAAGAATTTCAGCAATTAAAAAATGATCTTGAGGGTGCGTCTCGGTACGATAAAGGGAATGCTGTTATGACTATTTTTTCTGGAGCTGGCGGTGATGACTCCGAAGATTTTTCAAGAATACTTTTTGGTATGTATGAAAGATTTTTCGCGAAAAAAGGGTGGACTTCACACATTGTGCATGAAAACAAAAATGATTTAGGAGGGTATCGTAATATCACAATCGAAATTAGCGGAAAAAATGTATATGGTTCGTTAAAAAATGAATCTGGTGTTCACCGACTTGTTCGTATTTCTCCGTTTAATGCTAAAAAACTTCGCCACACCTCATTTTCAATGGTTGAAGTTATTCCGGATTTTGAAGAAGGAAACGAAGGTGATGTCGAGATTGCTCCAGAAGATGTAAGGGTTGAATTTGCGCGCTCGTCTGGCCCTGGTGGGCAAAACGTAAATAAGAGAGAGACTGCCGTCCGGGTAGTGCATTTGGCGACAAACATTGCGGTTCATGCCGAGACGGAACGTTCTCAAGAGCAGAACCGCGCGCGGGCCATGCAGATTTTGCGAGGGAAATTATTTAAGAAAATGGAAGATGAGCGAAAGTCGAGAGAAAGTGGAATGTATGTTTCGAAAACAACTGAGGTTGAATGGGGTAATCAAATTCGTTCATATGTTTTACACCCCTATAAAATGGTTAAAGACCACAGAACTGGCGTAGAAACGGGGGATGTGGACGGAGTTTTGGAAGAAGGAAAATTGGAAGAGTTTATTGAAGCAGAAAAAGGACTCTAGTTTTTTACCACCTAGCAATTTTTTTGCTATAATACCCGAGTATCAAAAGCCAACAGTAATTCCTGGAAGCTAAAAACTAATAATGATTTATTTTGATAAAGTTTCAAAAATATATAAAGACCAATCAGTAGCTCTTGAAGACGTTACCATCACAATCTCCCCAGGGGAATTCGTTTCTATTGTGGGTCATTCTGGCGCCGGAAAGACCACCCTTCTTAAAATGCTTATGGTTGAGGAAAAGCCAACAGCGGGCAAAGTTTTTTTTGAATCGATAGATGTGCAAACCCTTCGTGGGAAGGAAATACCAACATACCGCAGACGAATTGGTGTGGTTTTTCAAGATTTTAAGCTTTTGCCAAACAAAACTGCATATGAAAATATTGCTTTTGCTATGGAGGCTGCCGGACGTAGCGATGAAGAGATTGCCTCAGATGTCCCTCACGCACTAGAGCTCGTTGATCTTGGTTTAAAGAGGTGGAATTTCCCTCATCAGCTTTCTGGTGGGGAACGCCAGAGAGTCGCTATTGCGCGCTCTATAATAAATCAACCAGATGTTTTGATTGCCGATGAGCCAACAGGTAATCTCGATCCTATAAACACACAAGAAATCATCCAAATCTTGAAAAAAATCAACGATCTCGGCACGACCGTTATTTTAACCACTCACAACAAAGGAGTTATTGATTCTTTAGGGAAAAGAGTGGTAACAATGGAGAACGGAAGGATTTCTCGAGATGACGAGAAGGGGCGTTACGTGATGTAATTTTGGGAATTTTGTCCGCACTTCTGGTTTCTGATATAATGCGGAAGACATGATTTGGACAGATTTGAGACGTATCATAAAAGCCGGCATAACCAACTTTTGGCGCACTGGCACTGTCTCCCTCTCTTCAGTTTTTATCTTCACAGTAACTCTCTATTTTCTTGGTTCACTAATTTTTTTGCAGGCAGTTTTGGATTACACTCTAATGCAGATTAAAGATCGCGTTGATGTTAATACATATTTCACAATCGCAACCGATGAATCAAAGATTCTTTCGATAAAGAAAAAATTAGAAGCACTTCCAGAAGTTTCTTCTGTTAATTACACTTCTCGCGACGAAGCACTCGCACAATTTAAGAAACGCCACGAAAATGATTATTTGACTCTTCAGGCTCTTGATGAATTGGGCGATAATCCTCTTGGCGCATCGCTAAATATTAAAGCAAAGGACCCTTCGCAATATGAATCGGTTGTTAGATTTTTGCAGAGTGATAGTTTGGGTGCAGAGTCCGGTGGTCTTATTGATAAAATTAATTACAATCAAAACAAAAGTGTTATAGAACGTCTCTCCGGCATTATTAATGGTTCTAAAAAAATTGGTTTTGGTGTCGCGTTTGCGCTCGCAATACTTTCTATTTTAATTACCTTCAACACAATCCGTCTCGTCATCTATGTTGCAAGAGAGGAGATTGGCATTATGCAACTTGTTGGAGCAAACGATTCTTACGTGCGTGGTCCATTTATTGTCGGCGGAATTATATATGGAATTTTCTCTGCAGTTTTTGCTTTGATACTTTTTGTTCCGACGACTATTTGGTTTGGAGAAACAACCACAAACTTTTTTGGCGGAATAAATATTTTTGATTATTACATGTCCAATTTCTTGGAGATAGCTTTCATTTTGCTTTTGTCCGGAGTGCTTTTGGGTGCGATATCGAGCGTCCTTGCCGTTAGGAAATATTTAAGATAATAAAATAATGTAATGAAAAGAAACAAAACAAAATACATTTTTGTGGTAGGAGGCGTGATATCAGGAGTCGGCAAGGGGGTAACTGTCTCATCAATAGGAAAAATCTTACAATCCCGCGGTCTTAAAGTGACCGCGATTAAAATTGACCCGTATGTAAACGTGGATGCTGGCACCATGAATCCAACAGAGCACGGCGAGGTTTTCGTGCTTGAAGATGGTTTTGAGACCGATCAAGACATGGGTAATTACGAGCGTTTCTTGGGAATAAAACTCTCTCGCGCTAATTACATGACAACGGGGCGTGTCTACGAGGCTGTTATCAAAAAAGAACGAAACTTAGAATACGGCGGTAAGTGTGTGCAGGTGGTGCCACATATTCCGCTTGAAATTATTGGGCGTATTGAACGCGCAGGAGCTCGTGCAAACGCTGATATCGTTGTTATTGAAATCGGCGGAACAGTTGGTGAATATGAAAACATTTTATTCCTTGAAGCTGCTCGTATGATGAAACTCCGCAAGCCAGATGACATAGCTTTCGTAATTGTCTCTTATCTTCCCGTGCCATCGAAAGTTGGAGAAATGAAGACAAAACCAACCCAGCACGCTGTTCGCGCTCTCTCAAGCGCCGGTATTCACCCAGACATTATTGTGGCGCGAAGTCAGGGGGCGATTGATAAAAAGAGAAAAGATAAGCTAGCGCTTTTCTGTAATGTTTCTCCAGATTGTGTTATTTCCGCTCCAGATGTTGATAGTATTTATGATATTCCATTAAATCTAGAACGAGACCATTTGGGTGAAATTTTGTTAAAGAAATTAAAAGTGAAGGCGAAGAACGGCGCTGATCTAGCAGATTGGAAAAAGTTTTTTGATGGTGTCGGAAAGTTTAAAGATGAAATAAAAATAGCAGTGGTTGGAAAATATTTTGATACCGGAGATTTCGTCTTGGCGGATTCATATATTTCCGTGATTGAGGCAATAAAGTTTTCTGCATATCATTTAAAAAAGCGCCCAGTCCTTACTTGGATAAACTCTAAAGATTTTGAGATAGACCCAAGGAAAGTTAAACAGCTTGATAAATACGACGGAGTCGTTGTTCCTGGGGGGTTTGGTGAATCAGGTATTGCCGGAAAACTCTTGGCGATTAAATATGCCCGCGAAAAGAAGATTCCATATCTTGGACTTTGTTATGGAATGCAACTTATTGTTATTGAATATGCAAGAAATGTTCTCGGTTTAAAGAAAGCGAATACCGCCGAGATAGATCCCGAGGCAGATGATTTGGTAATTGATATTTTGCCAGAACAAAAAGAAAAATTAAAAAATCGCGATTACGGCGGGAGTATGAGACTTGGTTCTTATAAAGCGGTCTTGAAAGATGGGACAGTTGCTCGCGAAGCATATGGCACGAAAGAAGTTTCAGAGCGCCACAGACACCGATACGAGGTTAATCATGAGTATGTTGAACGATTAGAAAACGCCGGACTTGTTTTCTCTGGTCGTTCTCCAGACGGAAAATTGATGGAAATTGCGGAATTACCAAAACGTAAACATCCGTTTTTCTTAGGCACACAGTTTCACCCAGAATTTCAAGCGACACCATTTGCGCCACATCCGCTTTTTACGGCTTTCTTGAGAGCGTCTCTTAAGAGACATAAGAAATAGTTTTACATAGTAACCCTGCGAGGACTAGAGTTTTTTTGCTTTTTCTTGTAACCTAACAGCTATCAGCCAAAAGCTGTTTATCTAATATTGCCGGATCGTCTAATGGTAGGACATCGCCCTCTGGAGGCGAGTATCTTGGTTCGAGTC